>JADLDL010000398.1 GCA_020846655.1 Saprospiraceae bacterium | reverse complement strand
GCCCACTGGCTTTGTCAAACAGCCGCTGGTACCGGATGCGCAGGTTGGCTACCCAAAAGCCCAACAGGCTCCAGCCCAGGATGGCCGGGTAAAAGACGGCCCGCATCGTATTGTCGAGGTCCTGGCTCCCAAAGGCGGGGTTGCCGGTAGCGCCCGGATGCAGACTGGCAAACATACGGGGCACGATGTACAACAGCGGTACCAGCGAGGCAAAGGCAAAAACATTGTACACGGCGGCCAGGCGGGCGCCTTTTTCATATTCGTCAAAGGAACTTCGCAGAATGAAATAGGCCAGATAAATGAGCAACGCTACGGCTGTCATCAGTTGCTTGATGTCATTGCTCCAGGGCTTGCCCCAGGTATAATTGGCCCAAATCATACCGGTGACCAGGCCTAATATTCCAAACAACAACCCGGTTTCGGCAAACGCCGCCGCCCGGCGGTCATTCTCGGGCTTCGGGTCCCGCAAATACCGGATGCTGTACCACACCGAGGCGCCAAACAAAAACAAGAGCACAAACCACATCGGCACGTGAAAATACGTATTGCGGATGCTCTCATAGATCACGTTTTGGTACGGAAACGAAAAGCCGGTTTGTACATGTACCTGCTGCACCGGCTGCGCCGTCCAGGCGCTGTCGAGCCCAATGGCCACCATTCCCGTGTCCTGCCGCAACTCTACGGCTGCCGGCAGCAAGGAGGCGCCGGCCACCGGATGGTCGACCAAGGCGTTCAGGTAGGCCGATTCTTTGCCCGACGGGAGGTTGCGGGGCATGATAAACCGTGCTTCCAGGATGGTATCGTTCAGCGCGGTGATCTGTTGGGCAGCCAGGGCAAAGTTTTCATCAAAATACAGCCATACCCGGATCGGGTCGGCGCTGGGCTTGGCAAAAAACGTATTGTACCCGTAAAAACGAACGGAAATCGCCTGCCGGGTGAGGGCGTAGGCCGGCTCTACCCGTTGGATGCCCGCTTTGAGCGGAACCAGGAGGCCCGTTATCAGCACGTACAAGACGAGGAGCACGGCAAGTAATTTCCACCACATTTTTTTCATATTCAATTATTTTTGACTGTCCGGCCGATTTTAGTCTTTCCAGATATACGGGAAAAGGACAAAAGTCAGGGTGATCAGGATCACATCGATGGCCAGCAGGTTGAGGATGTCGCGGTTATATGAAGTATCCTGGATAAGACGCAGGGCGATGGAGGAGAGTCGCACCAGGGTAAGCAGAATCGGCAAAATGACCGGAAAACTTAAAATGGCCATTAGCGTGGCACTGTTACTGGCTTTGGCAGCAATGGAAGCGATCAGGGTAAAGGCGATGGAAAACCCGACACTGCTCAGCAACAAGACCAAGCCAAACAACGGGTAGTCCTTGACCGGGTTGCCGGAAACGATGCTGTAGGTGCCAAATGCCAAAATGCTCAACACCAACAACAACAGCGTGTTATAAATGATTTTGGCTAAAATAAGCGCCACCGGGTCAGTCAATTGGTAGTAGTACAATTGGCGGGCGCCACTCTCCTGGACAAAACTTTTGACCACCGCATTGATCGAGGCGAACAAAATAATCAACCAGAACAACACATTCCAAACGGGAGGAGAAACCTTGATGGACGCGATATAGACCACAAACACCATGCTGAAGACATAGAGCACAATGCCACTGATGGCATACCGCTGCCGGAATTCGAGTAAAAATTCCTTGCGCAACAAAGGCAACAGGCTTTTCCAGTTCATAGGAGCAGAAAGCGACAAAGGTATGCCAGCCGGCTTCCAAAGTTGCGGCGCAACCTAAAATTTTTACAAGTGAGAACGGCCCACCTAATTTTTCAAAATACGGGGCAGGTTCAAATGTCCTACTTTCTCAATACTAGCCGTATCTTTGCCTTCCGAATGTCCCCAATCTAAGGGTTACACCGTGCTTCTCGCGGTACTATCGCATTTCCTGGTCAATCAGCCACAGCTCATGAGTTGGTTTAAACGTTTGAAAGAGGGCGTCACTACCGCCACCAAATCAAAAAAGGACGTCCCTGAAGGACTTTGGTTTCAATGCAAAAAATGCAAGGAAACCAGCACTTCAAAGGCGCTTCGGGAGAATTTCTACAAGTGCCCGAAATGCGATTACCACACAGCCATTGGTTCGGCCGAATATTTTGAAATCCTGTTTGACGAACAAGAGTACTTTCTCTTGTTCGACGACCTCGTTTCAGAAGACTTTTTGCAATTCACCGACCTGAAACCTTACCACAAACGGATCGAGGAAACAATGGCCAAAACCGGCCTGAAAGACGCGATGGCCGTGGCCGAAGGCAAACTCAACAGTCTGCCGCTGGTGGTCGCCTGCATGGACTTTCGTTTTATCGGCGGCTCTATGGGCTCCGTAGTGGGTGAAAAAATTTCGCTCGCCATCGACCGTGCCATCGAAACCCGCTCCGCCCTGATTATTATTTCCAAATCCGGTGGCGCACGCATGATGGAAAGCGCCTTCTCCCTGATGCAAATGGCTAAAACCAGCGCCAAACTCACGCTGCTGGCTAAAGCCGGCCTGCCTTATTTCTCGCTGATGACTGACCCCACCACCGGCGGGGTTACTGCCTCCTACGCCATGTTGGGCGACATCAACCTGGCCGAACCCAGCGCCCTCATCGGCTTTGCCGGCCCGCGCGTGATCCGCGAAACCATCAAACGCGACCTCCCCGAGGGCTTTCAAACGGCAGAATTTCTACTGGAAAGCGGCTTTGTAGACCTGGTGGTAAACCGAAAAGACCTGAAAGAAACTCTGGGCGACATGATGCTGATGTTTGCTCAGGCCAAACGAAAATAAAATCCTTACCTGGTGGGCCAGCGCCTGCGGGCCCAGTCCATCACCGGTTTTTCCAGCATGCGGTAACTGAAATGGCTCAGCACCAATGTGGCCATTAGTGCCACCACCGTCAAGCCAGTCTGCGTTCCGTCTAAAAAGCGCGCATCCAGCGCCTTCAGGCAGCGGTATACCAGGGGGTGCAACAAATACAACGAATAGGATACTTCTCCCAGCCAACGCAATGCCCGGTCCGGCCCCCCCGAAAATCGCGGCGCAGCCATATACCAGCCAGCCGTCAGGATCAGCACCAGTCCGGACAAAACCACCCGGTGCAGGCCCGAAATCAGACCGACAGGGTTTTCTCCCGGCCCATACCACCAAAAAAATAAAGCCCCCAGGGCAACGATTTTTTTCCAGATACCCGGCGCCACCGGCGCCCAAACGGGGCGCAGCAGCGCAATAGCCATACCCCCCAAAAAGAAGAAGGCATGGTTCGGGGCTTGCACATACACCGGCCATTGGGCCGTCACGGTGGCCTCCGAATTGCTCCAAACCAGGGCGTAGGCCCCGAGCACCCCGGTGCCTATGGCAAAAAGAAGAAAAAATATGGGCTTGGCGGCCTTGCCTACCCACCAAAGCAAGGGAAATACCGCATAAAAAACCAGTTCGTCTCCGATCGACCAGGCGCCCAGGGCAATATCATCCACTGCGGAAATAAATCCAAACAAGCCGCTGAAATTCAACAAGATGCGCTGGATAGGGTAGGGCGTTTCATCCAACAAGATAGTGGCCAGTGTGGCTACCCACAGCAAGGGAAAAATGCGAAAGAACCGTGTGCGCCAGAAGGCCAGCCAGGCGCCCGGACTGGCGCTGAGTTTGTCGGCATAAGCGATGGACAGGGTGAGCCCGCTCAGCGCAAAAAACACCGATACGGCATACACGCCGCATTTGCCCAGGAAGGTATTGGCGTCCCAGATTTCATTGCCCCATTTGTCAAAATGAAACAACATGACCGACAAGGCTGCCAGACCTCGCAAATAATCGAGGTGTGCGACCCTCGACGGATTCCTGGGAGCGGTATCGTGTCCGTCAGGTGATGGCATAATACTGTTGCTTACCTCGCGAGCGCAGCCCGCAACTGTTCGGCATGCTGGAAGTGAATGCCGTGTATGCCCAAGGCCTCAGCGCCTTGCACGTTTTTCAGGCTGTCGTCGATAAACACGGCATGGGAAGGGGCCACTTGGTAGCGATCGAGCAAAATCTGGTAAATGTCCGGGAAGGGTTTGCGGGTTTTCTCGTCGCCCGACACCACGATGCCCTCAAACCAGTGCAGGAATTCGTAGCGCTCCAGCGCTACCGGAAACGTTTCGGCGCTCCAGTTGGTCAAGGCCAGCAGGCGGTGCCGCCCCTGGTCGCGCAACTCGCGCAGGAGTTCCACGGTTTCCGGAAGCACCCCGCCCAGCATTTCTTCCCAACGCTCATAAAACGCCCGGATTTCGGGTTCCCAATCGGGCCAGTCTCGCACCAGGAGTTCGGTGGCTTCCACCAGCGGCCGGCCGGCGTCTTGCTCCACGTTCCAGTCGTGGGTGCACACGTTGTCAAAAAAGTATCGCCGCCGCTCGGTGTCCGGGATCAGGTGGCGGTACAGGTAATCCGGGTTCCAGTCGATCAGGACGCCCCCCAGATCAAAAATGATGGTGTCGATGCTAGCGTGCATGGCTTAGAGCCTGTTTGAATTTTAGTTGCTGGACTACGGTTAAAACTCAAACGGGCTCTTATACGTTGAACCGGAAGTGCATGATATCGCCGTCGGTCACCACATATTCCTTGCCTTCCACGGCCATTTTGCCGGCTTCCTTCACTTTCGGCTCTGAGCCGTAGGTGATAAAATCCTGGTATTTAATGACTTCTGCCCGGATAAATCCCTTTTCAAAATCGGAGTGGATCACACCGGCAGCCTCTGGCGCTTTGGCGCCTTTGCGCACCGTCCAGGCGCGCACTTCTTTTTCACCGGCGGTGAAATAGGTGATCAGGTTGAGCAGGGAGTAGCAAGCACGGATCAGGATATTTTTTCCCGGTTCGGTGAGCCCCATCATTTCCAAAAACTCAGCGCGCTCTTCGAGGGTTTCCATCTCGGCAATTTGCGCCTCGATACCCGCGCAAATCAGGATGACCTGGGCGTTTTCGCCGGCAACGGCGGCTTTCAAGGCCTCGGCGTGGGCGTTGCCCGTAAGCATGGAGCCTTCGTCCACATTGCAGACATACAAGGTAGGTTTGGAGGTCAGCAAGGCCAATTCCTTGACCACGAGGTAGCGCCCATCTTCGTCCAACTCCGGCAGTAATTTGCGGGCAGCCTGGCCGCTCTCCAGGTGTTTTTTTACCAAGGTGAGGGTTTCCAGGGCTTTCAAGTCGTCTTTGCTGCCTACTTTGGCTGCCCGGGCTACTTTTTCGAGACGTTTTTCAACGGTCTCCAAATCTTTGAGACCCAGTTCCAGGTCAATAATTTCCTTGTCGCGGACAGGGTTTACATTGCCGTCGACGTGCACCACATTGTCGTCGTCAAAACAGCGCACCACGTGTACGATGGCGTCTACTTCGCGGATGTTGGCCAAAAACTGGTTGCCCAGGCCTTCACCCTGGCTGGCGCCTTTGATCAGGCCGGCGATGTCCACAATTTCCACGCTGGTGGGCAGGGTGCGTTGTGGGTTGACCAGTTCGGCGAGTTTGTCCAGCCGAACATCGGGTACGGTAATCATACCGACGTTGGGGTCTTTTGTGGCAAACGGATAGTTGGCTGCCAGGGCTTTCCCGCTGGTCAGTGCATTAAACAAGGTGGATTTTCCGACATTGGGCAGGCCTACGATGCCACATTGAAGAGCCATATTTTCAGTATCTGAGAGTGTGAATGAGTTAGTTGCGTAAAATTCAGGCGTACACGGCGTTGAAAAACTGTTCCAGTTTATACGGATCCAGGGCCCCTTGCGTCCGTACGCCGCTGCACAGATCGAGCCCAAATGGTTGTACTTTTTCGATGGCCTCCTGCACATTTCCGGCATGCAACCCGCCAGCCAGGTACACCGGTACGGCGGATTGCTCCACAATCCGGCGGCTCAGCGACCAGTCGTGCGTGCGGCCTGTGCCGCCCAGCTCTTTCACGCTGAGCTTCGGGTTGCCGCTGTCCAGCAGCAGGGCATCGACATATTCGGCTGCGGCCAATGCTTCTCCGACAGAGGCTTCGTCGAGCACATGGATGACCTGCACGATTTTTAGAGCAGGCAAGGCTGTCCGGACGGCATGGTAGGTGCTGGTTGGGACCTGGTCGACGAGTTGCAGGGTGTTGGTATGGGTGCGCAGTTGGTGGGCGAGCACGGCCGGGCCGGAGGTTTCGCTGCTCAACAAAAAGGTAGCGACGCCCGGAGGTGTTTGGGCTGCGATTTCAGCAATGCGCGCATCGGAAATGACCCCAGGGCCGCTGGGCATTTGCCCAACCAGGCCCAAGGCCGCCGCCCCGAAGGAAATAGCCAATCGGGCTTCTTCCGGGCTGCCGATGCAACAGATTTTTACTCTGATTTTCATTGAAATGCGCAAATTGGTCCACAGATTGCGGACGTTTAGCCAAAGCGGCCGCAAAGGTAAAAGAACATTCCGGAAGTTTGCAGAAAGGGAAAAACCTAAAACAAAGTCGTTTCCGGGTAACTCACCAAGATCGAGTATGAATCATGTGGCGCATTGTCTCCTGTCTTATCCTGAGCCGGATTTGCTAACCGGCAATTTTATGGGTGATTTTGTCAAGGGCAAAGCCTGGCAACAATATCCCGCCGGGATCCGGAAAGGTATTTTGTTGCACCGCGCCATCGATACGTTTACCGACAAGCATCCTCTGGTCCACCAAAATGTGGATCGGATACGGCCATTTGCCGGTCGCTACTCAGCCCCGGTGGTGGATATTTTGTTTGACCACTTGTTGTGCAACCATTGGGCTACGGTGGCGCCGGGACTGCCTTTTGATGTCTTTGCCGACTGGGCGTATGCCAGCCTGGAGGCCGGTTCGCCCGATATGCCGGAGGAGTTGCAGCGGCGTTGGCCGCACATGCGGGCGGGCCGGTTTTTGCATGGCTACCGGCAGCGCGAGGGCCTGGAATGGGTGATGCGAACCTTTGCCAAACGGCTGTTGCGGCCTATCGACGGCGAGGGGCTGCTGGCGTATTTTTTTGAGAAAATGGCGGATTTCTCGGCAGATTTCCTGGTGTTTTACCCCGAGTTGGATGCGCATTGCCGACAGTTTCGCGACCAATATTCCGACTAAGTCAGGGTCAGGTGCCTGCTCTCAACTCGGCGTTTAATTGTTTGAAATTGATGCTGCCTTGTTGGGCCTTCAGGTGTTCTATCAATATGAAAGCCCGGCTGATGCGTTTTTCCGGGTCCTTAATTTGTCCTGCCAGGTACAGCAAGTTGCGCTTTTTGCCGGGCGAAAGCGCCTCAAACCAATCCCGGCCTTCTGGATCCTGCCGGAGCACTTCTTCAAATTCTTCGGGCACCGGCAAGCCATACTCGCTATCGTCTTTTCGGAGCGCCACGGCTACTTGTGCTCCGGGTTGCAAGCCTAATTGGGTGCGCAGTTTTTTGTTGACCACGATGCAATAAACGCCTTCGCCTTTTGGAATCAGGCCGCATTGGAAATCAACTTGTTCGTTTAGTTGGCACACAACGCGTTTGATGCCCTTGGCGACAAAGGCATGGGCTACTAACTGAGGCACGGGGAGGTGAAACCCCCACAATTTGTTGTTGGAATCTTCGAGCCGGGCAGTGAAATGCAGGATGTCTTCCATACCGAGAAAACAGGCTGCCGGATGCTTTAGGCGAAATCTACATAGAGTGACTCCCGCTCAACGGTATCCGGCAAGGGGCCAAAGTGACCCAGTTTGAGTTCGGCCATACGGCGGCCAGCCATGGCGCATTCGAGCAGTGATTTTTCATCGAGCCGGGCGGTCAGGTAACCCGACCAGAACGCATCGCCGGCGCCGGTGGTGTCTTTTACCTCCACTTCGCGGCCGGGGAGAAAATGCCGTTCTTTTTCATTGGCCACCCAGCACCCATGTTCGCCTAAGGTAAAACAGACTTCTTTAGCGCCCATTTTCAAAAAATGGTCGATGACGTTTTGCGGGGTCGGATTTTCGTCGCCGTAGAGCCGAGTGAAATCAACGTCACTTACTTTGACCAGGGTGCCCAAACGCGAATATTCGGCTACGGTGCGCTGGGCTTCCCGGCGATCCGGCCAAATTTTTTCGGCATAATTGGCATCAATACTCAGTTGAACGCCAGCCCGTTGTGCTTTGGCGGCGGCCTGAAGGATGACATCCCGCGAGGGGTTTTTGCTGAGGCCAAAACAAGTCGTATGGAAAATAGACAGGTCGTCGAAGCGGCCGTATGGAAACTGGCGAATCGACAACATCGAGTCGGCGCCACGATAGGGCTGAAAATTGGAAACCGCAGCGGAGCGGGTCACCAGGATAAGCGTCGTTGGGTCGTCTACCTGCGTGATACAGGATACATCGACACCTAAACGAGCCACATAATTTTTAAGTACGGTGCCCATGTCGTCGTTGCCAACCGAGGCTGCCAAAATGGTTTTGCAGCCCAAGCGTGCCATATTCATGCACAAATTGGCAGGACTTCCGCCCGGAATACGGCGGAACAGTGACGCTTCATCCAGCGTACGAACAAATTCGGCGGTAATCAAGTCTACAAGCAACTCGCCGGCACAGAGAATGTCTGTCGATCTCCCCATTTCAAAATACAGTTTTTTAAGGTCGACAGTTTGGGGCTTGACGTTTATTTATCTGATTATCAACCGTTCTGTTGAAGAGATCGCCACCCGCAGGTACTGTAAACCGGCCGCAATGATAAGACAATTTCCATCTATTGCTCTGACTCTTTTCAGCGCCAAGTAGAAAAATTGTTAGAAGTAGCCGCCTGAACGGCAAAATCGTTTGCTGATAGAGGCTGTCATTCGATGTCAGGTATGACAGCCTGGCGGTGAAATTTCGACACGGGCTGAAAAAATGGCAGAAAATACCGCTTGGCACGAAGTCTGTTAGAGATTCAGAATATTATTTTGTTGAACTTTTTATTACGTTAATTAACCAAACAAAAATAAGTCAGACGTATGAAACCAATTGCTGACCGTGTAATTATCAAGCCGGCACCTGCCGATGAGAAGACAAAAGGTGGCCTGATCATCCCGGATACCGCCAAGGAGAAGCCCCAGCGCGGCGAGGTAGTGGCTGTTGGCCCAGGTAAAGACGGCAACCTGATGACCGTACAAGTTGGCGATATCGTACTTTATGGAAAGTACTCCGGCAACGAAATCAACTTTGAAGGTCAGGACTACCTGATCATGCGGGAAGATGATGTGCTCTGCATCCTCTAAGATGCCTGGCTCTGCCCGATCCAACCCAATGAAGCCTGTTTTTCATTCATTTACAATTCAAAACTGACAATATGGCTGCAAAGCAAATTACCTTCGATACGGATGCCCGTGAGAAACTCAAGGAAGGCATCGATGCCCTTTCCAACGCTGTTAAAGTAACCCTTGGCCCCAAAGGCCGGAACGTGGTGATCCAAAAATCGTGTGGCGCACCTTCCATCACGAAAGACGGTGTGTCTGTAGCGAAAGAAATTGAACTGGAAGATCCCATTGCCAATATGGGCGCCCAAATGGTCAAAGAAGTAGCCAGCAAAACCGCTGACGCTGCCGGCGACGGTACCACTACCGCCACTGTTTTGGCACAGGCTATGGTAACGGCCGGCCTGAAAAGTGTGGCCGCCGGTTCCAATCCCATGGACCTGAAACGCGGCATCGAGAAAGCCGTGAAATCAGTTGTCAAAGACCTGAAGGAACAAACGGAAGAAATCGGCGACGATTTCAACAAAATCCAGCAGGTAGCTGCCATTTCGGCTAACAACGACGATGAAATCGGCAAACGCAT
>JADLDL010000397.1 GCA_020846655.1 Saprospiraceae bacterium | reverse complement strand
GCTGCTGGTGCAGGGGCATGAATTTTTTGGCCAGGGGGTAGTTGTTGAAGGAAAAAGGCTTTGGCCGCTCAACCGGTTTAGGCGTTGCAGGTTTAGCCGCCACCGTCCGGGCAGGCTCGGGCAAATCCATTTTGGCCTGCGCCGGCTCTTGGTTGGCCGGCTCCGGTTTTGCGACTTGCATGGTTCCGTTCAGAAACCCTTTCCGGGTCAATAGACCGTAAATGGCTGCATCCAGTTTTTCAGCGGTTTCATGCGGAACGGTGAAGTTAGCCGAGGCATTTTTGACCAAATAATACGAAGTCACCAAACGCAGCGGCTCGCCGGTCTGGTCAATGATCTGCTCCTGCCGGGCGATGGGCACTTCGTCCAGGCGGGCGATTTGCGGCGGAGTCAGGTTTTGGAGTTGGTAGGTCATGGCGGTTATGGGGCGGTTTCGAGGTTGAGTTGTTCGAGGACGACGAGCATTTGTTCCATCTCGGACGGCTCGCGGTCGGGGATGGGCTGATCGAGGTTGAGGAGACCCGCGAATTGTTGCGCTTCGGCTAAGTAGGTCATTTGGTACTTGTCGGCCAGGAGGTCCAGGAAGGTTTGCAGGTCGTCGCGATGGAGGTAGCCGGCCAGCAGGTTGGGCGGATAACTGACGAAGACCTTGGGCAAGCCCCGGCTGCGGTCGTAAGTGTCTTGGAAAAGCAAATTGACTAGGTCTTTGTCGCCGTAGTAGGGTTTGAAGGCCGTGGTTTTCGGCATGGTCACCCGGTACATTTCCTCGCGGGTGCGCACGAAGGCGATGGCGTTGTTCAGCGCCGTGCCCTCCACATAGCGGTATTGCTGATAGCCCGGACGCGTCTGCGCCAATTCGTCGGCCAAGGCGCGTACCGAGCGGCGGGTTTTCGGCTCCGATTTCTGCTCCCGGCCCTTGTGATCCACTTCTTTTTGCACCAAGATGCCCGAACGGATACCGCCGTCGAAGGTGCTGTATTTGATCAGTTTGCCGCCGGCGCCCTGCAAAAACACGTTTTTGGCCGACAGCAGCATGTTACCCGTGGCGATAAACTGCTCCTCCCGCTTATTACCCGCGCTGTCGTGGCGGTTCCAGTTGTACAGCAAATCCTGCAAAAACATCTCCTGGTTGTGGGTACTCATGCCCATCGCCGTGAACACTTCCGGGCTGTTGAACTTGAGCGCCCAGGTCCGCTCCGGGCCGTAGATGGCGGCCGTGATGCGGACGTTGGCCGGGTTGAAACGCGTGGGATCGCCGACAGGTTTCAGGAAATACAAACCTGTCACCACGCCGTTCAATTCCCGCGCCGTGCCGGCCTGCTCGATGCGGAACTGGAAAGGTCGGCCCACTTTGAAAAAGTCGATGATGCGCAGGCCATTGTTTGTCTCTGCCGTGATTTTGGTTTCTTCGGCGGCCATTTTTTCTTTCAATTCGGCGAGTTGTTTACCCGCCTTCTCCAGCCCTTTTTCCAGTTTTTCCACGTCTTTTGATTTGCCGGTGGTACGCAGGGTTTCCAGCTCGCGGATTTCATCTTCGACTTTACGCAGTTTGGCGTTGCGCTCTGCGGATTTGGCGGCACGTAGTTCCTGACGCCCGGCTTCGTATTCCTGCCGGAAGCGTTTTTGAAAATCCTCCGACGAAGCGCCTTGCAGCGTTTTTTCCATGATGACCTGCACCTCGCTCCATTTCATCGGGCGTTTCAATATCCGGGCTTGCACTTGTTCCAGCACAGCCGGCTGACCGAAGGGTGTGGGACGCCCACTGCCTTCTTCCAGCAGGAATTGCTCCTCGGTTTCGGCTTCCAGGGGAAGGTATTCCACTTCCAGGTCGTATTCGCCGCGCTGTTTCAGGTCTTCGACGTATTCGTTGTAGCGGGCCAGCACTTCGGCGTAGGCCCGTTCCTGTTCTTCCACGGTGAGTAGCGCGATGCGGCGGCTGAACATTTCAGCCAAATCCGAGCGGGCGTAAGAAGAGTTGTTGTCGTCTTCACCGCTGTCCAGCCGGAGCGCGGCAGCGATATGGTAATTTTCGCCCAGGAAACCCTGCACCACCCGGTCGCCGTATTTGTTGAAAAAATCCGGCGATTCCAGTTGGGCGTCGCTGGATTTCTGGCTGCCCGTCGTGTTCGCATCAAGGCTTTTCAACTTGCGTTTGAGCACCATCAAAATGCGCTTTTCCGCCGGGATGGACGAGGACACATATAAGTATTCCGGCAAATTCACCTGGCCGGTTCGGTTGATGCGCCCGCGTTTTTGCACCTCGGTGTTGATGTCCAGTTCGGGCTGGTGGATAATCATGGCGCGTTGGCGCTGGTCGCGGAACTTGCCGCTGGCATGGGCCGATACGCCGGTGCTGGCGCTTTGGTTGATGAGCAGCACGTCGGCGTCGCCGGAATTGAAATCGGCGAAAAACTGCTTCACGTTGGCCTTGAACGAGCGGTACACCAGCGCCCCGCCTTCGTCTTTGATCTGGAACGAGCGGCCCGTGCATTCGCGCACCCGGTAAAAGTCGTGGCCAGCGCCGCCCACTTCCGCCGGCTTACGGGTCTTTTCGATGGTATTGATGAGCGTGTCGATGGGCGACAGGCTGATGCCGGCCGAGGCGCTTTTGATTTTGTCGCGCAGGTTTTCCAGCATCGAGGCGCTGAGGGGGTCGAGGTCGGCGGGCGATAAGGTGTAGTGTTTGATCTCGCCGGTTTCGGTGGCCACGGTGTATTTCAGGGCGTTTTCCAAAGAGCGGTTGAGCACCATCGCGAAGTCCAGGTTGTCCACCTCGTCGCCGTTGGTGTAGCCGAACTCGTCCATGAAGGAGGCCATCGTGTTGGCGAAGGCGATGACGACTTTTTTGTTTTCGCCCAGCAGCCTGATGGCCTCCCGCGCCACCTGCCGGGCCTTGATGCTGAACAGCAACTGCCGGATGACATTGTGGGTTTTGTTAAAAAACGGCGAGTTGGACACCCCGCCTTTTTCGGTGCCCTTGCGCTTTTCGGCCTTTTCGCCGCCGCTGGACAGGGCCTTGCTCATCGTCTCCAGATATGGCTCGATGACCTCCTGTTCAAACTCAATAATATCGTTCACCAGGCCGATTACGGTGTTATAAATCACCCGGTGCTCCTCGTAATCGTCCGGCAGGAAGTTGTACTCCACCCGGATGCCCTCAAAACTGCGCTGGCGGCGCAGCATCTGTCCCGAGGCGACCAGTTCGCCGGCGACGATCTCCTGTAAAGCCACGCCGCCGCGGGCAAATACCTCTTCCAGTTCGGTCGCCTTGATGTTGGCGTGACTAATAGCCGTTTTTTTGGCGTACACGGGCATGTTATCGGGCCGTTTGGCGAAGGTGGCCGACAAGTAGCAGCAACCCTGGGCATTGGCCAGCAACCGCTCCCGGATAAAATAACCGGTGGTGCTTTCGCCGCCCGAGGCGTTGTGCGCTTCGTCCAGGATCACCACGGCGCCCTGCGACAAGGCCGCGATGTATTCGGTTTTGAAATTGGAGGCCGAGGGATCGGACTTGGTCTTTTTGCCCAACTGCTTTTGGCTTTCCCAGTCGGAGGACAACTGCGAATAGGTCAGCATGGCGAAGTCGTAACCGGGCGGCAGCGCGTCTTTGTCAGCGACCAGGTCGCGCAATTCGCCCATGCTTTTGGGCAGGAATTTCCGGTCGCGCTGCCACTCGTGGACCTTGACGATGGTTTCGCTGTCCAGCGAGATTTGCAGCGTGGCATTGCTGTCGCTATTGAGGATAAGCGGCACCAGGTCCACGCTGCCGATGTCGTACAGGTCGCGGTAGATGTCTGAAAAGAGGGTCGCTTTCTCGGTGATAAAGATAGTTGGCAGCCCGTTTTTGGCCCCATAGCGGATAATGGCCGCCGCGATCCGGCCCTTGCCGATGCCGGTTTGGTCGCCGATGATCATGCCGTCGCCGCGTTCGATGTTCCAGATGGCCAGGGCGATGGCGTCCACCTGCTCGGCCGAAAAGAACTCGAACACGTTGGATTTGAGCGGGTAGTGGAGTTTTTGGGCCACGTACAGGTCGGGACTGCCGATTTCCTGCCGCAGGCGCAACAGGGCTTGACGGGTTTGGTAGGCCATGCTGCCGGGCAAGGAGACTTCGAGCGAGTTGGCGCGGGAAATGGGGCGGTAGGCGGAAAGGCCGGTGGAAAGGTCGAGGGCTTGGGGTTCCTGGGTTTCTTCGGGGGTGGTCATGGGGGTAATTTGCTTTTTCGTTGCAAATATGGGGTTTTAAGGAGGTGATTTGCAAGGAAAATGCGGGGAATTATTTTGGGGGAAGATTCTGTTAAATATCCCAACCACTTATTCTTGTTTGCCCAGATGAAGTTGGGGCAATAAAAAATATTCGAAAAAAAGTTTGTTTTGTGGTTTGTATATTTATTTTGTGCAATTAGATTTGCAGATTGTAAAATGTAAAAGGCAACACTGAGATAAATCAACGGTATTTCGGATTCTTTTTGATTAAAAAAAACATCGCTGACGGGCGGCATTTGCTAAGACGAAAAATTAAAGATCGTACCGAGGATTCGGCTTAGTAGACTGTCTAATTCTCTTTGCCAGGAGGATAAAATTCAACACAGGAAATAAAAAAAATGGATAAAGCACATGGCTGATGAAACAAAACCGGACCCGGGAGAAGTTGAAGCTAACACCCAAAGTGTTTGGGAGAAATCGTTTGAGCAACTTTCTAGCGAATTTGAAAGTTTCAAATCTTTAATTAAAGATCATCTTGACAGGCAAATTGAACAAAACAGGTTCAAAGATGAAACGATCGATAGACTTCAGAAAATTGTTAACGAATATGAAAAAGGGTTTATCGAAAAGATAAGAGAACCCTTACTAATGGATATTATATTCTTCAAGGATTCCTTTGATAAATTTAAAGATAAATTCGAAGAATCAGCGGACACGCTTATAAAGGAAATTAATATGTTTGATGAAGAATTAGAAGAAGTGCTTTATGCAAATGGAATAACACTAGTTGAGTCTGATACAGATTTTTATAATAGGGAAATTCAGCTTGTAAAAAAGAAGATACCAACTAACCAAATCGAAGAGGACAAAAGGGTGGCTAAGATATTAAAAAAGGGCTACATTATGGATAATAAAATCCTCAGAAAGGAAGAAATAGCCATATTGGTTTTTGAAGAGAATCCTCCTCTCATTTAATTTCACCAGGAACGCATAAAACTAAACTTTAAAAATATTAAATATGTCTGATAAAAAAAATATCGTTATAGGAATCGATTTAGGTACTACCTATTCAGCAGTAGCGTATGTTGATGAGTATGGTGAATCTAAAATCATTCCAAATGATAAAAATGAAAGAATCACGCCTTCCGTTGTATTTTTCGAGAGCGATAAAAATATAATAGTCGGTCAAAATGCTAAGGACGAGTATGAACTTTCTCCCGACAAAGTTGTCGCATTTGTGAAAAGAAATATGGGAAGAAAAAAAGAAACTGCTAATAAAGATGGGATGCCTTATAGTTTTTATGGGAAAACATATGCACCGGAAGAGATATCTGCATTAATATTGAAACAACTGAAACAGGATGCGGAAAGATTTTTCGGTGGAACAGAAATGAAAGATGTTGTTATTACCGTTCCCGC
>JADLDL010000396.1 GCA_020846655.1 Saprospiraceae bacterium | reverse complement strand
GTGCTGCTGCCTAAGCAATAGAACTGCTGACATAAAATAAAACGCAGCGGGGTGCTTGTTCGTACGAACAAGCACCCCGCTGCTTTTTATTCGGTAGCTTTCTTTTTTAGAAGAGGGCGATACGCTTGTTTTTTTTCCTGGAAAACAACTGTTTCGACTCAGGGTTGTGGCCCTGCAACGAGCACCTGTGCCTGGCCAACCCAATCGTCCTGGACAATTTTGGTCGGGCTGATGTGCAGCATCTTGGCGATCGTAGCAATATCGTTGGCTTCCCATTCGCTGATTTGCACAAATGAAAAAATGCCGATCGCCATCAGGCGCTGGGCATGTTCTTCGGTTATGCCTTTGATGCGGAGCAGGTTGTCGGCCTGGCCAGGGGTTTGGGTGGGGCCGGAATCGCCGTCGCTGGACGAAGCGCTGAAGGTATCGCTCAGGCGTTGGACTTGCAGGGCGTAGTGGACGAGTTCGCGTTGTTGTTGTTCGATTTCCTGTTGGGCAGCCGCCAGTTGTTCGCGCAGGTGTTGGCGCTCGGCTTCCATCGCTTCGGCTTTGTGTTCCAGTTGGCGCAACTCCTGGTGCATGGCAGAAAAACCCATGTTCAGGGTTTTCCATGCGCCAATCTGGCTTTGCAGGCGGGTGAGTTCGATTTGCAATTGAGCATTTTCGTCCGCCAGGCGTTTGGATTCCTGTTCGAGAAAGGGGAGCCGCTCAGCCCACAAAGCGGCACTGGCTTCCGCTTTTTCCATCCGAACGGTATTGGCCTGTGCGGTAGTGAGGAGAAACGAACGCTCGTTTTCGTATTGAGCCACCTGCTCGCGCAGTACGCCCAGTTCGATGGCCGTTTTGCGCAAATCAGCCTCCCGCAAATCGTAATGGTGTTTGACCTGGGTGTACAGCCGGGCGAGGGTGTTGCGCTCCTGAGTGGTGCGCTCCAGCCACTTGGTCACTTCGCGCTCGGGCCAAACGGCACGTAAGTTCCACCCAATGAGCACACCGACTAAGACGGCAATTGCCCAAAGCAGTCCAAAAAGTACCGGATCTGCAAGTACATCACTCATGAACAACCGAAGGATTTTGACCAAAGGTAGCACAAAACCAAGGCATTACGTTTGTCCGATACGTTTTTTTGTGTGTTTTAGCGTTAATTTGTCCCCCACCCCAACGCTCAATCCGCCGGCGGGCAGGCAAACGCATACATGAAACTACAGGCAAGCCGGTTATTTTTACCTTTTACGTTGTTGCGCATTGGGCTGCTTGGACTGCTGTTTTCTGCTGTTGCAGGCCCGGTTTGGGCGCAAATCCGCCCGGACCTTGTCCATATCGATACTATTATCCTGGAAGGAAACCGAAAAACCAAGAACTCGTTTATTCTGCGCGAACTGGAATTTGAAGCGGGCGACTCGATCCCGCGAGCACAACTCGCCGAAACCCTCGAACGCAACCGGCTGCGGCTGATGAATACCGGCCTCTTTTCGCTGTCGGAACTTCAACTCGATACCCTGCCCCCGGGCAACCGGCTACGGCTGCGCTTCCGGTTTGTTGAAATGTGGTATCTCTACCCAATTCCTTTGTTTGAGTTGGTCGACCGCAATTTCAATGTCTGGTGGAAAGAATTTCACCGCTCCCTCCGCAGGGTCAACTACGGCATCAGCGGCACCTACCTCAACCTAAGCGGGCAGGCCGACATCCTGAAACTCAACCTCAACTTTGGCTACTCCAACCGCTACGAAGTGGTGTACGAACGCCCCTGGCTCAACCGCCGCCAAACCCTGGGTTTCCGGGTCGCCAGCGGCTTTACCCGGGCGCACGAAGTGGCATATTCGACCAGCGGCAACAAACAACGCTTTCTGGTCAACAACGAAGCCTGGCAAGTCAGCCGTTTGTACGCCAACGCCAGCCTGAACTGGCGCCCCAAACTCAAAACGACGCATTCCTGGATCCTGGAGTACCACCTGAACCGCATTGCCGACTCGATCGGCACCGAAATCAACCCTGATTTTTTCCTAGACGGCCGTACCCGCCAGCGCCATTTCAGCCTGATTTACAAACTCAGCACCGACCACCTCGACATTCGCCCCTACCCACTGACCGGCTGGCTTGCCGGACTCGAGTTGCGCCAAAACGGCTTGTTGCCTACCGACGACCTGCACCTGTTCCGGGCCACTGCCGAATTCAAAAAATACATTTCCTTCAATGGCCACCTGAGCCTCGAAACCATTGCCAAGGCCCGCGTCGTGCTGCCCCGCCGCAAGCCGCCCTTTTTCAACAACCAGGCACTGGGCTACGGCAACGATTTTGTGCGCGGCTACGAATATTTTGTGATGGACGGCCTCGACTATGGCTTGCTCCGCAGCTCTTTCCATATCCAATTGCTCAAACGCGACTTCAAACTGGGCCGCCTGATGCCCCTGAAAGCCTTCCGGACGCTACCGCTAAAGGTCTATCTCTCGCTCAACAACGACCTGGGCTATGCCAACGACCCCTACTATGCCGCCGGCAACCCACTGAACAACCAACTGCTCTGGGGCTACGGGCTGGGCCTCGACCTGGTGGCCTGGTACGACAAAGTCATCAAACTGGAATGGAGCTGGCGGGGCCTGGGCAGCGGCGGATTTTATCTCAACATCAACACTGGAATTTAAGATATGCGCTGGATGTACCGCCGTTTTTGGCTGCCTTTGTACCGCTTGTGGGCCCTGCGTTTTATCCGCCGGGAGCGGGTGTTCCGGCATGGCCGCTTGCAACTGCGAGTGCCGCCGGGCGTGTTCCACCCGGGTATTTTTTTCAGCACGCCCATTTTTCTTGATTTTTTACAAAATATTGATTTTCAAAACAAAAAAACACTCGACGTGGGTACGGGCAGCGGTGCCCTGGCCTTGTTTGCCGCCCAAAAAGGTGCGGTTGTGACGGCACTCGACATCAACCCCCTGGCCGTACAAACCACCCGCAACAATGCGCAGGCGCTTGGGCTGTCGGTGACACTCTGGCGCAGCGATTTGCTGGAGTCGCTGCCGATGCAGCAATTCGATGTTGTGTTGATCAACCCGCCGTCTTATCCAAAAAAGCCGGAAAATGCCGCCGAACATGCTTTCTTTGCCGGTGAAAACCTGAGTTATTTTGAAAAACTGTTCTGCCAATTGCCGCCCTTTCTAGGCCCTGAAAGCAAGGGTTGGATGATTTTGTCGGAAGACTGCGACCTTCGGACCATCCAGGAAATTGCCGGTCGATACGGATTTTGGTTTTTCAACGTTTTGGAGCAAAAAAAATGGGGAGAACGTTTCGGCATTTGGGCATTTGGGCTTCGCCCAAGCCCATAAACTGCTGCGCTCCACTACCCGCTTTCGTACATGCCTGATCTTGATGCCTACCGCCAGTTTTGCCAATCGGCGCCCGACCTTCCGCTTTTTTTGCAGGATAGGTACCTCGATGCTGTGTGTGCTGAAGGGCGCTGGGACGCCGCCCTGGTCTACAAAGGCAAACAAGTGGTCGGGGTGTTGCCGTATTTCCTGAAACAAAAACGCCACTGGCAGTATGTGGCCATGCCCCCGCTCACCAAAATGATGGGCCCCTACCTGCTGCCCGAATACCGGACTCCCCGCCACGAAATGCCGCTACTCAAGGATTTGCTGGCGCAATTGCCCCCCTTGGCGGCTTTTGAGCAGGATTTTAACTACACCGCCACCAACTGGCTGCCGTTCTACTGGCGCGGCTTCCGCCAAACCACCCGCTACTCCTACGCCTTGCCGCTCAGCAACCTGCAAAGCCTCCGCGAAGGCCTGGCGCCCGACTACCGCAACAACAAACTGCCCAAAGCGGCTGCCCGGGTGCGCGTTCAGACCGGCAACAACCTCGAATTGTTTTACGAAGTACACAACCAAAGCTACGACCGCCAGGGTTTGGAAGCCCCCGTAGGTTTCGATTTTTTGCAGCGCCTCGACCAGGCCCTGCAAGCCCACCGGGCCCGCGAGATTTTTTGGGCCTCCGACCTGAAAACCGGCGCCATCCACTCGGTAGCCTACCTCGTATGGGACCAACAATCGGCTTATTACCTGCTGGCCGGCGATGACCCCGCGCTGCGCAATTCGGGCGCTGGCATCCTCGTGGCCTGGGAAGCCATCCGGTACGCCCAGGAAACCCTGGGCCTGGCGACCTTCGACTTTGCCGGCAGCATGATCAAACCGATCGAGCGGGTGCGGCGGCAATTCGGCGCCATCCAGAAACCCTATTTCCGAGTGCAAAAAGAATGGTCTTGGGTGTGGCGCCTCGGCAAGCGCCTGCTGCGCTAGGCTTTGCTCACTCAAATGCCCCGCCGACACACGGCCAGATGGGCTTCAGTAGATCAATCGGCAAGACCAAACGGCCGGAAGTACCTTTATGGCCAACATGTAAACTTCCATATGCTCAAGCCTCGTGTTATCCTGCCACTCTTGCTCCTGGTATTCCTGTCGAACGCCGTTGTTCATGCCCAAACCCTGCTCCGTGGCCAAGTGCTTGATTCCGACGGAGAACAACTCATTGGCGTATCCATAAAAGTGTTGAAAAATGGACAGTTCCTGCGCGGCGCCATCACTGATTTCGAGGGCAACTACCGGATTCCAGTCGACCCCGGCGTGTATACCCTGGAATTTAACTACGCGGGTTTTAGCACCTTACTGGTCCGGGATGTAGTGCTGGAGCCCGGCAAAATCCAGTTTCTGACGACCACCCTTCAGGCTGATGCCACACCAATACCCTATTGTCCTTATTATAACCCGCCGCTCATCGACATGTCGCCCGGCAACACCGGCCTCACCTTGCTCAAATACCAGCTGCGGCGGACCCAGTAATTTTTTGTTCGAAAAAAGTATCCCGTTTGTGTAATCCGAAAGCAGGGAGCATCCCTTGCCTGTTTTGATCACCATTTCACAAACTTCTGCACCGATGAAATACTTCCTC
>JADLDL010000395.1 GCA_020846655.1 Saprospiraceae bacterium | reverse complement strand
GGGCCTTTGTTGGAGCCGCCCGACCCGGCGGCGTTGTAGCCTACCGCCGAAGGGCGCGGCCAAAAGTAGCGGTCTTCGCTAAAATTTTGACCGATAAGCCGGTAGCCTACTACCCGGCCCTTGGCTTCTACGGTTTCGCCACGGCCGGCTTGGGGCGCCGCCAGTTGCCCGATGCCCCATATGGCCAGTGGATACACCACTGCCAGCAGGGCCACGCAACAGAGTGTCAGCAACAGGGCTTGCACAAGATTCGATTTCATATGCGATGTATTTTTTTGGTATAAAAAATGGTTGTTTCGGTCTGCTTCAAAAGGCCAGGCCCACCACCAGGTCAATCAATTTGATGCCGACAAACGGCACGATGATCCCGCCCAGGCCGTAGATAAAAAGGTTGCGGCGCAACAGGGCCGAGGCGCCGATGGGTTTGTAGGCGACGCCCTGCAGGGCCAGCGGGATCAGCGCCGGAATGATCAGGGCATTGAAAATAACTGCCGAGAGGATGGCCGATTCCGGCGAGTGCAGGCCCATGATGTTCAGGTGCTGCAAGGCCGGGATGCTGGCCATGAACAAGGCCGGCACGATGGCGAAATACTTGGCCACGTCGTTGGCGATGCTGAAGGTGGTGAGCGTGCCGCGCGTCATCAGCAGTTGTTTGCCGATTTCCACGATCTCGATCAGTTTGGTGGGGTCGTTGTCCAGGTCCACCATGTTGCCGGCCTCTTTGGCGGCCTGGGTGCCGCTGTTCATCGCCACGCCCACATCGGCCTGGGCCAGGGCGGGCGCGTCGTTGGTGCCGTCGCCCATCATCGCCACGAGTTTGCCTTGCTCCTGCTCGGCGCGGATGTAGTTCATTTTATCCTCCGGCTTGGCCTCGGCGATAAAATCATCCACCCCGGCGACTTCGGCGATGTATTTGGCCGTCAGGGGATTGTCGCCGGTCACCATCACCGTTTTCACGCCCATGCGGCGCAGGCGCTCGAAGCGCTCGCGGATGCCGGGTTTGATGATGTCCTGCAACTCGATGAGGCCCACGATGCGTTCGTTCCAGCTCACCACCAGCGGGGTGCCGCCTTGTTTGGCCACTTCCACGACCTGCTGCTCTGTGGCGGCCGGAACGGCGTTGCCGGCTTTGAGGGCCAGTTGGCGGATGGCGTCGAAGGCCCCTTTGCGAATGCGGGTACCGTCGGGCAAATCCACGCCGCTGCTCCGGGTTTCGGCGCTGAATTTGATCAGGCGCGCGCCCTCGATGCTCAGGCCCAGGGTGGCTTTGCCGGCCAGTTCGACGATCGACTTGCCTTCCGGTGTGTCGTCGGCCAGCGACGACAGCGCGGCGTAGCGCACGAAATCAGCTTCCCGAACCCCTTCTGCGGGGTAAAAATGGGTCGCTTTGCGGTTGCCGATGGTGATGGTGCCCGTTTTGTCGAGCAGCAGCACGTCGAGGTCGCCGGCGGTTTCCACGGCTTTGCCGGATTTGGTGATGACGTTGGCCCGCAAGGCCCGGTCCATACCCGCGATACCGATGGCCGAGAGCAGGCCGCCGATGGTGGTCGGGATCAGGCACACGAACAAGGACACAAAGGCGGCGATGGAAATGGGCGTTTGGGCGTAGTCGGCGAAGGGTTTCAGGGTGACGCAGACGATGACAAACACCAGGGTAAAGCCCGCCAGCAGGATCGTCAGGGCGATCTCGTTGGGTGTTTTTTGCCGGCTGGCGCCTTCTACGAGGGCGATCATTTTGTCCAGAAAACTCTCGCCGGGCTGCACGCTCACCTGCACCACGATGCGGTCGGAGAGCACCTTAGTGCCGCCCGTCACGCTGGATTTGTCGCCCCCGGCTTCGCGGATGACCGGGGCGGATTCGCCGGTGATGGCGCTTTCGTCGATGGTGGCCAGGCCTTCCAGGATTTCGCCGTCGGTCGGGATCAGGTCGCCGGCTTCGCACACAAACTGGTCGCCGCGCTGGAGGGCGGCGGACGACAGGAGCGTGATGCTGCCGTCGGGGTTCAGTTTTTTGGCCGGCGTGTCTTTGCGGGTTTTGCGCAGGCTTTCGGCCTGGGCTTTGCCACGCGCTTCGGCGAAGGCTTCGGCGAAATTGGCAAACAACACGGTGAGCAGCAGCAGCAGGAAAATGACCAGGTTGTAGCCAGGCCGCCCCAGGACGGCCACATCGGCGGCGCCCAGCATGGACAACACGGTGACCACCAGCATGATGGCGGTGCCGATTTCGACCGTGAACATCACGGGGTTGCGAAACATCTGGCGCGGGTCGAGTTTGAGGACCGATTGCCCGATGGCGGCGCGTATCAAGTCGGCTTGAAACAAGCCTTTTTTGGATGTATGGTTCATGATGGAAGAACGTTGTGTGTTGTGTATGGTGATTTTCGGAGCGTTTCGCACCGGGAGAACCCCACCCCTGCCCCTCTCCCGAAGCCTCGGGAAGGAGGGCTTGCCCACTCGTTTTACAGTTCGATTACTTATTTATGTTTCGGGGCGTTTCGCGCCGGGACAACCCCACCCCTGCCCCTCCCCATAAATGGGAGGGGTTTTTTCGGCGCAAAAGCAATTGATAATCAAATTTTTATATCAACCCTACGCACCCCTCCCATTTATGGGGAGGGGCCGGGGGAGGGGTTCTCCCGCCGTGAAACGCCCAGAATTTGCAGTTAAGCCCCAACATTTACCTTGAAAAAAACTCCGCAATCGGCCCAAGGGCCAGCGCCGGGAAATACGACAACGCCGTGAGGATGACGATCACGGAGAACACCATCGCGCCGAAGGTGGCGGTATCGGTTTTCAGCGTGCCGGCGCTTTCGGGGATGTATTTTTTGGCCGCCAGCGAGCCCGCGATGGCCACCGGGCCGATGATCGGGATAAAGCGGCCCAGCAGCAGCACGAAGCCTGTGGCAATGTTCCAGAACGGATTGTTGTCGCCCAGGCCTTCAAAGCCCGAGCCGTTGTTGGCGTTGGCGGAGGTCATCTCGTACAGCATTTCCGAAAAACCGTGGAAGCCGGGGTTGTTGAGCCAGGGCAGGCTGGGGTCGTTCACCTGCATCCAGGCGGCCATGGCCGTGCCGCCCATGATGAGCAGCGGACTGAGCAAGGCCGTGAGCATGGCGATTTTTACCTCGCGGGCTTCCACTTTTTTGCCCAGGAACTCGGGGGTGCGCCCCACCATCAGGCCGGCGATAAACACTGCCAGGATGATGTAGATGAAAAAATTCAGGATGCCCACGCCGCAGCCGCCGTAGAAGCCGTTGACCAGCATGGCCAGCAATTGGTTCATACCCGAGAGGGGCATGGTGCTGTCGTGCATGGCATTGACGGAGCCGGTGGAAATCACGGTGGTCAGGATGCTCCAGTAGCCCGACAGCGCTGCGCCAAAGCGCATTTCCTTGCCTTCCAGGGCGCCGAGGCTCTGGTCGAGGCCCAGCGCCGAGAGGGCCGGATTGCCGTTTTGTTCAAAAAGAATAGTGGGGACCACCAGGAGGAGAAAGCCGACCGTCATTACGCCCATCGCCATGAGGGCCAGCCGGCGGCGGCGCAGGTAAAACCCGAAGGCGAACACCATAGCGGCGGGCAAGATGAATTGCGCCAGCAGTTGGAGGCAGGCTGTCGCGTAGTTGGGGTCTTCGAGGGGATGGGCCGAGTTGGCGCCGAAGAAGCCGCCGCCGTTGGTGCCGATGTGTTTGATGGCCGTAAAAGCGGCCACGGGGCCGCGGCTGACCGACACCGTATCGCCCTGGAGGCTCAGCAGGGTGTCTTTGCCCTCGAAGGTCATGGGGGTGCCGTTGAGCAGCAGCAGGATGGCGGTGACGGCCGACAGGGGCAGCAACATGCGGGTGTTGGCTTTCAGGAAATAGTCGTAGAAATTGCCCAGGGCCTGGGTCTGGCGTTCGCGGAGGGCGTTGAACAAGACCGCTGCGGCGGCCAGGCCGGTGGCGGCGCTGACAAAATGCAGAAACATGAGCCAGATCTGGCCCAGGTAACTCATGCCCGTTTCGCCGCTGTAGTGCTGCAAATTGCAGTTGACCACAAAGGAAATGGCCGTGTTGAAGGCCAGATCGGGCGACATGGAGGGGTTTTGGTCGGGGTTGAGCGGCAGCCAGGCCATGTTCATCAGGACCAGCATGCTCAGGACGAACCAGAGCATATTGATCGTGAGCATGGCTTTGAGGTGCTCGGTCCAGCGCATGTCGCGGCTGGGATCGATGCGGCTGATGCGGAAAAACAGTCCTTCGAGGGGCTTGAACAGCGGGTCCGACCAGTGGGGCCGGCCCTCGAATACGCCGGCGATGTAGCGCCCCAGGGGCCAGGCCAGTGCGAGGGTGAGTAGAAACAGGGCGCACACGCCCAGTACTTCAGTATTCATGGCAATCGTGGTGAGCAGGTGAGCATTAGAAGTTTTCGGGTTTCAGCAACACGTAGACGAGGTAGCCGAAGACCAGCAGAGCGATCAGAAACAGGATAAGCATAGCGAGCGGGTGTGTTACATGTTGTCGAAAGCATCGGTGCTGCGGTAAAAGAGCCAGAAGCAAAAGAGTCCGGCAGCGAGCAACAAAAGGGTGAGTGGCATGGCGCAATTGTTTTCCTGGGATATGCCAAATCCCGTTCCGGAAGGGCAGGAAGTCGTGCCGATTTTTTGTAAGCGCCTGGTGGAGAGTGACTTAAAGTAGTCGTTGAGCATTGGGCTCCGGGGCGGAGCGGTGGCGGGGCCTTTCATTTTGAAAGGGTGGGGGTATCATTTTGGGGTGGGTGACTGATTTTTTTAACGCGCTCGGAATTGGGTGGGCGCTTTGTTAGCGCCATTTTTCATTACTGTAACCTGCGTTTTAGATAAGGGTAGTTATGGGCATTTCACCGGTCTTTGTCACTTTTTTGTCTTGACACAAAAAAGTAACCAAAAAAAGTCAAGGCTGTATTCAAATCCCGGGATTTGAATAAGGCCGGGGCAGGCGATGCCATTTCAATACTTGGTTTTCTATGAGTTGAAATCTGAAAAGTTGGCAGTTTCATCCAAAATTCAGGTTCATTTATGGCTATGTCTTCAATATATTTACCCCTGTACCGCCTGACAGGATAATTTCCTACGCCACCTGGTCAACTGAAAAACCTGCCGGGCGGCAAAATCCGTTTGGGCAAAGCAAATATTTGCGTACCCTTGCGGCGGTTTAAACACAAACGTACATGTCAGAATTTCCACCTTGCCCGCAGTGCGGCTCCCAATACGCCTATCCCAACGATGCACTGCTGGTTTGCCCGGAGTGCTTCCATGAATGGGACCCCGCAGCAACCGAAACGGCCGTCGACGAATTTGCCCCGGCGAAAGTGCTGGATGCCAATGGAAATGAACTACAGAATGGCGACTCCGTCATCGTGATCAAGGATTTGCCCGTAAAAGGCGCGCCGAAACCCGTCAAAGCGGGTACCAAAGTCAAGAATATCCGCCTGACGGAAGGCGACCACAACATCGACTGCAAGATCGAAGGCTTCGGCGCCATGGGCTTGAAATCGGAGTTTGTGCGAAAAGCATAGCGGTGTTGCCCATCCAAGCGGGCATTTCTCCGCAGGCTTGGGAAGATAAGGTACATCCCTAGCTCCGCAAATTGCACCGGCAACCGGGGGGGAGGGCACCGGTACGAGGGCCGGCAGAAGGTGGCAAGCGTGAAACGCGCAGTGAATATGGGGGTATTTTGGCCGGATTTTAGTGGAGCAGGATACGCCCTTGAGACAGGCTTTATTTAGTTTCTATCTTTCACATCAATCCTCCCATCAATGTAGACGTTTCCTTTCGTTATTTCTATGGTAACTTCACGGCAACCAGAAGTAAATTTTCCATTGATGTAAGGCCTGTCGTTTCGACTGTCATCCCTAAACTGGCACTCATCGCCAGAAGCAGGACATGTTCCGTAACTATCCGGATTAAATATTAATTCTTTTTTCTTGCCATTGCCGCTTTCACAAGTACACACACAGAATTTTTTGGCATTTGGAAATTTCGGCAAGGCAGCAAATATCGTTGAATCTACAAATAATTTATCTTCGGTTAGGGCCATTTTAGATTTGTCGAACTCAAGTAAAGGTCCAGACCTTTTATTGGTATTTGATTGCTGGGTACACGATAATATAAAAAGGAATGCTGAAACAATAAACACATGGATTGCTTTCATCGTTTTAAATTGGTTTTAGTAAAAAAGGAAGTTTAATTTACAGATAGCCTGTCTTGCCGTTTGCGTCCTGCCCACTTACTTTTTGCGTTTTTTGTCATTTTAATACTTACAGTCGCTTTTAAGCAACTACCATAACGATACATTTTCGATACAATTCGCCAATCTGCTTTGCCGGGTTATTTGTAATAGGCAAATTCGCCGCCACTGACGACCCTCCCATTCAGGGTGACAAAATTAAAGGCGCCTCGGATGTCGGCGTAGCTATTGGTTCCCCAGGATGCCCGGAGTATGGTGAGCTGGCCACTTACTGCCTTGTCAACACCATCGGTATTTTCGAATGAAAATTGTATATCGTGCGGGCCGCCAATGGTATAGGTGCTATCCTCATCATAGAGGTCAATGGAGTTTGGGATTTTTATTTGGAGGATGTCGTCCCGGCCATTGATGGCCTTGATGACCTCGTGGTCGCCAAGTTCCAGTACATTGTCAATACTGCCGACAAACTCGTTGCCGTCGATGCTGGCCAGCAGGTAGGACACGGAAATATTATCGTCCACCTGCTCGAATGTATAGTGCTGGTCATCAAAATGGCCTAAAATATTGACCGATTCATTAAATAGGGTGGTGTTGTTGAGCAGGCAGTCGAACTTGGCTGAAATTTGATGGTTGACCGAATCCATTTTGGTAACCTCCAGGGAGCCTATACCCGTTTGGTTCGATTCATTGGAGTAAATCTTGCTGTTGTCCAGCCCAATATTATACACCATGCTGTTTTCTTGCCGGATGAGGTAGGGCTTCTCCAGCCGGTAGTTTCCCACACCTGTAAAGCCGGCAATTTTTACGATCAGAATCTCCGCGTTGTTGTCCCCGAATATTTTAAAATACAAGGTCCGTTCTTTGATGTAGGCATTCATCTCGGGCCTTTTGAATGGGGCACCGTCCACCAGGACCCGGATCTTGTCCAGGTTCGAGCCCCCTTCTGATTTTGTACATTGCAGGCAGAAGAAGACGGCGAGCGTGAACAAGGCAGTGCAAATGGCGGGGATCTTGAATTGCGGGTGGGTCATTTTTTGTAGTTAGCGGGATGCGAGGGTTTGTCTTTGTGGAGTGGTTGCGGCGGTTTTTTGTTACGGCGTTGAAAAGCAGTGCTTTTTGCTTTTTTGGGCTTCAGGGGTGACGGTGAATTTGGTGGGAAGATATTTCAGGGCAAGATACGTTTGTAAGTCTCCGATTTGCACTTCGTTTCTTATTCGCCAGTCAGAGACTGGCTGACGTTACGCATCGCGTCAAAGACGCTCGCGAGCCTCGTTGCTTTTTTAAGTTGGTGAAGACTTGCGGCCAGCGGGGTGGTGCCCCGTTATTTTATTAATCTGCCGAACACTTGGGACCAGCGGGCAGTAGATTGTTCTGTGTTTTTAGTATTTACTTCCTAATCTTATTTTTCAAATCATAGACGACTTTATTCTCTGAGTTGTCCGCCACGCCCGCTTCTCTCCGCCAGGTAGAGCCATTATCCGTAGATTTCATACAGGCATATTTACCATTATTTTGTCTTTCAATCCTATACGTTTTGCCGTCAATATCCAATTTATAACCAAATTCAAAAGAATGTGTCCAATCTTCGCCCAATCCAAATTCATGAAGGGCATGAATAAATTCAGAACAAGTTTGATAGCGCTTCAAAAAATTAGGTTGGGTTGCTTTTCTGATAATTGATTTCAGTTTTTCATCCACAAAAGGTGGCAACGAGTTTAAATCAATCAACTTGCCTTTTTTACTTAAATCAAAAATTATACTATCAACGTATTTGCTTTTGTCATACGAACTTGGAAGTTTATCAAACTTTATTTTTTGTTTCTTATTTAGGTATGCTTTTTCTTCATAAGGTAAGTAGCCGCCGAGAAGTTGATATAAGACCAATCCAACTTGGTATACATCAGAACTATATGTATAAAAATTTTCGTATGCCTCTGGTGGTCTATAAAGGGCGGCATGCCTTGAGCCATTTACACCATCTGCATCATCTGGAATTCTTTTGACAGAACCAAAATCAGCAATCAAGGGTGTATTGTTTTGTGCGAGCAAAATATTTGCTGGCTTCAAATCTCGATGCAACAACTTATTCTTTGAACTATGCATTTCTACCAATCCATTCAAAATTCCTCTTGTAATTCCTATCGCTTGTTGATATGACTTCTTATTTGTTGAAATTAGGTCATCTAAATCACCTGCGCAAACTTCTTCAGTCATGAAAAATGCATTGTTCTCATCAATCACACCTGCATCTAAAATTGGAAGAATGTTGTCATTTTTGATTGAAGCCAAAAGTTCAACTTCGTCATGTATTCCATTTTCGTAGTAATAAAACTTCAGTGCAATTCTTTTTTTCAATAATTTATGGTGTCCAAACAAGAGCAAACCATTGCTTCCTTTTTCATTAGAATTATCAAAATCAATATTTGGCTCTTTTGTTTTGATGAAATCAATTACAGAGTTATCAAGGTCGAGGTTGGAAATATCAATATTCATATGATTGAGAGGGCTGTTTTAAGGGCTTCTTCTTGGTTTTTATTTACTTTGAATTTTGCGAGGTCAATATTTTTAGTTTTGGTTACTATAGTTTTTCCGTTTATTATTTTCACCTCTTTTTCAAACAACTGAATTATTGCTTCAATTTTAAAACCCAATCCTCCTCCTCCAAACTTTCCACCTTGTGCTCGTTGTTTGATGGCAACCATTTCCACATCATTGCCTTTTAAAAAATTCAGGACAGCATCTTTAAAAGAATTCATGCTAGATTGATTTTCATCGTTCGTAAGCGTAAATT
>JADLDL010000394.1 GCA_020846655.1 Saprospiraceae bacterium | reverse complement strand
GACATGTCGGAATTCCGGCGGGCGTTATCCTGCCTGGACGGTACGGACAACGAGTTGCAAAACATCGTCGCCAAAAGCATCGCCCGTTGCCGGCGCTATTCCAAAGATTTTGTCGGCAAATTTTACCAAAAAGTGCAGTACGGCGGTCATTTCCCAGCCGACTATGTGCAATTCAGCGATATTGAAAACCAGCATAAAATGTTCAACGGGGTGCTGAACCTGCTGATGGAGTACGAGCACGACCACCAATTTTTCCATAAGCTCTCCGGCATGAAAGCACATACCCAACTCGCGCCAAAACACTATGAAATCTTTTTGGACCTGCTGCTCGAAACCGTCTCGGAGTACGATAGCCAGTGGAACAAAATCCCGGCCGTTCCGGCAGCCTGGAATACCCTGCGCGATCGGGTGCTGGAACGTTTGAAAAGATAATCCCCTCTGTTTCGCTTTTGCCGAAATAAAAAAGAGGCTGTCGCATCAGTACTTGAACATTGAAAATTAAACATTGGTCATTGAACATTTCAATTTTAATATTTAAAAATGTTCAATGATTTATTTGGGAATGACCAATGTTCAATGTCTAATTTTCAATGTTCAGGTACTGATGAGACAGCCTCTCTTTTTTTATAAAAACGGGCAGCGGCTTAGCGCTTGGCTACCTTAGCCACGCTGCTGCCGCCGTTGCTCTCTACCCGAACGACATACATGCCGGCCGGCAAAGTAGCCACATCGAGCGTCAGCACCTGGCCGGCAAATACGTTGTCGACCTGGCGGCGCGACACCACGCGGCCGTCGGCGCTGAGGATCAAAATTTGGGCTGCTCCTTGTGTGGATTCGCCAAAACTGAGCGTCAGCAAGTCGGTTGCCGGGTTGGGTTGAACCCGCAGGCCAAGTGCGTTGGCAATGGCCTCGTCGGTGCCCACGACATCGTCGGTGTCCATGATGACACCGCTTTCTGGCGCCCGTGCGCAGGCGATATCGCCCTGTGCGGAAGTGACGCAGGCTTCGAGGTCATGGTTAACCATATCGATAAAGTCAACCTGATCGATCACCCAGCCGTCGCCGGCTGTGGCGGTGTTGTCGTCGGTGCCAAAACGGAAGCGGAAGGTAACGTCGTCGCCCGCAAAAGCGCTCATGTCGATGTACGACTGGATCCAGCCGTTCGAGTTGCCGGAGAAACCGTTCAGGAACGGAATGGCGAAGGTGCCGTATTGAATGCCGACATATTTGCCGCGCAGTACTTTATCTGCCGGGATACGGTTCCATTGCAGGCTGCCTACGCGCTGTATTTCAATAAACCCGGCATCGGCGCCGGCTTCCGTCACGTATTTGTGCCAGAAGCGCATGGTGGGCTTGTCGCCGTTTACCTTGACGGAGGCATTGTAGTATTGTAGTACCTGGTCTGTTTCGGTGGCCGGCGATTCAACCCGCCAGGCTTGCGTACCAACTTTCACATCGGTGTCTTGCAGGAAAAAGGTTTGATCGCCTTCGTCGTTGATGAGCGCGATCCAGACGTCGCCGGCGTCGTCCATCGGGTCGCGGAATTGCAGCAGCGATTTGTCGCTGGGGTCCGACTTGGCGGTGTACGTCAGGGTGATGACGTCGAGGGTAGCCATGTCGCCAATGTTCCAGGTGACGGAACCGGCGTTCAGGGTGCCGCCGTTGCTGGCGGAAACCAGCGACCAGCCGGCCGGCAGCGGGTCTTTGACCACCACACCCGTGGCGGTTTCGTCTTTGTGGTTGGTCACCGTGATGGTGAATTCCGCATTTTCACCCGGAACGACCAATGGCGTCGAGGTTACTTTTTTGATTTTCAACTCTTTTACGCAAGTCGGAATCGGGTCGAAATTTTCCACACCGTCGCTGGCGTTGGAGGCATCACCCTGGCTGGCAAAGTAACCCATACCCCGGCGGGCGAATACCGAGCTGATCAGGCAAGTATCGACAGCGTCATAATTGAGGATATTGGCGGCCATGATCGCGTCGCGGCCGTCGATGAAGCCGGGGCTGCAGGGTTGGAATTTCATGCCGTCCATCACGTGTTGGATGGCCCGGAAATTGCCGCTGCTGGTGTTGCTCAGGTCGGCGTCGTAGCCGTATTTTTCAACAAAGGCCCAGTAGAGGTCCCAAGTAACCTGTGCCCAGATTTCGCCGAGGGCGTGTACTTCCGTGTTGAGTGCTACGTCGCCGAAGGTGATCGGGTTGATGCTCATATCCGTAGAATACGGGTAGCGCCGGATGCCTACGCCATCGTTTGGCTGGCGTTGTACAAAAGTTCCCGTACCGCGCCGTTTTTCAGGGGTGTCGCCGGGTTTGGTCGTGGTGACCAGGGCGAACCAGTCGCTCCAGCCCTCGCCCATTTGTTCGGCATTGCTCAGGCAGCCAGCCTGGCTGGGGCCGCCGGTGAGGCGGTTGGAAATACCGTGGCCATACTCGTGCGCGATGATGCCGTTGTCAAAATCGCCGTCGATGAAATCCGGACCGCTGATGACCGGTTTTACAATTGAAATATTGAGGCCGGTGCCGGCATACTGGCGCAATTTATCGCATTCTTTTTTGTCCATCATCACCGTCGGGATCGTCACCTGCGCGCCTACAGCGCCGGCGCCGATACCGGCTCCGGTGTCTTCGTAGTTGCAAATGATACAACCGATAGCGCCGGCTTGTTGGGCATTGAGGGCTTTGCGGCCGAACTCGCAAACGCCGCGGTCGAGCATGGCGATTTTACCGAGCAGGCTGTTTACGGCGGGTTTGCAGTTTTTGGTGGCATCGTCGGTGCCGGTGCCGTCGTCGGTGATCACCACTTCGCCGGTCACCGGTACGTCGGTGATGGGGCCGCCCCAAGAGGGGTTGGCCGCCGTGGAAGCATTGGCAAAGTAAATGCCTGCAACGTTGGCCGGTGCGTTCACGGTGATGATATTGCCGCTGGCGCCGCTCCAAGTGAACATTTGCATACGTCCGGAGCCCCCGTCAGCCGGGGTGGAGAAGTTGGCGTTGTTGGTGCCGGCGCCGTCGATGGCGTGTGCTGATACGGCATCGTTGCCGGTGCCGCCCCGGCCATAGGTATTGCCCTGGAAATTGCCGGACACCTCGTCAAAACCAAAACGGTAGGTGTAGTCGTGCATCATGTTGTTCATGTAGAACAAGTTGGTGATGGCGGCTTCCAGGTTGGCCTGCGGTTCAGCGAGCGGGTCGAATGGAAAGTCAAAATTCAGGGTAGCGCCACCGTTGGCCGATTCGGCAGCCGAGCCGGTGTTGTCGTTGGCGCTGTCGTCGAAGGCCCACACGTTGTTGCCCCGGGTATAGGTATATTCATTGCCGGCTACGCCGTTCACATCCAGCCAGCCGTACGGCGAAGCCGTCGGGTCGGCAGGGTTGGTCACGATGGTGCGGCCACCGTGTGCCGGGCTTTCGGTCGGGAGCGCAAAGACATTGTACCGCTCGTCGGCTGCGTCGGAAGCAGTAGCAGGGGCAGTAGCAGCAGGTGAGGTAGTCTGTTCGTCGGAGCAGGTTTCGCCGGCGGCGTGGAAATGCCCGGCTTTGCAGTATTGGGTGTGGTTAATTTTGTTCAACACACGCCCTGTTTGGGCATCGACCATGATGGTCCACATGTCTGAGGTGTTAGCCTGATCGATCACCAGGGTCCAGGCCAGGCGCGGGCTGCCTTTGGTGCTGAGGGCATAACAGATCGACACCGGAATTTCGGCTTTCGATACGGCGCCGCTTTCGAAGACCCAGTTTTGTTCGTTCACCTTGCGTTTGACAGCCGGCGTCGGAAAACCGGTGAAGCCCAGATCGGTCATTGCCAGTTCGAGGGCTTGCGTCGCGGCAAGCGAGGGTAGGGTAGTGTTTACCTGCCGGGCCAGTTCGGCGACGAACCGATGGCCCTGGTGAAATACCGAGCCGTCGGGTTTCACATGCAGGCCGAACAAGGCGTTGTACACCGGAATGCCCGCGTGCTGCTGTTGGATCCATACGTGGGTGATGCCATTGTGCTTCGACACAAACGCATCGGTAATCCGGACGTCGGAAACATCGGCGGCGGTCAGGTTAAACTGGGAGGGGTTGGTCTGCAAAAAACGCAGGGCCTTTTCCTTGGCCAGCGGAATGTTTTGGGCTTGCAGCGATATGCCCAGGCAGAGCACTGCCCCAGCCATCAGCAAAAAGCGATGTAGAGTTGTTTTGATCATCGAATAACAGGAAGGATTTGGTTAAAAAAACGAATGACAAGATAGGGTAGGTGCCAGGGAAATATCACAAGATCTCAAAGGTAATGGTCCGCTCAGGTTCGCTGTAGATAGTCCATTCCGAAATTGTCGGGTTTTGCCAATGCACAGCAAAGCGAGGTGACAATACAAGGCATGGTGGCGGTCTTGTTGAGCAATTGAAGATTGGACATTGAGCAGTAGACATTGGACATTTAAATTTTCAAAATATTGAATTTCAAAGATTTAAAAATGTCCAATGCTCAATGTTCAATGTACAAGGATGGCTGAGGCGTGTTTACTAGCTAATCCCCTCAGAACCGGAAACCAACCCGCGAAAACAAAAAGGCGCCGTTGAAGCCCATTTGTACTGGGTCATACAGGCCGCCGCCTTCACTTTCTGCCGAATAGTCGGTCGGGCCCGGGCCGTAAAAGTCTTTTTGGGCTGTCGGATAGGCGTTCAGGATGTTGGCGCCACCGATCGTCCAGCGCAGGTTGGGGGTGATGTCGTAGGACACACTGAGGTCCAGCGTCACCCGGGCGTCGTACACGTCGAGCGTACCGATGTAATCTTCGAGTTCGATTTTATCAAAATAGGTCAGGCGGGCATTGAAACCCCAGCGCAGCGCCCGGTAATCGAGCGACAAGTTGCCTTTGAGTTTGGGCGCCGAGGCCAGGATAAACAGTTTTTCCCGGTTGCTCAGGTACGAATCCTCTTTGCCCAGCAATTTCGGGCTGGTGTTCACCTTGTCGATGTTCATGCTGTTGTAATTGCCGGCCAGGGTGATGGCATAGCGCCGGTTGTCGCCGAGACGGCCGCCAAAGGAAGCCACCAGGTCGAGGCCATCGGTGGAGGTATTGATGGCATTGGTAAAAAAGCGCGCGCTGCCCACGTTGAGGCCTTTCAGGATATCGCCGATCTGGTCGTCGGTGTCGGTGAAATCGGCCGTCAAAACAATGCGGTTTTCGATGGTGATGTGGTAATAGTCGGCTGTCAGGCTCAAGCCATTGCGGGCAAAGGTCAGGCCAGCGCCAAAATTGACGGAGGTTTCCTGTTTGAGTGCTTCTATGCCGAGCGCCCGCGTGACGGGGCTGTTGTTTTTGGCCAAAAACTTATCCACCGCTACGCCCGATACAAAATCGGTGTACACGGAGTTGAAATACAATTGCGCCAGCGAAGGCGCGCGGAAGCCGGAACTGGCCGACGCGCGCAAGGCCAGGCCTTCGGCCAATTGGAGGCGCGCGGCGAGTTTGCCGTTGAGCGTACCGCCAAAGTCCGAGTAGTTTTCGTACCGCGCAGCGGCCGCCACCGTGAAGCGGGAACTGAGGTCAAACTCGCCGTCGAGGTAGGCGGCCAGGTTGCTGCGGCTTTCGTTCACTTCGTTGGCCGGCGCAAAGCCCGGGAAGCCCTGGGCGCCGCCGGGGCGCGCTACGGTGTCGCCGTCGGAGGTGACGAAAGGCACCGGTCCATAGGCCCGCCAGGAGCCCTCTTCGCCGGCAAAAATCTGGTAGTTTTCGATCCGGTGTTCCAGACCGAACGCGAGGTTGACGCCGGACATCCAGTTTTTGTAAAAACGGCTGAAATCGAGCGTGGTCACGTGTTGTTGCAACTGGAAGCCGCCGTCGTCAAATTCGGTGGGCGAGCGTTCTTCGAGGCTGGCGTTGAGGGTATTCCGGCCGTAGTAGTGAAACCGGTTGCTACCTGCGGTGTGGTTAAAATCGGTGCTCCAGCCGCTCAATTCGCCGCGCACGCCGACACTGAGGCTGCGGTCGGTGATATCGGTGGCGATGATGGGGTCGAAGCCGTCGCGGTAAATAGACACCACATTGCGGGCGCTGCCGGCATCGCGGCTCCAGGCATAGGCTTCGGATTTGCGGGTGTTCAGTCCGCCGAAGGCATACACCGAGGCCTTGTCGTTCAGGGGCACTGCAGCATTGAAGTAGGTGCCAAAATTAGAGCCCTGGGCGTCGCCAAACTGGCGGCGGTAGAGGGTGGGGTCGAAGCGGTTGGTGTGGCCGCGGTGCCAGTAGTCGGTGGTGACGTTGACGAAGCCGCCTTGCCCGATGCGGAAGCCGTAGTTGCCGTTCAGTTGTACGTTTTCGCCGTCGAAAGTGGAGCGCTCCGGATTGTCCTGGGCCAGGTTGGCGCCCACGTTGAGGTTTCCGGAAAACTCGTTGACACTTTCTTTCAACACGATATTGATCACCCCGGCGATGGCGTCGGAGCCGTATTGCGCGGAGGCGCCGTCGCGCAGGATTTCGATGCGTTCGATGGCGGCAGCCGGTATGGCGTTGAGGTCGGTGCCGGTGTTGCCGCGGCCGCGGGTGCCGTAGAGGTTGACGAGGCTCGACTGGTGGCGGCGTTTGCCGTTGATGAGGACCAGGGTTTGATCGGGGCCCAGGCCGCGCAGGGAAGCCGGGTCGGTGTGGTCGGCGCCGTCGGCGCCGGTTTGCCGGTTGGCATTGAACGAAGGGGCGGCGAATTGCAGCAGTTGGTTGAGGTCCAGTTGGCCCTGGGTGGTGGTGATTTGACGAATGTCGATGATATCAACCGGCACCGGTGAATTGGTCACGGTGCGGTTGAGGGAGCGGGAGCCGACAATTTCCAGGCCTTCAATGACCAGGCCTTCGAGCAGGGTGACATTCAGTTCGCTGCGGCCTTCTGCCGGAATTTCCTGGCCGGCAAACCCCGTGTAACTAAACACCAGCACGGCATCGTTTCGGCTGTAGCGCAAGGCATAGGTGCCGTCCCAGGCAGTGACGGTGCCGTTGGAGGTGCCGCGTTCGTATATGGTCACGCCGGGCAGGGCTGCGCCGGCTTCATCGGTGACTTTGCCTTTTATCAGGCCCTGGGCCGACAGGCCCGCAGCAAACAGGAAAAGGAACAACAGAGTAGAGATTACTTTCATACACGATAGATTGAGTGAGTGACAGGAATATGCTGCCAGGCCGGAACCGGTAAAAAAAGATGGAAATGCCGTCGCAGGCAGGCCTCAAATGTAAGAAACAGCCCCCACTGTAGACAAAGTCTTTTTTGCATCATCGGACCGGCGTATCCATCCGGAAAAAGGCGGCTGGGTGGCTGGGCGACCGGCGCTTTGGACCTGGCCACGCCAACAATGGCATGCCTGAAAATTTTTGAGCAGCAGAACCGCAGCGGAAAGTATCTTCCCAGCCTGAATCCGGTGCATGGGTTTTGCCGTTCGATGGCCGGACAGTACCGCTTTTCCGCATTTTAGAACATATCTTTGTCCGTTATACTGCTGATCCAAGTTGGTTACACAGAACTACTGCCTATGCGTTTTTTTTACCTGTCAGTCCTGCTCTTTGCAAGTGTATGCTCCGGTCCCGTATTGTTGGCGCAATGCCCGATTACGGTAGATGCCGGGGCGGATATTTACTTGTGCGCCCCGCCGACACCCACCCAACTGGATGGTTCTATTTCCGGCGATTTCCTGAATTTTTTCTGGACACCCACGACCGGTATGACGGGTGGAAACACGCTGTCGCCTACCGTAAACGTCACCACCACTACGTCCTATGTGCTGACCGGCCGGGCCGCCGACCTGAACAACAACCTGATCACGAACGGCGACTTTGAAGGTGGGAATTTTGGATTTACCAGCGATTATCTGTATTCTCCGGGCGATTTGTGGCCGGAGGGCGTATTTGATGTGATCGACAATCCGCAAAGCGACCACCCCAACTTCGCCCCCTGCAACGACCATACCTCGGGCAGCGGCAATATGCTGGCCGTGAATGGCGCCGGCACCCCCAACCTTGACGTCTGGTGCCAGACCGTTCCGGTCACGCCCAACACGCAATATGTGTTTTCCGCCTGGGTTACCACGCTGGTGGTTTCGTCGCCCGCTATTTTGCAATTTTCCATCAACGGCGGCGTCATCGGCCCGATTTTTAACGCGCCGGCCTCCACCTGCAACTGGCTGAATTTTTACACCACCTGGAACAGCGGCGGCAACTCGTCGGCCACCATCTGTATTGTCAACCAAAACACCATCCAAAGTGGCAACGACTTCGCCCTCGACGACATCGTTTTCTCGCCGATTTGCGAAGTAAAAGATACGGTAAAAGTCAATGTGGTGAACATTACGGCCGTAGCCGCCCCGCCCATTAAAATCATCCCCTGCGATGGCGCCTCCACCACGCTCAGCGGCGTCGGGTCCAGCACCGGGCCCAACATCACGTACAATTGGGATACCCCCAACGGCAATATTGTTTCAGGTCAAAATACGCTGACCCCGGTGGTCAATGCCGCCGGCACCTACACCCTCACGGTCACCTACGACAACGGGTTTGTCGAATGTACCAAAACGGCCACCGTCAATGTGATTGAAAACCCCAACCCGCTGGTGACTTGGATCGACCAGCCGCCGCCCCTCGGCTGCGGCTCGGCCACGGCCCTGCTGATCGGGCACTCCACACAGGCCGGCCAATCTACATACGAATGGACCGCAGGCCCGGGCGGCAATTTTACCTCCGGTACCAGCTCTCAAAATGCTACGGTCAACCAACCGGGCGAGTATACGTTGCTGGTAACCAATACCGTAACAGGCTGTACCGCAGAGGCCACGATTACCGTCACAGCCGCCACCAACCCACCAACGGCCGTGGCTACAGTGCCGGGGCCCATTACTTGCCAGCAACCGCAGATCATCCTGTCCGGCGCCGGATCAAGTACCGGACCGAATATTTCATACAACTGGGTGGCCCTTGTCGGGGGCAATATCGTCACGGGCCAAAATACAGCGAACGCTGTGGTGAACGGCCCCGGCACCTACGTCCTCTCGGTCACCAACAACTCGAACGGCTGCACGGCTGTCGACACCGCCATCGTGAGCAGCACCAGCAACCCGCCGCTGATTGCCATTGCGCCGGCCGGCGTCTTTACCTGTGCGATCGATACCCTGAACCTCGCCGCTACCCTCAATCCGGCCGCCGCCAACCCTGCCTGGACAGCCAGTGGCGGCGGCACAGTGCTCGCCGGCGCCAATACTCTGACACCTCAAATCAGCGGCCCCGGCACCTACACCCTGCTGGCCACCGACCCGGCCACCGGCTGCACGGCCACCGATACCATCCTGGTATTGGCCGACACAACACCACCTTTGGCGGCAGCAGCGCCACCGGATACCATCACCTGCCAGCAACCCAGCATTAGTCTTTCAGGGGCTGGATCCAGTACCGGCAGCAACGTTGCTTATGGCTGGAGCGGTGCTTCGGGGGGCAATATCGTGTCGGGCGCCGCAACGCTAAGCCCTCTGGTCAATGCCGCCGGCGTGTACACCCTGGTGGTCACGAACACCGGCAACCAGTGCACGGCTAGCACGAGCGTCACCGTCACCGCCGATGCCAACGCCATTGCCGCCGTCGCCAACGCGCCCGATACCCTGAGTTGCGCCAATACGACGGTTCTGCTCAATGCCTTGGGCTCCAGCAATGTACCCGGCCTAACCTATACCTGGACCACCACCAACGGCCAAATTCTCAGCGGTGGCGATACGCCCACACCGGCCATTGGCGCGCCCGGCACCTACCAACTCCTGCTGACCAACCCGGCCAACGGCTGCACGGCCTCCGACCTGGCAGAGGTGACGCAGGATATCGCCGACCCCAGCCTGGGCATTACCCCGCCCGACACGCTGACCTGCGCCCAGCCGCAGCAAACCCTGCTGGGCCAAAACCTGTCTTTGCCGGGGAGTTTTCTCTACACCTGGACGACCGCCAACGGCGGCAATATCCTGTCCGGCGACAGCACCCTTTCTCCCTTCATCAATTCCGCCGGCACCTACACCCTGACGGCGCTCAACCTGAACAACGGCTGCGCAGCACAAGTCAGCACCGATGTCGCTATTGAAACCGGTACGCCGGTGGCTATTCTGGCGCCGGCCAACCCGATCACCTGCGCCAGCCCCACCCAAACCCTGAACAGTACAGGCTCTTCGCAGGGCGCCAATTTTATCTATGCCTGGGTGGCATCCGCTGGTGGGCATATTTCCACCGGCGACAATGGCCCTGCTCCGGTGGTCGACGCGCCCGGCACCTACGTGCTCACCATCACCAACACAACCAACGGTTGCACCACAACCGCCTCGCTCAACGTAAACCAAGACACCACCGCGCCGCCCGCCACGGCCGGTCCGGATGCCTTGCTCACCTGTGCCAATCCGCTGTTCAGCCTTTCTGCTGGTACGCCGGTGGCGGGTTTGCAGTATAGTTGGCAAACCAACGACGGGCATTTTACCGGCGATCCCAACAACCCCGCCGTCGATTGCGACCAAGCCGGCACCTACCTGCTCACTGTGGTCAATCCGCAAAATGGCTGCACCGCCACCGATGTGGCAGTGGTGCAGGCCAACCAAATAGCGCCGGCCATCGGTATTGTACCGCCGGTGGTATTGACCTGCCAACAAACAACCAGCGTGCTGGCGACTACCGGTGGCAACCTGAATTTCGTGTACCAATGGCAAACTACGGACGGGAACCTGCTGTCCGGCGCCAGCGGCCCTGCCCCTGTGGCCGACGCGCCGGGTTTGTATGCCCTGCTGGTTACCGATAGCCTGAACGGCTGCACCAGCACGGCTTCGGTGATGGTACAACAGGATATCGCCATTCCGCAGGCCAGCATCGCGCCAGCGCCCACGCTGACCTGTGTTTTGTTGCAAACGACGTTGCAGGGTACTATTCAGGCGGGCCCCGGCATCGAAGTGCTTTGGACGACGAGCAACGGGAATCTTGTGTCGGGCGCCAACAGCGCCAGTCCGACCGTTGACCAACCCGGCGACTACCTGATGACCGTGACGAACACCGGCAATGGCTGCGTCAATACCGCGAGCCTGAGTGTGTTGCAAAATATCGTTTTGCCGACGGCAAATGCAGGACCCGATGCCACGCTGAGTTGCGCGGTTAGTAACCTGACCCTG
>JADLDL010000393.1 GCA_020846655.1 Saprospiraceae bacterium | reverse complement strand
TGTACTCTCGCCGCCGCTGATGTTGTCGCTGGCGCCCACGCGGGTGAACACCTTGTCGGTCAGACCAATGCGTGCGGCGGAAGCCGGCACAAAACTGCCCATTTGGGCCATGAGCACGATCAGGGCGGTTTGCCGCAGCAGGGCTGATTTACCGGCCATGTTCGGGCCGGTGATGAGGATAATCTGGACGGCTTCGTTGTCGAGGTACACATCGTTGGGGATGTAGGCTTCGCCCAGGGGTAATTGGGTTTCGATGACCGGGTGCCGGCCGTCTTTGATGTCGATGGAGAAGGAGTCGTCGAGTTCCGGGCGCAGGTAGTGGCGTTGCTGGGCGACGCGGGCAAACGACAGGAGGCAATCGATCCGGGCGATCAGTTGGGCATTGTGTTGCACAGGCGCGATGTAGGCCCCGATTTCATCGATCAGTTCGCTGAAAATGCGCTCTTCCAGTTCCTGGATTTTTTCTTCAGCGCCGAGTATTTTGCTTTCCAGTTCTTTGAGTTCGGGGGTGATAAAACGTTCGCCGTTGGCGATGGTTTGTTTGCGAATCCAATCGGGCGGCACCTGGTCTTTCCATTTGCTGGTGACCTCCAGGTAATACCCGAACACATTGTTGAACCCAATTTTCAGGCTCTGAATGCCCGTTCGTTCCGTCTCCCGCTGTTGAATTTCCGTGAGGATTTCCCGGCTGTTGCGCACGATGTGGCGCAATTCATCCACCGTGGGGTGTGCGCCATCGGCAATAGCGCCGCCTTTGCGCACGTCGGTTGGCGGGTCGGGGGCCACCACGGCTTCGATGCGTTCGCGCAGGGTGTGGCAGGGGTTGAGGCCTTCGCCGAGTCGGACCATACTGGGTGTCACCACGGTTTCAGCGTTGGGCGTCAGATCGGGTTGGAGCATTTTTTTGATCTGCTCGATAGCCATCAGTGCCCGGCGCAACTGCATGACTTCGCGGGGATTGATTTTGCCAACGGCGGTTTTGCTCATCAGGCGTTCCAGGTCGCCGATGTGGCGGATTTGCGGCTCCAGTTTTTCGGCAAAATCGCGGTGTTCGAGAAAAAAGCCGACGGCTTCCTGGCGTTCCTGGATTTGGGAAAGGCTGGTGAGCGGGAGCAGCACCCATTTTTTGAGCAGGCGGGCGCCCATGGGGCTGATGGTGTGGTCGAGTACCTGGAGCAGCGAGGTGCCGGTTTCGTGGTTGGACACGATCAGTTCGAGGTTCCGGATGGTAAACCGGTCGAGCCACACGTATTTGTCCGTTTGCAGGCGGCTGAGGCTGCCGATGTGCTGGAGGCGGTTGTTTTCGGTGGCGGCCAGGTAATGCAGGGCCGCGCCGGCTGCGATTTGGCCGAGTTCCAGTTCTTCTATGCCGAAGCCTTTGAGGCCGGCAGTTTGAAAATGGCGTAGGAGTTTTTCGCGGCCGAAGTCGTAGGTGAAAATCCAGTCTTCGAGGGTGTAGGTGTAAAATTTGTCGCCAAAAGCGGCATTAAATTCTTTGAGCCGGCTTTTGGGTAAAATGATTTCGGAGGGCCGGAAACTTTGCAGGAGTTTGTCGATAGTGCCGCTATCGCCTTCTGCGACAAAAAACTCGCCGGTGCTGATGTCCAGGAAAGCGGCGCCGAAATGGTCGTTTTTGCCATAGGCCAGGGTGGCGAGGAAGTTGTTTTGGTTGTGTTCCAGCAGGGCATCGTCGGTGGTGACACCAGGTGTGACTACTTCGGTGACCGAGCGACGCACGACTTTGCCTGGCGTGGGTTTTTCCATTTGCTCGCAAATGGCAACCCGGTAGCCTGCCCGAACGAGCCGGGGCAGGTACACATCCATGGCATGGTAGGGGAAGCCGGCGAGTTCGACATCGGCGCCGCCGTTGTTGCGGCTGGTCAGGGTGATGCCGAGTGCCCGGGAGGCTTTGATGGCATCTTCGCCAAAGGTTTCATAAAAATCGCCGACCCGGAACAGCAGAACCGCGTCGGGGTATTTGGCCTTGACCTGGTGATACTGCGTCATCAGCGGGGTCACGGTCGGTGTTTTTTCGGTATTGCTCGTCTTGCCGGTGCGGGCCATGCAGTGCTGGTGTTGGTGAAGTCGGCAAAAATAGGGTTTCATTTACGGACTTGGCACAAGATTCCAAATTAGTGTGGCGGGTGCCCGGCAGAAAATCGTTGATTTTCCGGCGCAACCGGGCGGTAAAAAAGTCCGTTTGGTCGCAGGTAAAATTGTTTTTGAAAAAAGACGACAAACTGAGCAGCGGGGATGTGGCGCTACGGCTCTATTGCCAAATAATTGTAAATTCGCCCATCCGCCAACACGAATGTTGTTTCTTTGACGGCGTATTTTTTTATGTAAATTGTAGTTTTCTTTTAATCAGGGAATTGTCCGGGTTCCGGCTGCTTTCACCAATTCTTACTTACACCAAACCTACTTTGCTTATGAGTAACAGAAATACATTACTCCTTGTATTTCCCCTACTCCTCTTACAAACCCTGCGTGCTCAATCTCCTGTTTCTGTACAAATGCAAGGCCGACTCGTTCGCGAGCCAATGAACCTGCAAGTAGGCACAAACACGATCCATCTTTGTGGCCTGAGTCCGGGAGAGAGTTACCGCGTCATCAGTGTAAAAGCCTTTCCGGACCAGAAAGCCGTCTTTGAGTTGACGATGGCTTCAGATCCGCTGGAATTGGAAGCCCGGGCCCAATCCCGGGCCGACCGGCCCCACATGCGGCAGTTTACAGCGCCATCCGAATGCGTCGATTTGTTGCTGGCGGCCAGTTCCGGTACAGCGGCTGCCGAGATCCCTATCTACTTGTCAGTCCATTGTGTGAGTTGTCCGCAGGATGATGCCTGGATCAATAAATTCAACGATCAGGCAGAGGGTATCCTGGCCAATTTACAAACTACAGGCGGTGTATCGGCCACCAGCCTGGTAACCACTACGCTGATCGGCGGCAACTGTTTTGACGTGACCAATGTCACCGCTACCGGGCCCGCAGCCGGCAGGGGCACCTTTACCAGCGGTGCCACCAATATTGGCATTAACAATGGCGTCGTGTTGTGTACTGGCAACGTGAATGTCTTGCCTGGACCAAACAACAACACAGCGGCCAACGGCAACACTGGCGGTTTTAACGTCAACAGCGCTGATGATGCTGATTTGTCAACGCTGACAGGCGGCAACCAATGGGACGTCAATAAAATCGAGTTTGATTTTACACCGACCTCGTCCACCGTGCAATTCGATTTTGTCTTTGGGTCGGAAGAATACTGCGAATGGGTGGGCTCCAATTTTAACGACGTTTTTGGATTCTTTATCAGCGGCTCTTGTATGACCGGCACCCAAAACCTGGCGCTGATTCCCAATACCTCCACGGCGGTGGCCATTAACAACGTCAACCACCAAACCAATACGGCATTTTATGTAAATAACAACACGTTCAACCCTTGTCAGGCACAAGGTGCGGCAGCACCCACGGAGTGCCAACTGGATGGCTGGACCTCTGTGTTTACGGCCACTGCCAACGTAGATCCTTGTTGTACATACCACATCAAACTGGCGATAGCCGATATTTCTGACGGCGCCCTGGCTTCTGCTGTGTTTTTAAAAGCGAATTCGTTTGACGCCGGGGGTGTGGTCAAAGCCGTTCCGGTGTACCCGGCCGGCCAAAACTTTGCCGTGGAAGGCTGTGCGGGCGGTTTTATCCGCTTTGTTCGCGGCGGTGGCGACATCAACGTACCAATCACCGTAGGATACACCATCGGGGGCACCGCTACTCCCGGCGATGATTATGCGCCTCTGCCGACCACGATCGTGATTCCAGCCGGCCAAACGGAAATCCTCGTTCCGGTTTCCGTTTTTTCAGACCTGATCCTGGAAGGACAAGAGACGATTACGATTCTGCTCAGCAACCCCTGCAACTGTTCGCTCCAGGAAATGACCTTCACCATCGAAGACAAGCCGCCCTTGGAAATTGAAATGGAGGATATTGTGCAATGCGGCAGCAGCGGAGCCACTCTGGGGCCCAACGTGCTCAGCCAGGGTTTGCCGCCGCTGCAATACAGTTGGAGCACCAGCGCCACCTCGCCAACGATCAATGTCAACACCCCGGGCACCAATGTGTACACCGTCACGGTAACGGATGCCTGCGGCACCACGGCTACCGCCAGCGCCAGCGTCAGCATCGAGCCGGCGCCTACGGCCAACCTGACGGGTACGGGCATCTTCTGTGCCGGAGCCACCGGCTCGGTCAACCTGACGCTCACGCTGACAGGCGTTGGCCCCTGGGACGTGGAGATCAACAACAATGGAAGTACCGAAACGCAAACTTTTACCTCTAGTCCCGCCACGTTTACGGTGACAGACCCCGGAAACTACTCCCTGGTCAGTGTGTCATCACCCAGTGGATGTACGGGTACGGTCACCGGAAATGTAACGATCAATGAAATCACGGTAAACCTTTCCACCACCCCGACGGACCCTCCCTGCGCAGGCGGCAACGGTTCCATACAGGCCTCTGCTTCAGGAGGCAACGCGCCTTTTTCGTTTGCCTGGAACACCAGCGCCAGCGGCCCTAACCTAAGCGGGGTGGGCCCCGGCACGTACACAGTGACTGTCACCAACGGGCAAGGCTGTACGGCGGAAGAAACCGTAACCCTCGCCGAACCCCCGCCCCTCACCGCGAGTGTGGTGAGTTCCACCAACATCGACTGCAATAACCCAATGGGTAATGCTGACCTGGATGTTGGCGGCGGCACGCCGGGCTACACCTTCAACTGGACTGGCGGTTCCAATCAAGAGGATCCCAATTTTACCAACGGCGGTACCTATACGGTGACGGTCACGGATTCAAAAAACTGCACGGTTACCGCTACCCTCACTATTACGGCCAACACAACCCTGCCAACGGCAGTGGTCGCCCCGCCCGGGCAAATCACCTGTACCACCACTGAAATCAACCTGGATGGTACGGGCTCGTCCACTGGTCCACAGTTTTCCTACGAATGGAGCGGGCCTGGCATCACGTGCTGCGAAACCACCTTGCAGCCCCAGGCCAATGCCGGCGGTACCTATTCGCTCACAGTGACCAACAACGACAATGGCTGTACCAAAGTGGTGTCGGTCACTGTCATTGAAAACAATACCCCACCCAACGTTAACATCAACACTCCACAAAACATCGGCTGCACGACGCCGACCATTTCCCTGAACGGGAACGGCACCTCTACAGGTCCGGGCATTGTGTACACCTGGTCTACGCCGGATGGCAATTTTGTTTGTTGTACCAATACCCTGCAACCGCAAATCAACCAGGCCGGTACCTATACCCTCAGCGTAGTCAACAACGGCAACGGCTGTACGGCTGAAGAAACCGTGACCGTGACCGGAAACACTGACCCGCCGATAGCGACCATTGTGCCGCCTCCTACAGTGGACTGCAACAACCCGGAGTTTGAAATCGACGCCAGCGGCTCTTCGCAAGGCGGCAATTTTACCTACAACTGGTCTGCCAGCGGCGGCGGCGTCATCACCGGCGGCGGCAATACGCTCAATCCCACCATCAGCCAGGGTGGCACCTATACCCTGACCATCACCAATGCCGATAACAATTGTACGGCGACGGCCAGCGTGACGGTAGCGGCGAGCTTGACGCCTCCGGTAGCGGCGGCTGTTGCATCGGGTACGATTACTTGTCAAAACCCGAACCTGACGATCAACGGCAACGGGTCGAGCACCGGCCCGAATTTCACGTATGAGTGGACGACAGGCAACGGGAGCATCGTCAGCGGAGAAACTACCCTGAACCCGGTGGTCAACAGCGGCGGCTCGTACACCCTGGTGGTCACGAACCAAACGAATGGTTGCACCAGTTCGGTTACGGTCAATGTCAACGACAACCAGGACCAGCCTAACGTCAGTGCCGGCCCCCCCTTGGCATTAAACTGCCTGAATACCAGCCTTCAGTTGCAAGGCTCGGGTAGCAGCGGCCCTCCGGGTTTTACGGTGCAATGGACGGCCAGCCCTGGCTTTATTGTCAGTGGGGGGAATTCCTACACGCCTGTCATCAATGAAGCGGGCACCTATACCATTGTGGTGACCAATACGGCCAACGGCTGCACGGCGGAGGACGTCGTCAGTGTGAGCTCCAATTTTGATGTGCCAACGGCATTGATCAATCCGCCCCTGACGGTCGATTGTTACAACCCGGTTATTGATCTCGACGGCAGCGGCTCCAGCCAGGGGGGGAATATTTCGTACAATTGGACGACGACCAATGGCGTCATTACCGGCGGCGCCAATACCACCAACCCCACCATCAGCCAGGGTGGAACCTACACCTTAGTAGTGACCGATACGGACAGCGGTTGCACGGCGACGACATCCGTCACGGTTACTCAAAACACCACCCCGCCGGTGGCAGTGGCTGCCGGCAGCGGCACATTGACTTGTCAAAACCCTGAAATCACCCTGAACGGCAACGGCTCCAGCCAGGGCGGCAATTTTACGTACGAATGGACGACCGGCAACGGCAACATCCTCAGCGGCGAAAATACCCTGAACCCGGTGGTGGATCAGGCAGGTTCGTACACCCTGGTCGTGACCAATGTGGCCAATGGTTGTACCAATTCCGCTACCGTAAACGTGAATACCAACCAGGGCTTTCCGGTAGCCAATGCCGGCGCACCTGTGTTGCTGAATTGCCTGAATGCCAGCCTGGCCTTACAAGGATCAGGTAGCAGCGGACCCGGATTCACGATACAATGGACGGCCAACCCTGGCTTTATCGTCAGCGGCGCCAATACCTTTACGCCAACAGTGAATCAGGCCGGCACTTATATCCTTACGGTGACCAACACCGCCAATGGCTGCACCAGCGAAGATGTGGTGACGGTAGATGCAAATTTTGATCAACC
>JADLDL010000392.1 GCA_020846655.1 Saprospiraceae bacterium | reverse complement strand
GCGGCTAAACCCGCCGGTACATCAAACCCCTCAAACCCCACCCCTTTTCCCCCTTTCTGTCGAAAAATAATCCGCCTGCACAACTATTGCCGGACTTTTAGGTCTTTGGTAAAAAACCTTCTGCTCTCTTGCTATGAAACAAAACGCACTCCCCTGGCGACTGCTCGCCGCGCTTTTCCTTTTTACAAACTGTCTGATATTCGCTCAAAACGCAGGCATCAAAGGCCAGCTCCAAAGTCCTGCGGCTGAAGCGGTGGGTTTTGCCACTCTCGGCGTCTATCTCGCCGATGGCGGTGAACTCAAAAAAGCCGGGGCCAGCGACGAATCGGGTATCTTCGAGCTCCGCGGATTGGAGCCGGGGGTTTATGTGCTCAAAGTCAGCGCTCTGGGGTTCAGCAATTTCATTCGCTCAGATATTCAGGTGCAAGCCAATCAGCAATTGGACCTGGGCGTGCTCACGCTCTCCGGCAATGCCATCAGTCTGGACGAAGTGACCGTTTCCGCCTCGCGGGTTATGGTGGAGATCAAGCCCGACCGCACGGTTTTTAATGTGGAAGGAACCATCAACAGCGCCGGCTCGGATGCCATTACCCTGCTACGAAAAGCGCCTAATGTGACGGTGGACAACAACGACAACATCAGCGTGCTCGGGCGCGCGGGGGTACTCCTGTACGTGGACGGCAAACGCCTGCCGCTTACCGGCGCTGACTTGACGGCTTATCTGCAAAACCTGCCTGCCGAGCAGATTGACCGGATCGAGATCATCACCAGCCCGAGCGCCAAATATGAAGCAGAAGGCAACGCCGGCATCATTGATATCCGCTTGAAACGGGATAAAAACCTGGGCGCCAACGGCTCGCTGAATACCACCGCCAGCCAGGGGAAATACCATCGCGCCAACCTGAGCGGTACGGCCAATTACCGAAACAAGACCTTTAATGCTTTTGCCAATGCCGGCCTGGGCGACGGCAAGGGATTCAATAATATGAACTTTTACAGTCGGCTGAACGGATTGGTGCAGGATGAAATCAACAACCGGGTGAACGACTGGGGATCCTATAATTACAGGGCGGGTATGGATTTTTTCCTCGGGAAACAACATACCGTTGGTGTGCTCGTAAGCGGGTCTGAAAACCGGCGCGACAGCCGACTCTTCAACCGCATCACCCTGGCGCAACAAACCACGCCGGATCAGATAGACAGTATTCTGATTGCCAATACCACGGAGGATAACCACCGCCGGCAACAGACCTACAACCTCAATTACCGCTTCGATAATGCCGACGGGCGCACGCTGAACATTGACCTCGATTATGGCGCTTACCGGAACGGCAGCTATCGTTACCAGCCCAATCAGTACTACACCGGCGACGAGTCGGGCCTGCTGACCCTGGTGGTAAACAGCTTTGATGCGCCCAGCGATATTGATATCTACACCTTTACCACCGATTTTGAGGATAAACTCTGGGGCGGAACCCTGGGCGCCGGTCTGAAATACAGCAAAGTAGTGTCGGACAACACTTTCCTGGTGTACGACGAACCCAACGGCGTGCCTGTGCGCGACGACCGACGGTCCAACAAGTTCCGGTACGATGAGCAGGTGTACGCAGGATACCTGAACTATGCCCGCGCCCTGGGCAAAAAATGGCAGTTTTCGGCCGGTTTGCGCGCCGAACTCACCGATGCCATGGGCGACCTGACGGCTTTTTTGCCCCAACTGGAAGAGCCGCCGGTGCTGTTCAATTACCTGAGCTGGTTCCCGAGCGCGGGTTTGACCTGGCAAATGTCTGAAAATCACCTGCTGGCTTTCAACGGCGGCCGCCGCATCAACCGCCCCGATTACAATGTGTTGAATCCGTTCAACAACCAGATCAGCCAGCTTTCCTATGAGAAGGGCAACCCCTTCCTGCGGCCCGAAATTGTGAACAACCTGGAGCTGGGCTACACCTTGATGAATCGCTACAACCTGAAATTGGCCTACAGCAAAACCACCGACCAGATCACCCGGCTCATAGCGCCGGATGAGGTGGACCCCCGCGCCGGATTCATTACCTGGGACAACCTGGCCAGTCAAACCATTCTGAGCCTGAGTGTTAGCGCCCCGGTGCAGGTGTTTGAGTGGTGGAATGCCTATTTCAACGGCAGCGCCTCACAAATTAATAACCAGGCCAACTATGGCGATGGCGCCGTGGTGGATGTGCAGGCTTTCAGTTATTCCATTTTCCAGCAGCATACCTTCAACCTGCCCTGGGCCATCAAGGGCGAAATTTCCGGCTACTACTCCGGCCCGGGCGTCTGGGGCGGCGTATTCCTGTACGAATCCAACTGGGGCCTGAACATCGGGCTTCAGCGCAAGTTTCTGCGCGACCGCCTGAATGTCCGCCTCGCTGCCGACGATATTTTCTATGAAACCGGCTGGGATGGCTATTCCGATTTCAATGGCCTGTATTCCGCTGGCAGCGGCAGGTGGGACAGTCGGCGGGTAAGCATCAGCCTGGGTTATCGTTTCGGCAACGACAATGTGAAGAGTCGGCGCCGCAGCACCGGTTTGGAGACCGAGGCCGGCAGGGTGGGAGAGTGACGACTGACGACTTACGATTTGCGACTTTCGACTGACGACTTACGACTTACGATGGAGTGGTATTTGGAGCTTATGATAGGAGCCTGCAGAAGCCGGGCTATCCGGCCCCTCAATACTTGGAAGTTTTATGTTAAATATAATGCCTTCCCTTGAAAATTTGGTAGTGTCATTTTGCGTGTGATTTCGTAATTTTGCCTTCAAATTATTTTTGTCATGATTAACGAAGTTAAAGTTTGTCGCAAATGCGGTTCGGAGCACATCGTGAAAAATGGTTCTAATAGTGCCG
>JADLDL010000391.1 GCA_020846655.1 Saprospiraceae bacterium | reverse complement strand
TGGAGAGTTGAAATGGCCGGTTCCACAGCAGCCGTTCGTCGCGGCCGTTTTTGTGTTCGGTGTAGAGGTCGGCCAGGTGCAGGGCAAAGGATTGGGCGAGCCAGGCGTGTTCCCAGTCGCGGGGCCGGATGAGGTTGCCGAACCACTGGGCCGCCAGGTCCTGGGACTCCACGCCGTCCCAGAGGTAGAAGAAATCGGCGTGCGTGCCGAAGTCGTCGATCATGTTTTCAGAAATGGTGGAGATGCCGGTGTTGTGTCCGCCGCCCCAGGGGAATTCCTGTACAAACACCTGCCGGTAGGCGGGAAAGGGGTATTTCCGGCCGGTGTATTCCGAAAAAAAGCGGACCATATCGGGCAGCCGTACGGTGGTGGCGCGCAGGGCCTCCATCTCGCCGGGGTAGCCGTGGCTGTGCAGTTCGATCCCGTTCCAGCGCTGCACCTCGTCTTCGTATTCGCCCACCACAAAAGCAGTTTGGTAGTTGGCCTGCGGCGTATCCAGTTTCCAGTGGAAGGTACGGGTGCCGTCGGGGTTGGTTTTGGTGCTGCGCAGGTTGCCGTTGGAAAAAACGCGGAGCGGCGTCTCTACCGTCGCGCGGAACTCGGTGGTGTGCAGGTCGCCGGGGGCGTCGTGGCCGGGAAACCAATAGCGGTTGCCATCGGGCTCGCCCATCGACCAGATTTGCCGCCGCCGCCGCGGTTCGGTGGTGCTGGGTTCAAAAAACCGGAGGCCTTTGCCGTAGCTGCCCCAGAGCTTGTTGGGGTCGGATTCGTTTTGGTAGTTGCTGTGGTAGTCGATGCGGAGGCGGAGGGTTTCGGCGGCGGCGTAGCGGCGGTCGAGCGTGATGTGCAGGTTGTTGTTTTGGTCGCCGCCGTCGTACTGGTAGCGCAGGGGCGTTCCGTTGGCTGTTTTGATGGAAAGGATGGTCAAAAAACCGGCATCCAGGTCGATGCTGGCGCTGGCCTGCAAGGGGGCGAGGGTGAGGGTGGCTGTGCCGAGGGCTTGTTTTTTGGGCCAATCGAAGCGCAGGTCCAGGGCGACATGCTGCACGTCGAGCGTTTGCGGACGCATCCAGTGGGCAGGCGGCAGGGGGAGGAGGCTGTCTGCGGGTTGGGCCGGGCTGTGGTGTTGGACCAGCAAAAACAGCAGGCACGCCAGCGCCGTTTTGGTCCGGGTGCACGATTGGGACAAGGCCGGCGCGGCGAAAAAAAAGAGTGATTTCAGCGAAAAAGCAGGATCGGGCATAGCAACAAGTGTATTTTGCTGCAAACATCCGGCTGGGAACGCGATAGGGCAGGACAGAGTTGGGACAGATCGGGACAAAAGGACGCACCCGTTGGCAAGCCGCGAGTTATCGAATGTCGAATATTGAACACCGAACACTGAACACCGAAATGAGGTAGAGTACACCCCAATCGGGACAAAAGGACGCACCTGTTGGCAAGTCGCGAGTTATCGAATGTCGAATATCGAACACCGAACACCGAACACCGAAATGAGGTAGAGTACACCCCAAGCCCTATGATAATTATTTTTGGTACACGTTACTCCATTTCGAAATTCGGTGTTCGATATTCGACATTCGATATTCACTTTTCTAATTATCAATCGCTTGTCTGTAAGTTGCTGGCGACACCCGCAACCTCCTCTGCCCCGCCCTGTCCATTACCGATCTACCTTCTCATTCCAACTCCGTCTGCACATGCACCGCACAGAATGGTTCCACCGCACTTTCCCGCCCATCGCCGACAACGGCCTTTTTCCCGGTATCCTCGAACGGCTGGAGGGCACGCCCGCCCGCTTGTACAGTAAAATCGCGAAACTGAACGCCCCGCTCTCCAGTGCACCGGCCGGCCAATGGAGCATCCACAAGGAAATCGGGCACCTGATCGATCTTGAACCGCTGTGGCTGGAACGGGCCTTGCAGGTCCTGGAAGGCCAGGCCCACCTGAAATCGGCCGACCTGAGCAACCAGAAAACGCACCAAGCCGACCACGATGCCGTACCGCTGGGCGACTTGCTGGCACAATTTGAAACCGAACGCCAACAGTTGCTGGCCGTTTTACGGCAGGCGACAGCACCGGATTTGACCCAATCCGCCGTGCATCCCCGCCTGGGCACCCCCATGAAATTGATTGACCTGGCTTTTTTCGTTGCCGAACACGACGACCACCACCTGGCGCAAATCACGGTACTGTCGGCCGCAACGTAGAAGTTGGATATTGGATATCCAATATCCCAATATCTAATATCCTAATATCCCAATATCCCCGTATTTTGGTGGCAAAGGAATTTATCCATTTCCAAACCGATAAAATACCCACCAAATGCAAAAAACAATCCTGGCGCTCCTGTTTTGGGGCATCGCCACACTCGCCTCCGCTCAATACCTCGAAACATTTTCCACCCCCAACAAAGGCTACCTCCTCAACCAGCTCAACGACCTGTCGGGCCTCGACTGGGCCCTCAGCCCTTGGGCCAGCCAGCCCCCCGCCGCGTTTGGCCGTGACATCGACGATTATTTCCAAACTACCGCCGCCGGCCTGCTCGAAGGCATCGACTTTGACCAGGAAGTCTGCTGGGAAAGCCCCCTCATCAATACCGCCGCCGCCCCTACGGTCAGTCTCTCGGTCGAACTCGGCTGGGAAGGTTTCGACGCCGACATCTCCGGCAACCCCTGCACGGAGGCCAGCCTCGATTACATCAAGGTGCAATACAGCGTCGACGGCGGCGCCTACACGACGCTCCCCAATATTGCCGGCGGCAATGCCTGCGCTACGGTCGGCTATACGTTTGGTGCGCCCGGCGCGCCGTTTTCCGGCAACATGACCGCTGCCCAGGCCGGCGTCAGCGGCGGCAGCAACCTGCGCATCCGGGTCTGCGCCAACATGAACTCCAATACCGAAATTGTACGCATCGACAACGTCAGTATTCCCACCGCCGGCGTCACCCTGGGCTGCACCGCGCCTACCTTGAGCGCCACCGCCAGCCACATCACCTGCGGCGGCCCCAACTCCGGCGGCATCGCGCTCAGCGTGGCTGGCGGCACACCGGGCTATACCTATGCCTGGAGCAATATGGCTACCCAGGAAGACCTGACAGACCTGAGCGCCGGCACCTACACCGTGACCGTCACTGACGCCGGCGGCTGCACGGCTACGGCCACTGCCACGGTGGAAACCCACCCGTTTTCGGTGGAAACCCAATCCGGAGCCGCTACCTGCGCCGGCCTTTCCGACGGCGAAATCGACCTCAACGTGAACGGCGGCACCCCGCCCTACACCTACAGTTGGAGCGACTTGCCGGCTGCTGGCGACCCGCAAGACCGCAGCGCCTTGCTGCCCGGCACCTACAGTGTCAGTGTCAGCGACAGCGGCGGCTGCACCGGTAGTGCCAGCGCCACGGTGGCAGTAGCGCCCGCCGGGCCCTATGTCGAAACGTTTTCGATCGACAACAAAGGCCTGCTCGGCGGCTCCGTGTGCAGCGGCCCCAGTGCCGGCACCTGCACCAACAGCAATCTGTTTGGCGTCAACTGGAATATCTACGGCCTGACGCCCTTGCTGGGTATTGAACCGGATGATTATTTCAGCACCAGCGGCGGCAAACTCGAAGGCAAAGACTTCGATCAGGTGATCTGCTGGGAAAGTCCGGTCGTGGATATCGACCCGCCCGGCACCGGTGCGGCCTTTTCAGTCGACCTGAGTTGGAGCGGTTTTGACCAGGAACCACCCGGTCCCACGCCCCAGGACCTGATTGCCGACCACATCGACGTGGAATACAGCACCGACGGCGGCGCCTGGACCCGGCTGCCCAACCAGGTCGGCGGTGGCCTCACGGGCCATAGCATCGTGTACCTCAACGGCTCGGGCAGCAACCTGACCGGCAGCCAAACCCTCTCCGCCAGCGGCATCAGCGGCAGTTCGCTGCGCATCCGCGTCTGTGGCTTCCTGAACGCTGACGCTGAAACCATGAGCATCGACAACGTGTCGGTGCCCAGTTCCGGTGGCCTGTATTGTCCGGTGCCGGAGCTCAGCACGGCGAGTACGCCGGCCACTTGTTTCGGGGGCAAAGACGGCGCCGTCGACCTGACGGTGAGCGGCGGCTCGCCCGGCTATACTTACCAGTGGTCCAACGGCGCCAACACCGAAGACCTGAGCGGCCTGGGCGCCGGCCAGTACGCCGTGACGGTGACCGATAACCTTGGCTACACGGTCATCACGGTGGCCATCGTGGAGGAAGCCACCGAAATTGTGGTGCAGGCAGACCCGGCCAACAGCCTGCCCATTCTGTGTTTCGGCGGCTCAGACGGCCTACTGGCGGTGTTGGCCAGCGGCGGTGCGCCGGGGTATACGTTTGAATGGTCGAACGGGCAACTGACGGAGAGCGCCGGGAATTTGAGCAGCGGGGCCTACAGCGTCACCGCCACGGATTCGAAAGGATGTACCGGCAGCCTGATCAATATCCTGCTGGCCGACCCGGCGCCGGTGCAGGGTTTTTTGTTGTATGAAACAGCCGTTTGCGCGGGGGCGCAAACCCTGGTGGCGGTGGATACGATTTTCGGCGGCGGCGGCGGGCCCTACCAGTACAGCCTCGACGGCGGCCTGTCACTCGACCCTGGCGTAGTGGTTCCGGTGGCTGCCGGGGCGCACGGCGTCACCTTTCGCGACCGCTTGGATTGTGCGGTGACCGATTCTTTTTTTATCGAAGAAATTGTGCCTGCTCCGGCGGCTATTGGCGGGCCGGATACCGTCTGCCTGGGAAAACCGGAAGCCTATGTCCTGAACGATTCATTTACCAATTTCCAATGGCAAGTTTCGGCCAACGGCCTGATTACGCAGGGGCAAGGCACCAGTACTGTGCTGGTACAATGGACTACGGCCGGCAACCAAGTGTTGGCCGTCTTTTTCAACAACAACGGCTGTCCGGATTCGAGCTCGCTGTCGGTGTACGCCGATGTTTGTACGGGTACCGGCGCGCCGGAGCTGCGCGGGCTGCTGCGGGTGCAGCCCAATCCCTTCGGCGAGGTCCTGAGCTTGCTGCTGGAGCGACCGGCCCGGCCCGGCGCCCGCCTGCGCCTGAGCGATACGCAGGGGCGGGTGTTGTGGGAACAGGAAGTGGCACCTGCACAACTGTGGCTCGACACGGCTGCCTGGCCAGCCGGGATGTATTTTTTGCAGGTACAGGAGGCGGGTCAAATAGCGATGTGGAAATTGGTGAAAGGGTAGTGGGCGAGCCTGTTGGAGTGGGCCGGGATTGAGAATTTGTGGCATTTCACGCCGAAGTAACCCCACCCCCGGCCCCCATAGCCATCAACTTAAACGTTTGAAGGCGCTTTTTTTACTTCGACATTCGATATTCTGCGGTTCGATATTCGATATTCCAACGTAAATGGCTTAAAAAATATCGAATATCGAACCGCAGAAT
>JADLDL010000390.1 GCA_020846655.1 Saprospiraceae bacterium | reverse complement strand
GTACGCGGCCGGTACCCTCGTCATCCCCTACGCCAAGATAATTGGTTTGTGGTACATTCGGGTAATTACCGTGCCAATCCCAGCACCATTCCCAAACGTTGCCATTCATATCGTACAATCCCCAATGGTTGGGTTTTCGGGTTTTTACGCGATGGGAATGACCGTTGGAATTGACCTCAAACCAGGCAAAATCCAACAAGTCCTTTTCGGAATCGCAGCCGGCGTAGGAGGAATAGGTTCCCGCCCGGGCGGCGTATTCCCATTCAGCTTCGGTGGGCAACCGGTAACCCGGGCCCGTTTCAATGTTTCTATCGTCTTCGACACCTAAAACAATGGGTTTAAGTCCTTTTTTTTCGCTCAACCAATTGGTGTAATTGATCGCATCATACCAATCCACATTCACAACAGGTGTTGCTCCACCCCGATTGGGGGCGTCGCCGGGTAACTCCTGGTTTGTCGCTGCACGATACAATCCATATTGCCACCACGTCGTTTCGGTTTCGGCCATTCGAAAGTCTGAAACAGTTATGATAAAAGGAGGAATTGAATCATCATCTATTTTTGCTCCACCAATCGTATCTATCTCCCCCTCAATTGCGATCATCTTCGGATAATACCGCTCCTGAAAAATATCCCACATCGGATTATTTTTGTGTTTTATAGCATCCAGAGCTGCTTGCCGGTCGCCGCGGCCTTTGTCGAGCTTTTTGCCTGTTAAAGCGTAGGAGGTATCCAAAATGCCCCAGGCCCGAGTTAGGTTGCCGGTTTCGGCGTACCAAAAGGCCATTTCGAGCAGGGAGTCGCTTACCATTTGCTTTTCAACTTTCAGTTTCGCTGCATCCATGAGAAGTGGGTAGGCTTTGTCGTACTCAAGTTGGTAGATGAGTTTGTAGGATTGTTCCAGATACAACTTTGCCAGTTTGACTTTTTCCGCATCCAGTTTTTGCAGGGCTTCTTTGGATTTTTTTTGTTCAGCCGCGGCTTTAGCAGTTGCTACGGCGGCTTCTGATTTGCGGATTTCTGCAAGTCCAGTTGCAGATTTAGCCAGCATGGCTGATTCATCGGCCTGACTTTTTCTGAGATCAGCAGTATCCAACGCTTGTTGGGCGACATTGTGTAAGGAGTCAGCTTTTTGGATTGCGATGTTTGCATTATCCTTCTCCTTTTGTGCTTTTTTCTGCTCTTTTCTGGCCATCAATGTGGCCACCAGCGCAATGCTCAAAAGTGCCACCCCTATCAAACCCAGCAACGCATTCACCCTTTTCCGCCTGTTGATTTTTACCTGCTCCGCTTTTTGTTGGGCCGCTATTTCGGCCAACTTTTGCATTTCTTCTTCTTCCCGCCTTTCTTTCCGGAATTTACCTATTGGTCCCAGCAGGGTATCGTGGCTTATTTCGTAGTAGTACGACTCCAAGCGTGGTTCCTTGCGCACAAGGCGTTTGGCCTCGAGGGTGTCGAGCAGGTCCTGGCTTACGCCGGGACGGGGGAGCAGGTCGGCCACATCCACCGAGCGGCGGCGGCCGTTTTCGTTGATGAGGGCGTCTTCGAGCAGCAGGCGCGCTGGCTGGTAGTCCCGTTCGTCCAGCTCTTCCAGCCGGCGTCGGTAAGAGGCCTCAATGATGTCTTCGAGACCTTTGGGACCGCCGTAGTAATCGGGTGTAACCAGCGGCAGGCTCTGGGTGTTGCGGGGCATCAACTCCGTGGGGTCGATTTTTTGCAGCCGGCCTTTGGCGAGTTTGTCCTCCAAAGCCTGGCACACCAACTGGAGCTGGAAGGATTCCACTTCGCGGTTTTTGGAAAGTTTCGCCAGCATTTCGCGCAATGCTTCCTCGCTGTAGCCGAAAGGCGGCGTGGCAAATCCCGGTGTCGTCAGGGCCGCAGGTTTTACAATGGCGTCGCGTGCCTGCTCGTCGCTCAAGCCGAACAACTGGTAGCGGCTGCGCAGGATGTAGGGTATTTCCTCGGAAAGCTCGTCCATGAAATGCAACATGTCGGAGCGTATGGAAAACACAAACTTCACGTCGGGCACCTTTTCGGCCTCGGCGAGCTCGGCGGGTTTGAGTTGGCCGGCGTCGAGGCGGTCGAGCAAACTTTCGCGCTGGGCCTCGGGCAGGCGTTCCTGGATAAGGTCGGCCAGTTCGGCCACCATGCGGCGGCGTTCGTTTTTTTCGGTGTACAGGGTAAAAAGTTCCTCAAACTGGTCGAAAACGAGCAGCGGCACGTAGGTTTTACCGTCCTTTTCAAAAACCTGGCGTTTGAGTTGTGCCCACAACGATTCCTGGCCCGAGGTGTCACGGCCTTTCGGTTCGGGTACACCCAGGAATCGTTGCAGGGCTTCGTCCAGACTGATGGAGGCGTGTTGCTCGGGCCGGAACACATCGGTGCCAAAGCGCACTGGCACCGGCACGATGTATTTTTCCATCAGGTTGGGGATCACCCCGGCGTTCAACAGGGAAGTTTTGCCTATGCCCGATTTGGCAAAAAGCACCACCGTTTTTTCCACCGACACGAGGTGAAAAAGTTCCCGCGCTTCGCGTTCGCGCCCGAAAAAAAGGTGTTTCTGGTTGGTCTGAAAAGAATTCAGACCCGGATAACGGTTTGTGGGGTTCATAGGGCTTCGAGCACTTTTTCCAGTTCGCGGGCTATTTTTTCAAAGGCTTTGTCGCGGTTCATGTCGCTCACGGGGATGTCATCGCCAGGCAACATGGCAGCTTTGTGTTCCAGCAAATCCGCCGCGCCGCTCACTTCGCGGGCGTACACGGCCACCACGCGCGCGGCGTCTGCAATGTGTCGTGACAGGGCGCGGGGCAGCAGGTCGTTCACGAGTCGGTCGTCGTCACAAAAATCGGCCGAAAGGATGGGCACGATCAGGTGGGCGCCGTCAACAAGGGCGTGCGGAGCTTCGTTTACATCTGAGCCAACCGTAATGTTTTCGAGGGTCAGACTTTCGACGCCGTGGTTGCGTTTTACGAGGACCAGGGCTTTGTCGAGCGCCTGAACAAAATCGCGGTCGGCAGGGGCATTCAAGTACAAAAGCTTGCGGGTGACCGTAGTAGGTTTCGACGGTGTTTCGGCGCCATGCAGGCGTGCGTGCAGGTTTTTCACCAGCTCAAGGTCGTCGTCGGTTGCAAAGGAAAATTTGAACTGGTTTTTGTAAAATGCTTCAGTTGTTGCATCCAGTTGGCCCATGTCGCTGTGGTGCAAACCAAACACAATTTCAGCTTTTTGACTGAACTGCAAAATGTGCAGAAGCACGCGCAGGTACCAGTCATCGTAGTTGAAACCGAGGAAAAGGAAGCACGGGCAATCCTGCATCGCATTGCGCAGGGCCGTCGGCAAACGGGTTTCGCGGCCCACGCCCTGGACCGAGTCGATGTATTTCATCTGGTCGTCCTGCGTGAGCACGAGACTGTCCACGTCCTTTTCCAGCGCGCGTCCGAATAGGTGGTAAACGAACGGGTGGAACGAAGTTTCGTCGTATTCTTCCGTTTGGGTTTTGCCCATACGGTAAGTGCCTTCCTGGTAAAAGCTACCTTCTTCCGCGTAGGCGCGTTCGAGCAGGTTGTCCTGTGCTACGGTCAGGACTACACGAAACGGCAGGTGGGCAATTTGTCGCAGCAGTTCCGATGGTTCGGTATGGGCGCGCAGCAGTTGGCCCATTTTACGGTCGAGCATCAGTCTGCCGCCACCCAAACTCTTCTGGTACGCCGTGCAGGTCATGGCCAAATCATTTGGATCAGGCGGCATCAGGTGTGGCGCCTGTTGCTGCAGTTCAGCGTTGAGGGCCTGCACCACCTGCTGGCGCACCGGCACATTGCGGCCGTCGACCACCGCGGCAGCTACGGCCGGACCAAGAACGAGCACGCATTTGCGCAGTTCGATTTGTTCGGCCAGGATTTCAAGTTGGTCGTTGGAAAGGGGATGAAGGTCGAGGGTAGGGGTTGTGGTCATTCGGCGGAGTTGGAAAATGGATTGTTAGGGCAAGTATAAGGAAAATTTGAAAAATGTAAAAAGGGGTTGTGGTGAGGTGACATCCCGCTCCGCCTCATTTGTCTGAATCAGGATTCACAGGATT
>JADLDL010000389.1 GCA_020846655.1 Saprospiraceae bacterium | reverse complement strand
CCGGCCAAAACCTATCCGGTGGTGGGTATTGCCTGCTCCACGGTGCAGCAGCGCGACCTGATCGCGAGTCAGTTGCTCAAAATTCGCCAGCGCCGGGCTGCCGGCCACGAAAAAATCCAGCAACTACACCTCAACGGCCTCGGGGTGTATCAGTTTGCCGAGTTGCAGGGCCAGCACGTCGATGTGCTCTTGCTCTCCATTGGCCACGGCCTGGTGGATACCCAGGGAACACTCACCAACCACTTGCATTTTTGGAACAGCCAGTTGGGTTTCAACCAGTTGCACGTGGCGCTCACCCGAGCTACGCAAAAAATTTACATCGCCCACTCCATACCGCCCGGCCTGCACACGGTGCTGGCCGCCAACAAAAGTTTTATCGGCACCTGCGTGCTGTCGCACCTGGTCACCTTCGGCGATCTGATCCAACGCGGCGAGTACCAGGCCGCTGAGGAGCAGTTGCGCAATATGAAAGAACTGTTGGATTACCCGGACGCATCCTACACCTCGTCTATGTTTATGCAGGAGGTCGAATTTGCCTTGCAACCGTATTTCGAGCAAGGACAGTTGAGCCGCAATGCGGAAGTGGAAGGTGTAGTGGTGCCGATGCTGATCCACAGCGGAAACCACCGGAGCGTCTTGTTGTACGACGGCGTGCTGGCCCTGAGTCAGTTGCCCTCCTACGAGTGGGAGATCAAGGTGAAACGCTATTTTCAAAAATTGAATGTCGACACCATGCCCACCCTTTCAGTGCAGTGGTGGAAAAGTCCCCGGCAAGAGGCGCGTAAACTGGCCGCCCGCCTGCTCCGGCGCGACGCATAAGTCATCTACCCGACGTATGTCCTGCGTTGCAGGGCCATCTGCTTAAAAAAAGTACCTGTTTCAGGTTATTGGTATCCTTTTTGTTTAGGTGCCGGAATAATTAATAATCTGAAACACAATGAGAAAATTTGCCATTTTACTCCTGATCCTGACGTGGGGCCTGACCCACCGGGCTATGGCCCAAAACCGAGAGTACCCCAATGCCATCCATGCAAAACTGAATTTCAACGAGTATGGCCTCCTCAACGACGAGGATGCCAAACTGGGCGAAGGATTTGAGATCGGGTATTTTCGGAACGTCGCTCCTTTTTTAAACATTGGAGTGCCCGTAAAATTGGGCCTGGCCAAATTACCCGGTATTGCCGGCAACACCGTTACTTCCAGCCTTGATGTCGTTTTCCAGGTGCAAAACGTGCGCAGCGAGGCTAAAATCTCGCCCTATGTTTTTGCCGGCGCTGGCTATTTCCTGGAAGATTTCAAAAACGGCCATGTCCAATTGCCCTTCGGCGTTGGGGCCAATTTCCGGATTTCGAAGTACGCGTTTATTAATGCACAAGCCGAATTCCGCAAAGCCCTGGAAGACAACCGCGACAACATCCAGTTGGGCCTGGGCTTCGTTTACCTGCTCCACAAATCGATCCCCAAACCCGCCGACGCTGACAACGACGGCACGCCCGACGCACAAGACCCGTGCCCCGCTCAACCCGGTCCCGCTGCAACATTGGGCTGCCCCGATGCCGACCTCGACGGGATCGCCGACAAAGACGACCTCTGCCCGCAGAACCCCGGCACTGCCGAAACGATGGGTTGCCCCGACCAGGACAACGACGGCGTAGCGGACAAAGACGACAAATGCCCGACTGAAGCCGGTACGCTCGACGGCTGCCCGGATTCGGACCGCGATGGTGTGGCCGACAACGAAGACGAATGCCCAACCGAAGCCGGTACCGTGCGGGGCTGCCCCGACTCCGACCGCGACGGCGTAGCCAATAAGGACGACAAGTGCCCGCGCGAAGCCGGCCCGGTCGACAACAATGGCTGCCCCCTGATCAAAGACAGCGACGGCGACAGCGTGCCCGACGACAAAGATCCCTGCCCGGATGCGGCCGGCCCCTACAACGGCTGCCCCGATACCGATGGCGACAGCGTGGCCGACAACCTCGACAAATGCCCGAACACCGCCGGCCCATCCACCAACTACGGCTGCCCGGAAGTGAAAAAAGAAACCAAGGAACGCCTGGAGTTTGCGATGAAAGCCGTGCAGTTTGAAACCGGACAGGCAGTGCTGAAAATTTCCTCCTTCCAGGTGCTCGATGAAATCGCCGAGATCATGAAGCAATACCCGGACTACAACCTCCGGATCAGCGGCCATACCGACGACGTGGGCAGCAGCGAAAACAACCTCCGCTTGTCCACCGACCGCGCCAAGGTGTGCTACGACTACCTCATTTACCGGGGAGTGAAAGAAAGCCGGATCCGCTCGAATGGCTACGGCGAAGAACGCCCGATCACGACCAACAAAACGAAAGACGGCCGGGAGAAAAACCGCCGGGTGGAATTTGAACTGACGCTGGATTAATTTTTATCCGGAAAAAACAAAAACGGGTTGCTTTTCGATCGAAAAGCAACCCGTTTTTTATGCTTGTAGCAAAATTAGCCGTGTAGTCCAGCAACTATCATGCAAACAGTCTTTGACCCAGTTGCCTAAAAAACAAAAACCGGCAGGTAAAACGGCTGCCGGTTTTGTCCATACTTCAAAATTGGTGGATTAGTTAAACGCGAAGGCAAGACCCCTAAGGTCCGCAGGAAAATTCAGTCTTTTTGCCCGATACAACGGCGTGGCCAGATTGCCGGGCCTTGGAAATGTGAAAAGGGAGTATGGATTAGCGCGGGCTCTCTGAAAGAGCCACAGAGGGATTGTACAAATACGCCCGCCAAAATTAGTCCACACTGGTGGAATTGTCGCCTTTCCGCTATAAAAAAATCTGACTCAGCGGTTTTGGGCAGGCGCCACAAACACATCGCGGGCCCAGCGGCCGCAGAGGCAACTGAAGCCGCCGAGCAGGCCGCCCATCAGGCCCGTCAGCAGGATCAGGGTGTTTCCGGAAATACCCTGAAACAACAGGCCCACGCGGGCCGACAACAGGCTGCCATTGGCCCAATCCATCCAAGCGGCCAGGACAGCCCACAACAAAAAGCCACCGGCAAAACCGGCCAGCAGGCTTCGGCCGGCGCGTTGTGGAAACAGCCAGCCGGCCAGCATGCCCACCGGAGCCAAGGCCCACCAGGGCAGTCCCAGAAGGCCTAAACTGCCTGCGCAGGCAATAAAAAGTATGGTCAGTGCGGTGTTTCTCATTTTGGTAAAAAAGTTTGACGCGTCAAAATCTGCCGGTGTTCGGGCTTGGATTCGGGTTTGTCCATCAATTCCAAATCGAAATATTGACCCGTAGCCCAGGATTCGAGCAGGTTGTCGTAAAAACGGCTGCCGGGGTTGCCCGACTGCCCGCCGGGATAAACGCCCCAGGCATGCACTGGCCGGGTCATTTCCACCACCATCCGGAACGATGGGCCGTGGTTTTTGCTGATGGCATTGGGCGCTGTGCGGGTGCCCGATGTAGGCACATCCAGCCGGCTGAAGGCGTCGATCAGGGCCATGTGGCGGAGCACAAAACCTTTGAACGCCGACCAGGACAGCGCTTCCCGTTTCAGGCTCCGGGCCTGCCGGCTCATCTGGCGAAACCCTTCGGTGACGATCTGCCGCGCCGTTTCGCGCTGCGCGGTGGCCGGGTGGTCAAAGAAAATACTGGCCGTATCGGTTTGCAACAATTCAATAAACCGCCAGGCTTCCGGGCGCAGCACTTCTGTTTTCTGTAGGCGCAGGGCTTCCATCT
>JADLDL010000388.1 GCA_020846655.1 Saprospiraceae bacterium | reverse complement strand
GGCATCCCCTACCCTATTTTGGTGCGGCGCAACTCGGTGCTTTGGTTCGACAAAGATTCGATCAAACGCTCGCTCAAATTCGGCTTCCCGGTCGAGCGCTTTTTTGAAGACACGGATGGTTTGGTGCGCGCCTATGTCGAAGCCCAATCCGATACGGAAGTGAGCCTGAATGCAGAAGTGGCTGATTTGCAGCGCATTTTCGAGCGCATCGCGCAAAAAGCCCTGGCCATCGACCCGACGCTGGAAAAAGCCGTGCGCGCCGACGAGGTAAAAGCCGCCGCCCAACTGCAACAGTGGGAAAGCCGGCTGCTGCGCGCCGAAAAACAAAAACACGAGGTGACGATCAACCAGTTGCGGGCGCTCAAGGAGAAACTTTTTCCCGGCAATGGCCTGCAAGAGCGCTCCGACAATTTCATTCCCTACTACCTCAAGTACGGCGAGCGCTTTTTTGACGAACTCAAAACCCATCTCGGTCCCTACGACCCGGGCTTTGTGGTGCTTCAGGATTTATAAGTCAATTTTTTGACGCAGCGCCAGCAAATTGTCGCGCTCAGGGTGCCGCAAGGCCCGGCGGGCGCCCGACCAGCGCGCCCAGTTTTCGCGGAAAAACATGGAAAACCAACCCAGCGCCGGCAGCGAAAGCGCGAGCGCGATCCACCAGGGATTGTGGCTGAGCACGCCGGCCAACAGCCAGGCCGGATAGTACAGCAGGATCGCAAAAAAATACGCCACGCCGAGGTGTACGCTGGAGAGAAATTCTCGCTTCTTCACCACCTTGCGGGTGACGTACTGCGCCACCTTGATGACCGGAAGGCTGGTCAGGTAACCAAGCAAAAAAGGCAAAAAGCCCAGCAAAAAAAGTGGCAACCGACTCCAGTGCCCCCATTCCGGGTGCAACAAGGCTCCGGCATCGAGGCCGGCCAATTGAAGGCGTTCGAAAAAATGGCTGGTCGCCGATGCGACCTCCTGCTTGGCGGCGGGGCTGGCGGCATTGATCTTGTCGCAAATGGCTTTTTCGGACACAAAACGTTGGTTGCCAAACTCCACCACCGGAAACAAGGAACCGGCGTGTTCGGCCCGGTCGAGGGTCAGCAGTTGGTCCGCCAGGGGGGAGTCGGCCAGGTCGTCGAGGTGCAGGGTCACCTTTTTGAGGGCTTCGCGGATATCGGCGCCGAGGCGGTTGATGGCCCCGGTTGGGTCAGCCTGGTATTCTTCCCAGTAGTCGCGGACATAAATCGGCGCGCCGATGTTCAGGATCACCTCGTCGCGGGGGCGGTCGCCGTAAGTATAGTTGCAGGCGGCCGGGATGATTTGCAGTTCTTCCAGGTGGTATTTTTCATAGGTGCCGAAGGCAATGCGCATGATGCCCTTTTGAACCGGCTTGACGCAGCGATCCAGGTGGTGTTCGCCTTCCACATAAATGGTTACCACGCGGTTTTTCGACAGGTTTTGCCGGCAAAATTCAAACACTTCGTCGTTGCGGTCGCGGCCGACATAGCCGTCCTTTGCCCGAAACACCGGGAACATATTGATGCCCTCCATGAACATCCGGAAAAAACGTTTCCGGAAAATATCGCCCCGGGTCATGTTGTACAAGGGCGGCTCCAGAAACGTGCACAGGACGCAGGGGTCCACAAAAGCCGTGGGGTGATTGGCGGCCAGCAACACGGGCTTGTCGGTGGGCACCCCTTTGCGGTTGTGGATATAAATTTTGCGAAACAAACCGCGCATCATCAAATGCCCGGTTTGGACCATGTAGGGATATATCTTGCCGGAACTTTGATGACGCAGGCTGAATTTCATGCGGCGAAAATAAATTGCATTTGGGGCATTTTTACGCTTCGCTGCGGTATCGGGCCCTTGAAACCCAAAAAGACAAAATACCTTCGCCCAAAATCGGCCACAGTCCAATGTCCAATACCTTGTTTGTCATCGGCGGCGCCACCGCCACGGGAAAAACCGCAACAGCCCTGTTTTTGGCGCAAGCCCTGGGCACGGAAATTTTGTCGGCCGACAGCCGGCAGTTTTACCGCGAAATGTCCATTGGCACGGCCAAACCAAGTGCGGAAGAACTGGCCCTGGTGCGGCATCATTTTATTGATACCCTTCCGGTCAGCCAGCCCTACAGTGTGGGCGACTTTGAGCGCGATGCCTTGAAAACGCTGGCAGAGGTATTCGAACGGGTGCCGGCCGCTGTTTTGGTGGGCGGCTCCGGCTTGTTCCTGCAAGCCGTTTGCAACGGCCTGGATGATTTCCCGCCCATCACACCTGAGGTCCGGGACAGGGTGCGCCAACAGGAGCAGCAACAAGGCCTGCGTTGGTTGCAAGAGCAGGTAGCGGCTCTGGACCCGGCGTATTTTCAGGTAGTGGACCGGCAAAATCCCGCGCGGTTGCGGCGAGCCCTGGAGGTGTGCCTGGAAGCCGGGCGGCCCTATTCCTCCTTTCTGGCGGCTGAAAAAACGCCGCGTCCGTTTCGGCCGGTGTACATTTTACTGGAACTGCCCCGGCCCGAACTATATGCCCGCATTGATGCCCGGGTGGAGGAAATGGTTCGACAGGGCCTGGAAGAAGAGGCCCGGCACTTATTGCCTTACCGGGACCAGCCGGCACTCCGAACGGTGGGCTACGAAGAATGGTTTGCGTATTTTGACGGCCTGTACACCCGCGAAGAAGCGATTGATAAAATCAAACAACACAGCCGGAACTATGCCAAACGGCAGGCGACCTGGTTTAAAAAACGGGGCGACTGGCGGGTGTTTCACCCGGCCGATCAGGCGGGCATTCTGGCGTACTGCCGGGAGCAACTGGCGATTTAGAGCGTGTTTAAATTTCAGTGCCGAGGCGAAAGCGAGCAAATTTTGTTTCAGGCAAGGCAAAATTTGCAGCCATAGCCGAGCGCCTACGGCGTCCCGAGGCTTCGGGATAACGCGGCATGCAACAAAATTAGCCGCTTGCAGCCCGGTGACTGAATTTTAAACACGCTCTTAGCGAATCGATTGCAGTAAATTGCGGTCCAGGCCTTTCCAGCGCTGGAAAAAACGGTCGTCCATTTTCCAAACCACCCAAGCGACGAGGATGCCGATAAAGGCCCCGGCTACCACATCCACGAGGAAATGTTGCACCAAAAAAATACGGGAAAAGCCCACCAGAATGGCCACGCCAGCGCACAACAAACCCCAGCGTTTGCCCCGCTGGCTGCGACTGCTCAGGGCAATGGAGCCGTAAATGCCGAAGGCCGCCATGGTGTGGCCCGACGGGAAACTGGTTTGGCCGCCGTTGAGGTCTACTTCCGGCACAAGTGCCACGGTTTCGCGCAGGCCTCTTTTTTCAAAATAGGTAATGGGCCGGTCTTTTCCGATTTTATCTTTTAAAAAAAAGGACAAGGGCGAGATAATGAGCCCGGCCAGGGCGATCAAAAGGGCAAAGCGATACCGGCGCAACACGAGTAGCAGGGCTGCCACCAAGCCAAAGGTGAAGGGCTCGCCCAAGCGGGTAAAAAACCGAAAGATCGTGTTCCAGGGCTCCGTCCGGCTGGTGTTGAAATATAAAATCTCCTCCCCGTGCGGCACCAGCAGCAGTAAGGCCAGTCCGGTGTTCAGGAACAACAGGGCTGGGATAAAAAACCAGGGATTAGACCAGTCGCTCTTTTTCATGCCGCCGGCGTCGCTTCTTTTTTCGCAAACCACCGCCGCAGCAGAAAAGCCAGGCGATCGAAGCGGTCTGTGTTGATCATTTGAGAATCGTTCATGGCCTTTCGGCTCAGAAAAGCAGCGATGGGCAACAGCATGATGCAGGGCGTCATGGCTGCCCAAAACGGGCTGAGCACATAGGCTTCCGCCAGTTTGCGGCACATGATGGTGAGCATGATAAAGACCACAAAAAAGATGATCGATACCAGGATCGGATAGCCAAATCCGCCTTTGCGGATAATGGCCCCCATCGGCGCACCGATAAACAGAAAAATGAAGCACACCAGGGCAGAACTGTATTTGGTGAACAATTCGTAGCCGGTCTTGACGGCTTCTTTGCTGCGGCTTTCGATCTGGCCGAGCCGTCGGTCGAAGGTGGTATAGCCCACCCGGGCCTGGGCTGCGGCGTCGCGCATCAGTTTGTCGCGGTCTTCCGGCGCAAAGGTTTCCAAAAACGTGGCGTATTCCCCGATGGGCTTGTTCAGGTTCTGCTTGGGCAATTTCGGGCCGGTGGGTGCTGCGAGCGTGGGCGTATCGTTTTTGGGAGCGCCGAGGACTTTTTTAGACCTGTTTTTCGACTTCGGGCGGGCGGCTTGTTTTGGGGGCGGCTTGATTTCAGCCGGCGTGGTGTTGGCGGGTTTGATGGCAGGCGGCTTTTTGGCTTCCCGTTTGAGGTTGTTCACGAGATCGTCCACCACATTGGCCTGGCCTTCCTTCATTTCACTGTACAACTAGTCCATGTTCATGCGCAACTGGCTCATGCTCAGCATCGTGCGTTGGGTGGCAAAGCGCCCTTCGTCGGTGCGGTTCATTTCGAATTCGCTCATGTCCCAGACTTTGGTCCAGGATTTAAACTTGGTTCGCACAAACGGATAGCGTTGGTTGCTGGTTTTGCCCTGGGTGCTGGGTTCCTGGTATTGTGCGCCGTCGAAGAGGTTCATGACGAAAAAGCGGTTGTCGGCGCTGGTGAACATGTGCCCGCTGTCGGCCAATATTTGGTTGAACTTCAGTTTGCCGCTATTGGTCTGGTCTTCGATCATCACATCGTTGATCGTTTCGCCGTCGCGTCCTTTGTCGCCGATGCGAATGACAAACTGGCGAAAATCTTCATTAAAAACGCCTTTTTCCAGGGTCAGAGCCGGCTTCTGCTTGCGAATGTCGTAGAGCCGGGATTTGAATTTCAGGTTGGCTATAGGAATTAAAAAATCGGAACAGACGTAGGAAAAGAAGGCGATACCGGCGGCTACCACAGCCACCGAGCGCATCACCCGGAGCAGCGATACGCCTGCCGATTTCATGCTCGACAGTTCGTAGCGCTCGGCCAGGTTGCCCATGACCATCACGGAGGCAATCAGTACGGCAATGGGCAGGGCCATGGGGAAGGTGGAAATGGAGAGGTAGGCGATTAGTTCGACCAGGATAAAAACACTGACGCCTTTCCCGGCAATCTCGTCGATGTAGAGCCACAGGAATTGCATGACCAGCACAAACAACGCGATCCCGAAGGAGACCACGAAAGGGCCTATGAAACTGGTCAGCAATAATTTATCAATCTTCTTCATGTTCAGCAGTCTGTTCAAATCCAGCGTTCCCGGCATATTTACAAGGGTACGGATTGAAACGCTTTTAGGGCCGATATCGTTGCGCGCGGGTCGGCAGCAGCAAAGACGCTGTTGCCGGCCACCAGCACATCGGCGCCGGCTTGCAGGAGCGCTTCGGTGTTGTGCAGGCCCACACCACCGTCGATTTCGATCAGGGCCGGCGAGTTGGTGGCGTCGATCATTTCGCGGAGCCGGCGCACTTTGGAGAGGGTTTGGTAAATAAATTTTTGACCGCCAAAACCCGGGTTTACAGACATAATCAGCGCCAGGTCGAGGTCTTCGATCACGTCTTCCAACACCTGTACGGGCGTATGGGGGTTGAGGGCGACGCCGGCCAGGGCGCCGGTTTCCTTGATTTGGTGGATGGTGCGGTGCAGGTGCGGACACGCTTCGTAGTGCACCGTAATAACATGTGCACCCACCTTGCGGAAGGCCTCAATGTATTTTTCGGGCTCCAGGATCATGAGGTGCACGTCCAGGGGTTTCTTTGCCATTTTGTGGATGGCTTCGATGATGAACATGCCGAAGGTGATATTGGGCACGAAGCGGCCGTCCATGACATCGAGGTGGAACCAATCGGCTTCGCTTTGGTTGACCATTTCAATGTCGTCTGCCAGGCGCGTAAAATCCGCAGCCAATACGGAAGGCGCGATAAGATGTTGTTTCACAAGCGTTTGATTTTAGCAAAAAGAAAATTCGGCACCGCTGCGCGGTGGGGCCTTAGCGGACAATCACCAGTTGGTTGTTGTTGAGCAGGGGTTGTCGTTTCATTTTCAGGAACAGTTGCACGGTGGCCAGCACGTCTTTTTCGCAGTAGGCGGCAATACGATCCAGGTCGCGTTCTTCCCAGTACACGCCGGCTACTTCACTGCCATCCATATCTTCTTTGGGCGAGGGGAAGCCGAACACGGCAGCCAGCAGGCGCAGGGAGGTGTAGTTTTTATTGTCGCCGAATTTCCACATATCCATCGTGTCCAGCAGGTGTTTGGTTTCCCAGGGCTTGCGGCCGGCAATATCGAGGATGCGTGGAAAGGGCAGTTGGTTGACCAGGAGGCGGCGGCAAATGTAGGGCACGTCAAATTCTTTGATGTTGTGGCCGCAGATGGCGAATTTGTCGGGGTTGTTGAAATGCTTGTTGAGCAGTTCGGAAAAATCCTCCAACAAACTCGCTTCGAGGTGGTTGGTGTACGATTTCAGGCGCAAGAGCGGCTCGTCGGAGCCGGGCTGGCGGGTCAGGAAGCCAACGGAAATACAGATAATTTTGCCAAATTCAGCATAGATGCCGGCGCGGGTGGCAAACGTTTCGGCTATTTCGTCGTATTCGAGTTCGTCGGCGGTTTTGCGCAGCAAGGTTCTGGCTTTCACGGCCCAGAGTTCCTGCATTTCCTCGCTCAATTCTTCAAATTCGGCTACAGCAGGCACCGTTTCGATATCGAGGAAAAGGATGTTGTATAAATCGAATGCGTCAAACAGAGACATAGCGCGTACATTTGGGTGGTGGAAAAGAGCAGCAAAGGTAAAACTTCCCCGATGGATTCAGGCGGAAGAACCGGATAGCAGGGTTTGATTTTTTTTGCCCTTGCCGCTAGGGGAATACCCTGAACCACCTGTTGGGTTTTACTACTAATTTAGGCCATATATGGGAATTTTATACTCCCAGCAGGCAATAAAGAATTGGTGGCCGGGGTTTATTGGTGACTTTTGCAAACGATACAGTCTGTAACAAGAACCTTTAATAAAGCAAATCCCGGTGTTTACCACGCCTATGTTTGAATCGCTAGACATCATTTAATTAACGTTAAACCTTATATCTCTTTTTAAGTATGAACACTCCCAGCAATTTCAATCAGCCGAACCCTACTCCCGATTACGGCAACACGCCCAATGACAATTCGAAGCGCCTGCTCACCATGGCCGGGATTGCCATCGCGGTGCTGCTCGGCTTGAGTATCTTCCTCATGATTAGCAAATTCAAGGCTGGTCAACAACTGGAGGCTACCTCGCTCGAACTGACCGAACAAAAACAAGCCTTTGCCGAGTTGGATACGAAGTACAACGATGCCGTTGCGCAACTGGAACAACAAAAGGGTTTGAACGCCCAACTGGACGAGAAAATCAACCAGCAACTGAAAGAACTTGAGCAGAACAAAGGCCAGATCGAACAAATGATCCGCGAAAAACGCGACATCAAATCGGCCCTGGCTCGTTTGGAAAAGCAAAAACAAGGGTACCTGGCCGAAATCGACAAACTGAAAGCCGAAAACGGTATCCTCACGGAAAAGAACACCCAACTGACCTCGGAAAATCAAAACCTGAACACCTCGTTGACAGAGACGCAATCGCGCCTTTCGGAGGAAAGCACGGCTAAAGCCGCCCTTATTTCCGAAAAAACACAACTGGAAACGGAGCGTACCGTGCTGAGCAAAAAAGTGGACATTGCTTCGGCTATCCGGGTGAAAACCATCACCGTGAAATCCGTCGATGTACGCAGCAATGGCAAAGAAAAATCCAAATCCCGTGCCAGCAAAGTGGACAAACTGAACATCTGCTTCGTGACCGAACCGAACGAAGTAGTACCTGCCGGTGAAGAAACTTTCTACCTGACGGTAATTGATCCCACGGGCGCTACCCTGGCCGTCGAAAGCCTGGGTTCCGGTATCGCTCAAGACAAACGCAACGAACAGGAATTCCGCTACACCACGGTTGCTACCTGCAACTACGAAAATGGCGAAACCAATGTTTGCGGCGGCTGGCAGCCGGGCCAAAACTTCGCAAAAGGCAAATACGAAGTGAAAATTTTCAACAAAGGTTACCTGGTAGGCACGGGCTCCTTTAACCTGAAGTAAGGACAAGATATTAGGGTCCAATTGTATTAGCAATGGTTCAGCGACCGCGTGACAACACGCGGTCGCTTTTTTTTATTTCCCACGAAAATTTTTCTCCCCCTGCCATACCCCTGAAGCATCGCGCCGCAAGACAAACAGGCCGCTGCGCGCCGGGTCGCGACGCGCTTTTTCCCGAACAGTCTTCGCTACCAAAGGATCGTCGTCAAACTGAAACTCCTCCATAAACTGCGGCTCGATTCCCTGTTCCGGCGCCCACAAGGCCGTGTGGATATGCGCCGGAATCTGCGTGCCCGGGTACGGCGCCGGCCGGATCGTGCGGATTTCATACCGCCCGCCCGCGTCGGTTTTCAGCCAGCCGTGCAGGTGCCCATGCCAGCGCTGCACCCCTGTTTCCTTTCCTGTTTTGGCATACAGCCCTTCTGCGTTGGTGTGGTAGGCATACAAAATAGCATTCGCCATCGGCGTTTTACCATCCGACTGAAGCAGCCGACCCCGTAACACCAGGCGTTCCCCAGGCTCGCTGTCGCCGGCGATGGTCAGTACGGCGCTTAATTGCTCCGGCATGCCTTCAAAACAACACCGGGGATTTTCGTCGTCGTCGCAGGAAGCAGACTTGGACACCAGGCGAGCGCCGGTGCTCCCGGCGTTTTCCAGGCTGTCGGCCAGTCGCAACAGCCACTCCCCCAACTTCTCTTGCTGGGCAGGCGTCAGCCGGGCCTCCCGGTGCAACCACAGGTAACTGCGCAGCGGCATTTCTTTGTTGTGCACCAGTTTGGCACAATGCCGCAACACATCGGCCTGGTCGCCAGGCATCCAGCGGCCGAATTCCGAAAAATTCAAGGCCTGCCGCCCCGTATCAATATGGCTTTTCAACCACCACCCTACCGGCTGCACCCGGGCATACCAGGGGTAGCGCGTGTGGTTGGAATGGCAGTCAAAACAAGCGTGTTTGAGCGTACGCATGATCGAGCCGGGCGGGTCGTACAGCACATGAAATTCCTCATTTTCCCGCGTGGCGGGCAATTTCTGGTCAATCGAAAAGGCCTGAGCGGCCAGTAAAACAAGTGCGGGCAAGGCAAACCACCAACGTGTTTTCATAGTTCTCTTTTTTAGAATTGAAAAAATTTGAAACGGAAGTTTTGGCTGAGGAAAAACAATTGCTTGTTTCTTCAAATGTAGCCCTGCCGAAAACCGGCTTGCCTGCATTATCGCCGAAGAGGTCTCCTGGCACAGTCGCAGGCAAAGCCGCGTCGTCAGGCGGCGCCAGCCGACAAAACCTGGCCGTCTGCCGTGGCTGGCAGGCGTTTGCCTACAAATTGATGAAGGAAAAGGCTGCTCCAATTACCTTTGGAACATGAAGCGATTTGCACTACACGTTTTGCTGTGGGCGGGATATGCGCTGGTAGAATACGTAGCCAACCTGCCGCACTACAACGACCCGCAGGAATTGGTCCGGCAAACCCTGTTTTTCCTGCCGGTCATTGCCCTACCCTTCTACCTGATCGCCTACGGACTGGTGCCCCGCCTGTTGTGGCGAGGCCAGAAAACCTTGTTCTGGCTGTCTTGTGCGCTGGTTTTTCTGCTGGTGATGGTCGTCCGCCTGCAATGGACCAACTGGTATGCCTGGCTCAACGAAGGCATCACCTTTGACTTGCCGCTCTCCAAAATTTCGAAAAACCTGTTTCGAGATTATGCTGTCATCGGCTTTGCGGTGGCGCTCAAAGTGATTCGGGATTGGGACAAAAAAGACCGGCTGGCCAGCCGCCTGCAACTGGAAAAACGAGACGCCGAACTCCAGTTTTTGCGCGCGCAAATCCACCCGCATTTTTTATTCAACACCCTCAACAACCTCTACGGACTGGCCCTTACCCAATCGCCGCACACCGCCGATAGCATCCTGCGCCTCAGCGGGCTGCTTGATTTTATGCTCTACCAATGCAATGCCGAGCGGATTCCCGTGGAAAAAGAACTCGAACTTATCGGGCACTACCTGGAATTGGAACGGCTGCGCTTCGGCCGCCGCCTGCAACTGGAATTTCGGCACCCGAAATCCGAAACCGGAGCGCTGCTGGCGCCCTTGTTGCTGCTGCCTTTTGTCGAAAATGCGTTCAAGCACGGCGCCAGCCAAACCAACGATGCCGTTTTTATCAATATTCGCCTGGCTGTGGAGCAACATACCCTGCACTTCCGGGTCGAAAACAGCAAGCCCCGGCAACGGCCGGCAGCAGTAGAAACATCGCACGGCATTGGCCTTCAAAATATTGAAAAACGACTGGCATTGTTGTACCCCGGACACTATCAAATCCAGGTCCGGGATGCAGCCGACACCTTCACTGTAGACTTGAAACTCGACGTATGAGTCCGTACCAATGTTTTATTGTCGATGACGAGCCCATCGCGATCGATATCCTGAGTACCTACCTCGGTCGCTTGCAGGAGTTTAGCGTTCGGCAAACCTTCACCCATCCCATTCAGGCCTTTGAAGCCTTGCAACGACAACCCATCGACCTGCTTTTTTTGGATATCCAAATGCCGGAACTCACAGGGCTCGACCTGCTGAAATCGCTCCGCCAACGGCCCGAAGTGATACTGACTACGGCCTACCGGGAGTTTGCCCTGGACGGTTTTGACCTTGATGTCGTAGACTATCTGTTGAAACCGGTACCCTTTGACCGTTTTTTGCTGGCCATCGACAAGTTTCATGCCCGGACAACAGCCGCTGCGCCGATGGCGCCAACGCCCATACAGCCCGAACCGGCCAGCCTGATCGTTCGGACCGATCGAAAAAACCTGAAACTGCTCTTGTCGGATATTTTGTACCTGGAAAGCCTGAAAGACTATGTCCGTATCGTGACGCCGAACGGTAAAATTTTAACCAAGGAAACCCTGGCGCATTTTGAACAAACCCTACCTGCGGCGCAGTTTTTACGAGTGCACCGGTCTTTTCTGGTGGCCAAAGATAAAATCACCGCCCGCTCGGCCGATGGGCTGGAAATTGGCAAAACGCTCATTCCAGTGGGTCGTTTTTACAAACTGGCGGTAGAAAAAGCCCTGCCGGGATTCTGATGTTCAATCATAAATTTCCTTCCGGCAGGCCTTCAGGGTATTCATGAGCAAGGCGGTTACCGTCATCAAACCCACACCGCCAGGCACCGGCGTGATGTGGCTGCATTTGGGCGCAACACCTTCAAAATCAACATCGCCGACCAGGCGGGAGCCCGATTTTTTAGTTGCGTCCGGGATGCGATTGATGCCCACATCGATCACCACTGCGCCTTCTTTCACCCAATCAGCTTTTACGAATTCAGGAATGCCGATGGCCGCCACCACAATATCGGCGCGGCGCACTTCTGCCGGCAGGTCCTTGGTCCGCGAATGCGTCAGCGTCACGGTGCAATCGCCGGGATAGCCTTTTCGCGACAGCAGGAGGCTGATGGGCGTGCCTACGATGTTGCTGCGCCCCAGTACCACGCAGTGTTTGCCCGCCGTCTCGATGTTGTAGCGCCGCAGCATTTCGATAATTCCGTAGGGGGTGGCGGGCAAAAAGGCCGGCATGCCCTGGGCCATACGGCCAAAATTGACCGGATGGAAACCATCCACATCTTTTCGATAGTCGATCGCCAGGGTTATTTTTTCTTCGTCGATATGCTTGGGCAGCGGCAGTTGAACGATAAAACCATCCACGTCCGGATCAGCATTCAGGTCCTGCACGATGGCCAGCAATTCCGCCTCCGTTGTCTCGGCTGGCCGTTGGACGAGGGTGCTTTTGAAGCCGATTTGTTCGCAGGATTTGATTTTGCTCGATACATAGACCTGGCTGGCGGGGTTTTCGCCAACCAGCACAGCCACCAGGTGCGGAACTTTGCCGCCTTTTTGGCGCAACAGATCTACTTCGGTAGCCAATTCGGCCTTGATGTTTTCGGATAAAAGTTTTCCGTCAAGAAGTTGCATACGGTACGTTACGTTAGTTCAACAGGATCCGGTGAAACGCCGGACGGCGGCTGGATCGAATGGCCGCAAAGGTGAATAAAACGCGCCAAGGCTTGGTGATAAATAGCCGCGTTTTTTTGGTCAGGCATTGTCGTTTCCAAGGTGGGAGTTGTTGGCAATTCTGGCCAGCCCAGGGCTGTGCGCGCCATCAAAATAGCGCCCCGGGCCGACTGGTCGACCGAGCCTCCTTCCGGACACTGGACCGGAAGTTGAAAAATATCAGCCAGTACGGCACGCCACAGTGGGCTATTGGCCGCCCCACCCGACAAAGCGATCCGCACAGCGGACTGCGCGCCAGGCAACAAACTGGCAATCCGACGCAAATTCAAGGCAACGCCTTCCACGGCAGCGCGCAGCAAATGCGCCTGGGTGTGCCGGCCGCGAAGCCCATGCATCATGCCTACGGCTTCCGCATCCCACACAGGCGCCCGCTCGCCCTGCAAATAAGGTACAAACATCAATCCATCCGATCCGGC
>JADLDL010000387.1 GCA_020846655.1 Saprospiraceae bacterium | reverse complement strand
CGGAATACGAATGCTTCCGATTTCCAAAGGTCTTTTTAGCAAATCGAAACATTAGGGGAGGGAATTTTCAATAACAGGGGGCATTTGTCACCTGGCGGTTTTGTTGCCCAAATGTTATTTGCAAAGCGGTCAACAGGCTTTTGGGCAGCGCCCAATGCGGAGCGGCCAGTATGGGAAAGAAAATTGGTGTTGAGGTAAAAGCCGGACAACATTCCAATGGAACATATGGAAAACCGGCGCCCGCAACGGAGAAACCCTTACTTTTGCGCCTTCCTTCGGAGCCACGCCCAAACACAAAACTGCTCCGGCGCACGCACATGAAAAAGTACAACTTTTCTCCTGGCCCTGCTATTTTGCCGGCCTCCGTATTCAAAGAAGCCGCCAAAGGCATCGTCAATTACCAGGACAGCGGCCTGAGCCTGCTCGAAATGAGCCACCGCGGACCGGAATTTACCGCCATCATCGAAGAAGCCACGGCCCTGGTGAAGGAACTCATGAACCTGCCGGCCGGCTACGAGGTGCTCTGGCTCACCGGTGGCGCCAGCACGCAGTTCTTCATGGCGCCCATGAACCTGCTTGATGCCGGCGAAACCGCCGCTTACGTCGATACCGGCACTTGGGCCAACAAAGCCATCAAGGAGGCCAAAGCCTTTGGCAACGTACAGGTACTCGCTTCCTCCAAAGAGCAGAACTACAACCATATTCCGAAAGGGGTAAAAATTCCGAAGGATGTCAAATACCTGCACCTGACGAGCAACAACACCATTTTCGGTACGCAGTACCACAAGTTTCCGAAATCTCCGGCGCCGATCGTGTGCGATATGTCCTCCGATTTTCTGAGCCGCCCGGTCGATGTAGCGCCCTTTGGCCTCATCTATGCCGGCGCCCAGAAAAACCTCGGCCCTTCGGGCGTCACGGTGGTCATTGTACGGGAGGACCTGCTGGGCAAGGTCAACCGGCACCTGCCCTCAATGCTCGACTACCGGACCTTTATCAAAGAACAATCGATGTACAACACGCCGCCGGTATTCCCGGTCTATGTTTCGATGCTGACCCTGCGCTGGCTCAAGAAACTCGGCGGCACCAAGGTGATGCAACGCCGGAACAAACTCAAAGCCGGGTTGTTGTACGACGAAATTGATGCCAACCCGCTGTTTGTGGGCACGGCTGCCCGGGAAGACCGCTCGCTGATGAACGCTTGTTTTGTCATGAACAAAGGCTACGAATCGCTGGAAAAGGAATTCCTGGCGCTCTGCGAAAACAACGGCTTGGTTGGCCTCAAAGGGCACCGTTCGGTGGGAGGTTTCCGCGCCTCCATCTACAACGCCATGCCCAAACAAGGCGTTCAAGCGCTGGCCGAACTGATGCGCGATTTCGCAACGAAAAAAGGATAGGCAGTGACAAAAAAATTCATCGCGCACATTACGGTCAACGGGACAGTTTTGCCGGTGGAAGTGGTGCAGGAACCACGCAACGGGCACCGGTACAGTGTCACCCGGAAGCGGATCGGCATGCGTATTCCGATGAAAGCCAACGAAGCAGATCTGCAAAAGCACCTGAATGATTTGGAAGCCCGCGTCACACAATGGGCGGCCAAGCGCACGGCCTTGCTGGCGCCGTTTATCCCGAAGGAATATCACACAGGGGATGTATTGCAGGTGGGCACCCGGCAATATGTGCTGGATATTTTGGTCGAGGACCGCGGCTCACATACCGGCAAACTCGTCGGCAATACCCTGGCCCTGCGGCTCAGTACCCGTTCCACGCCCGCTGCCCGTACCCGGGCCATTAAAACCCTATTGTCGCGTATCGTAGCGGGCGACTACCAAGCCGAAATCGAACAACGCGTGCTGGCCTGGAACCGCCGGACCTTTAACCGGCAGATCAAAGGCGTTTTTTTAAAATACAACCATTCGAACTGGGGCAGTTGCTCCCACAACGGCAACATCAACCTCTCTACCCGCCTGCTGTTTGCCCCCGAACCGGTGCAGGACTACGTCATTCTCCACGAACTCGCCCACCTCGTAGAACTCAACCACTCCGACCGGTTCTGGAAACTGGTGGAAGATTTCATGCCCGATTACGCCAGCCGGGAGAAATGGCTTAGCAAATTTGGTGGCACCTGCGATTTTTAGGAACAGATCGCGAATGCATCAATGATTCGGACAGCCAATTCGATTTAATGAATATCGAATATCGAACAAGGAACACCGAATTTCGAAGTTGGGTCGGAGCCGGACAGCAAATTCGATCAATCGACCCTCCAAGTCAAGTTTTGCGGTTGAATGGTTTTCCATAACAATATAGACAAATACATAGTTACGCTCCCTTCATTCACACCTTTTTACTTCAACTTCAACATTCGATATTCCTTGTTCGATATTCGATATTCATTAAACATCGAATATCGAACAAGGAACACCGAATTTCGAAGTTGGGTCGGAGCCGGTCAGCAAATTCGATCAATCGATCCTCCAAGTCAAATTTTGAGGTTGAACGTTTTTCCATAACAATATAGATAAATCCATAGATAAGCCCCTTTTCATTTACACCTTTTTACTTCAACTTCAACATTCGATATTCCTTGTTCGATATTCGATGTTTAATGAATATCGAATATCGAACAAGGAATATCGAATATCGAAGTAGGGCCGGAGTCGGAAGATTGGCGCTCTACCCTGCCCTCCCGATCCAAATTCCGGCAGTGAATGGCTTCTGACAAACCTTCATTAATAACCAAATGAGTCAATTTTCCGGTTATTCCGGACTATTACTGACTCTTGGAAACATCTTTTTCTTTCGCCGTTTTGATGCTTTTTACAAAGATCGAAATCAGTTCATTATTCTCTTTCAGGAGTGGGTCAAGTCGTTCCCCTTTGAAGTATTCCTTTCGCTGAATTATTTTCAGGCAAACAGCCGTTTCCCGGAGTTCCTTGAGGCATATTTTCATCTTATGCACAAAATCTGGTTTCGACTCGGCCGATTGGGCCTCGGCATAATTCAAAGCCGGAGCTGTCCCTGATCGTACAATCTGGTTGCCGAGATGTTTACATACAAATGTTTTAGGCAAGACTTCCGCTGCATCAATGATTCGGACAGCAAATTCGATCAATCGATCCTCCAAGTCAAATTTTGCAGTTGAACGTTTTTCCATAACAATATAGATAAATCCATAGATAAGCCCCTTTTCATTTACACCTTTTTACTTCAACTTCAACATTCGATATTCCTTGTTCGATATTCGATATTCATTAAATATCGAATATCGAACAAGGAACACCGAATTTCGAAGTTGGGTCGGAGCCGGCCGATTGGCCGCTCTACCCTGCCCAGCCTTCCCGATCCAAACTCCGGTAGTGAATCGCCTCCGACAAATCTTCCATCCGGATCATCGGGCTGCCCGCCAGGTCAGCCGCCGTCCGGGCAACTTTCAGAATCCGGTCATACGCCCGGGCGCTCAGTTGCAGGCGCTCCATGGCGGTTTTGAGCAGGTTCGTACCGGTAGTATCCAGTGCACAGACCTCCCGCACCATGCGGCTGGGCATCTGGGCGTTGCAATACACATCGCGCAGGTCGCGAAAACGCTCGGCCTGGACTTCCCGCGCCCGCAGCACCCGTTCACGAATCTCAGCGCTGGTCAGTTTGGGCCGTTCATGGGTAGTCAGTTCGTCGTACGATACCGGCGTCACCTCTACGTGCAGGTCGATGCGGTCCAGCAAAGGGCCCGATATTTTGGAGACGTAGCGTTTGACCACACCGGGGCCGCACACGCACTCCTTGTCCGGGTGGTTGTAGTAGCCGCAGGGGCAGGGGTTCATGCTCGCCACCAGCATAAAACTAGCCGGGTAATCGACCGACACCTTGGCCCGGCTAATGGTCACCTTGCGTTCTTCCATCGGCTGCCGCATCACTTCGAGCACAGTGCGTTTGAACTCCGGCAGTTCGTCCAGAAACAACACACCGTTGTGCGCGATGCTGATTTCGCCGGGCATCGGGTCGGAGCCGCCACCCACCAGGGCTACGTCGCTGATGGTGTGGTGCGGCGCCCGGAAGGGCCGGGTGGTCACCAGGGCCGAGTGGCCGGCCAGCACGCCGGCAACCGAGTGTATTTTGGTGGTTTCCAGCGCTTCGTGCAGGCTGAGCGGCGGCAGGATGGTGGGCAGGCGCCGGGCCAGCATGGTCTTGCCGGCGCCCGGTGGCCCGATCAGGATGACGTTGTGCCCACCGGCAGCGGCCAGTTCCAGGGCGCGTTTGATGTTTTCCTGGCCCCGCACGTCCGAAAAATCCACGTCGTAATTATCCAGGTTGGAGGCAAACTCCTCGCGGGTGTTGACCTGAATCGGAGGAATGGCTCCACTGCCCGAGAGCACTTCAATGGCTTCGTTCAGGGTATCGACGCCGTACACTTCCAGGTCGCTCACGATGCCTGCCTCCCGGGCATTTACCTTGGGCAAAATAAAGCCTTTGAACTGCTCTTTGCGGGCCTGAATCGCAATGGGCAGGGCGCCTTTCACGGGCCGCAATGAGCCATCGAGCGAGAGTTCGCCCATGATGAAATACTTGTCGAGGTTGTCTTCCGGGATCACGCCGGTGCCGGCCAGCATGCCGATGGTGATGGGCAGGTCGAAGGCGGAACCTTCCTTGCGCAGGTCGGCGGGCGCGAGGTTGATGATGGTTTTGAAACGCGGCAGCCGCAAGCCCGAGTTTTTGAGCGCCGCTTCGGTGCGTTGCTGGCCCTCGCGCACCGCACTGTCGGGCAGGCCTACGATGAAATAGCCGGGTTTGTCGGCAGTGGTGCCCAGGGCTCCGCCCGTGTTGACTTCGATGGTAATGGTTTTGGCGTCCACGCCGTGTACGGCGCCGGCAAAGGTCTTGACAAGCATGGTTCGGTCAGGTTGTGAAAAACGGGACAGCGGCCGGCACACAAAACAGACCCTGGTGTTCAGCCTTGGGCTATCCTGTTTCCGGCGGCACGGTTCCGTTTTTTCCGGTCTCGGGTAAAATGAGTTGTGGAAGGTAGGGCTGCCGCCTGCGTTTGCCGGGCATCAGGAGCCAGGGTTTTGATATTTTTTTTAATTTAAATTGTACATAAAAAACTGAATGTCATGTATTTAAAATAAAAACACCAAACACGGCGAGGGAGCGCGCTTTTTGTATATTTGTCAGCCGTGCGTTTGCCGGCACGGCCATTTTTTCAAAAAACAACTACTGCTCCGTATGCTCGACCAGCGCATCATCAACCTCTACGACGAGTACACCCACCGGCCCTTGTCCCGGAAAGAATTCCTGTACCGGCTGGCCCAACTGGCCGGCAGCACGGCGGCGGCCATGTCGCTGCTGCCCCTGCTCGAGTCCAACTACCAGGCGCCGGCCATACCGGCCGACACCGATTTGTTTACCGAATACATCCACTACGAAGGGATAAATGGTCAAATGGCCGCCTATGTGGCGCGCCCGCTGGAAGAAAAACCCTACGCTGCCGTAGTGGTCATCCACGAAAACCGCGGCCTGAACGCCCATATCGAAGATGTGGCCCGGCGCGCAGCCCAGGCCGGCTACCTCGCCGTTGCGCCCAATGCCCTCGCGCCGCTGGGCGGCACCCCGGCCAACGAAGACGAGGCCCGCACCCTGTTCACCCAGTTGAAACCCGAAGAAAGCCTGCAAAACTTCGTCCGCGCGTTCGAGGTGTTGGCGGCCCGCAAAGACTGCAACGGGCATTTTGGCTGCGTCGGCTTCTGTTGGGGCGGCGCCATGGCCAACAACCTGGCCGTGCAGGTGCCGGCGCTGCAAGCCGCTGTGGCGTTCTATGGCCGACAACCCGCCGCTGAAGCCGTTCCCAACATCAAAGCCGCCGTGCAACTGCACTACGCCAGCCTCGACGAACGGGTGAACGCCGGCATGACCGCCTACGAAGAAGCCCTCCGGGCCGCCGGCAAAACCTACGAACAATACGTGTACGAGGGCGTGCAACACGCCTTTCACAACGACACCTCCGCCGCGCGCTACAACAAGGATGCCGCCCAACTGGCCTGGTCGCGGACTATGGCGTTTTTTGAAAAATATGTACAGTGAATTCCGGATAGCATATCAAGTCACGTTATTGTAGAATACTTGACTATATGGAATGTAGGGCTTAACTTTGGCAGGCAGTTCAACGAGCCTTCCAAGACACATTTTTTTATTACGATAAATCTCATATTTATGAAACCAACCGTACAGTATTCGCTGTTATTCTTGCCTTGTTTGTCATTTTTGGTTGCAGGAAAGATATCTACGACCCAACTGTGAATAAACCAGGAAAAAATACAAGCGCATTGGAATACAGGAGCGAAAGTATTACGGTGAAAGAAGCAAAAAATTGGTTTGTTGATCAATTCGGAGTAACGAAAAAGATTTCGAGTTCGAGTGACCTGGGCGATTCGATCAAAGTGTCTCCCGTCTGGGCGTTTGCTCAAACTGCCGACTACCTTTCCACCACACCTGTTGTAATCTGTCCATTGCAAACCATTCCGCAATTCAATTCCCTTGTGCGGTACTTTTTGATATTGTACAAGTCTGACTCAACACAAGTGGAGGCCAGACTTATTTTATGCAGGGGAGAAAACCCGTATTTGACAAACAACAAAGCATTTCATCCCACTGATTTCACGGGAATTGTTTGCGCCTTTGATTTATCCGGCGCCTATGCCGGGCCGGCACATATCCTGAACGATGGAGTGGATCTTGGAGAGTTTGACCCCGCAACAGGGAGTGGCACGATCACCACAAGCATGGTGGCCGGTTGGTGGTATGACAACAGTAATATTTATTATGGTGGCGGCGGGGTATTTTGGGTGAATACCGAACCCTTGCACGGTGGATTTCCTAACACCACTTTTACGCCAGTAGTATCAACACACAATAGTAGCGGCGGCAGCGGTGGAGGAAGTGGGAATAGTAGCGGAGGGAGCAACAACACCAACTCGCTTGATCTCCATTTTCAAAATTTGTATTCCAATCCCATGTTTATAATTGCTCAGTATTTTGAAGAAAACAACTTACAGGGCGAAGCATATAGCGTATTTGGCTTTCTTAATACAACGGAACGGCAAATACTTGCCAATGCACAACACCTGATAGACCCAATATACGAATTTTTAGTAGAAAATAACAATAGCAGTGAGGCGCGTCAATTTATTATTGATATGTTGCCTTATTTATTTACGTACAACTATTTTTTTACAAAAAGTGACTTATCTGGCATGTTTTCAGGGTTCAATAATTCTCCTGCCCCGGCGAGCAACACCCCACTATCTGTAAATAAGGCTGCATGTAAATCTCTTTTCAATTTTAACACATATACAGATGACGTTCACTCTACATGGACAGATCGTGCAGCTGTTTTAGGAAATATTTATCTTGAATTTAATTATCAAAACGAGGAAAAGTTGATACACATTAATTGTATTGGGATTTTAATTCAAAAAAAAGGCACTGGATATTCGTCAAATTGCTTAAACAGAAGCGACGAGTTAGCTGCTTCAATACTAAACAGCACAATACTAAATGCCCAAAACGACATAAATAACAATTTCCCTTCAGGAATGACTGAGGATGATTTTTACAACCGTATTAGAGCAAGCATAGATTCATATCTTAACATAACAGGTACTGACATATTAAACAAGGAAGGTTGCGCCGGTTATCAAGTGTATTCGCAGATATATAATAGCACTTTGCTTGGCGGAGGGATAATATACCAGGGGGAGTCTACGAATTGTGATAGTTTGATTGTAAATTGCTATTAAAAAATAAATAAAATATATAAACCAGTTGACTTTTCATACTATTAACGACTCACATAGGGATTTTTTTGCAACAAAACCAAAAAAAATAATCCATCTATGAATATTCTTCAGAAAATATATTTTATTTATAGTTTTTTGGTGGTGCTTACCCAAACAGCGCTTAGCGCTCAATCAACTTGGGGCTTAGACCTGGATTTTGGCAAAGGAGGCAAAGTCGAAATCAGAGATTCAACAAAATTGTATGTAAGTAGCAGTACCGTACTCAGGTCTGACAACAAAATATTGGTAATGTCTTTATGTACAGATCTGAATGGCACAACCGAAAAGATAATTCTTACATGCCTGTCCCCAAATGGGAGTTTGGATAGCATGTTCGGTGAAAAAGGGCAAGCATACTTGGATGTAAACATTGATTGGGGAGGTTTTGGTGGCATGTCAAAAATTGCCCGGACAATGGACAATAAATTGATTTGTTGTGGATACACTTCGCAGAATAGCAAAGGATTTGCCTTTGTGATCCGGGTCAATACAAATGGTAGCCTTGATAAAACTTTTGGGCAAGACGGAGTTTTTACATTCGACTTAGGAACAGGTTTGGATAAATTTCTTTCTATACTGATTAATCCTGACGGCAAAATCCTACTTGGAGGATTTTCTGTACAATCGTATCAAAATAGAGCACTTTTAGTACAGTTACTTCCAGACGGATCTCTTGACCCAAATTTCGCATCAAACGGCATATACGTTTCGAACCCAACCAGCACGTATAAAACCATCAGATCTCTTGCCCTACAAGAAGATGGCAAAATTGTTACTTTTGGCTCAAATGGTTATCCATCCGACATGGAGGTTTTTCGTTTCTATCCAGATGGCAAAGTAGACACTTCCTTTGGCATAAATGGCGGCATATTGTATGGATATCCTGACCAAACCGACATGGCCTTGGTTGGAAATGTACAAAATGATGGGAAAATTATCTTCAGTGGCCCTAGTTACTATACAGATACTATTGATAAAATAAAGGTAGTTCGATTAAACCCCAATGGCAGTGTAGATAACAACTTCGGCATTAATGGGCAATTGCTTTGCGACTGGGGATTGTCGGAATTTATAAACCACATGGTAGTACAACCTGATATGAAGATTTTGCTAGGCACTTGGGCATATTCAGGCACTAACCAACATAATAATTTTTTTCTGGCACGTTACAATTCAGATGGAACATTGGATGAATCATTTGGTGACAATGGCCTAATAAAATCTATTGGTTACGATGGCATTATAGATCAGGGGGACATCCTGCTTGATGAAGCAGGGAAAATAACTTGCGTCAATATCATTGAATCCAACCTGGTATTATGGCGCTATCAAAACAACAATGCGCTAGAAACAAAAGATACGCGCGCGGCTGTAGGACTTACATTCGATTTTACCCCAAACCCAGTTTCATCTCACGGCCAATTTACTTGGACGATGCAAAGCCCCGGCGAATTGAGCAGCGACTTACTTGACACACAAGGGCGGCTGGTGCAGCACCTGATCCCACCAACGTTTTACCCGGCTGGCTCGCACCAACAGGAGGTCTATTTTGAAAACAACATTCCGGCTGGCGTCTATTCGCTGGTGGTCACCACGGGCGGCGAGCGACAGGTCTTGAAGTTGGTGAAGTTGTAAAAAATACACCTCCCGGAGCCAAAACGCAGCGCTCCTTCCTTCCCCCTAAAAATCCATCCGCACCCGCACATTGATCCGCCGGCCCGTCAGGTAATTCGGAATGGCGTATTGCACGTTGGTGATGGCCTTGATCCAGGTATTGGAGGCTTCGTTGGCTACTTTCAGCAGGTTGAACACCTCCAGGCTGGCCCAGGTATTGCGCGTGAAGCGCAGGAAATGCCGGGGCCGCCGGTTTTCCCATTCGCGTTTCCAGAGTTGAAAACCGAAACCGATGTCGACGCGGTGGTAGGGCGTGAAGCGATAGGGGTTGCGGTAGATGACGTTGTTGTCGACCACCCCGAACGGCAGGCCGGTGCCCACCGTGAAGTTGAGGTGCATCCGGATGTTTTTGTTGCGGCGCAGGTAATCCTGGAAAAACGTGGAAAACGTGAGGAAACGATCCGTCGGCCGGGGCACATCGCTCACCGGACGGCCTTCGCGGTCGCCGACGTTGCGCACCTGGTGCTGCACCCCGTCGATGGCCTCGCGGGTGCGCAGCAGCGACAGGTTGACCCAACTTTCGGCGCCAGGCACAAACTCGCCGTTCAGGCGTAAGTCGATGCCTGTGGCGTAGCCCCGCGAGTTGTTGAGGCCGGCGTAGCGGATGCGCACATTGTCGAGGTCGTAGGACACGAGGTCCCACATTTGTTTGTAATACAACTCCGTAATCAAACGCATCTTCACCGGACGCCGTTTGCCCCACAAAAAATCATAGGTGAAACCGCCCACCACATGCGCCGATTTCTGGGCCTGCACGCCGGGGTTGACCACCCCGTCCAGGCGCCGCAACTCGCGGTAAAACGGCGGCTGGTAGTACAGTCCTGTGGCCAGTCGGTACGACACGTCTTTGCGGGTGTTCAGGGGCTTGTACAACATTTGGGCGCGGGGCGTCACGAAGAAACCCTGGTTCAGGTCCCAGTACTGGCCGCGCAGGCCGGCCGTAACCTGTATTTCACGCACACCGTCTTTCCGCCAGGTCCAGGTATCCTGCAAAAAAGCGCTGACACGGTTGCTGTTCAGTTCGTTTTTGGTTTTCAAAACCCGGCGCACGAAGAGGAAATTTGTATCGAAAGGCAGGGAATACAGGGCCGAGTCGAGGCGCTCCCACTCGTTGATCTGGTCGGTGATTTGTTCGTTTTGAAATTTGAGCGACCATTGCAAAAAGTGGCTGCGCGTGAGGCCGGTTTCGGTCTCGTCGTTCTGCAATTCGATGCCGCCCCGATATTCGAGGTTGCGGACGTCGGCCGTCAGGTAGTTCCGGATCCAGGTGTGCTGGGTACCGGTGCCGAGGATGTTGACGATTTCGCCAAACTCGTCGGAGCCCAGGCTTTCCTCCAGTTCGCCCAGGATGTAGTAGCCCAGGATGTCGAAACGTTCGTTTTCCTGGCTGCGCCAGGTGGAGGCCAATATTTTGTGAAACAAGGGATTGCGCTCACGGTCGGGCAGGTACGTGAGCGATACGCCGCCCATAGCCTGCGTAAAATCATCTACTTCCTGGCCCTCGAAAGCGGTCCGAATCTGGAGGGCGTAGTCGACCAGGCCGAAGGCGCGCACCAGGCTTTCGGGTTGGAATTTGTAGACCGATCGGTTGTAGTTGCCAATGAGGCCGAGTTGCCAACTGCGGTTGAGGTCGTAGGTGAGGTAGGTTTGGATATCGTAAAAATCGGGCACGTACTCGCCTTTCACGTCGAGGCTGCCCAGCAGGGTACGGGTGGTTTTGTAGCGGGCGCCCACCAGGTAGCGCAGGGCACGGTAGTTGTCTTTCCGGCTTTTGACGCTGCCTTCGAGGTGCGCCGAGGCGCCGAGCAGGCTGAGGTTGGCGCTGGCCCGCGTGCTGTCGGGGCGTTTGTATTTGATGTCCAGCACCGACGACATTTTATCGCCGTATTTGGCCTGAAAGCCGCCGGAGGAAAACGAGAGGTCGCGCACCAGGTCGAGGTTCGGGAAGGTCAGGCCTTCCTGCTGGCCGGCGCGGATCAGTTGGGGGCGGTAAATTTCAAAATCATTGACATACACCAGGTTTTCGTCGTAGTTACCACCGCGCACCTGGTACTGCGAAGTGAGTTCGCCGCCGGCGCCGGTATTGGTGCCGAGGGCGATGTGCGGCAGCACGCTTTCGAGGTTGCCGGTGGTGCTGGGCAGGAGTTTGAGTTCGTCGATTTTTCTTTCGCGCACCATGCCGGCGTCGTCGAGCCGGCGGTCGCGGATCACCACTTCCAGGTTCGACTGGGCGGGCGCCAGGGCCACGTCGAGCGCAAACCGCGCCCCGGCCTCCAGCGGCAGCACGTCGGCGCTGGTTTCCTTGTAGGCCACCCGCCGGAAACCCAGCGTCAGGCGTTGCCCGGCCGGCACCTGCAGGGCGTAGTTGCCTTTTTCATCGGTGGTCACGGCCGTGCGACCGTCTTTGATAAAAACAGTGACCAATTCCACGGCCTGTTCGGTCGACGCGTCGGTGATGCGCCCAAACACCGTAGCCGTTTGAGCATCCATTAAAAAAGGCAACAACAAAGCCGCCATCAAGGCCGGCATACAAACTCGGGTTATCATCGAAGAAAACTGTTTTTGAATCGTTGATTAAAAAACTAAGGGGCGCTTGGGATCGCATCGTTAAAAATTGAATGCACGATATCCTGTGTTTCCCCAGCGCCTTTTTTCCGTGCAGCATGCCTTCATTTTTGATTAAAAACCACCCACGCTCCCCGAAACACGAAACACGCACTCCGAAACACGAAACATGCACCCCGAAACACGAAACACGCTCACCTCGGCCTTGGCAGCACTTCAGCCACCACAAAAATGCTCCCAATGACCAGCACCAGGTCCTCCGGCGCAGCCGCCCGCCGCGCCGCCTGAAAGGCATTTCTGACGGAAACATACGCCTTTCCCTGCAAACCGAAGGTGGCCGCTTTGTCGCGCAGCACCGAGGCGTCGAGGCCGCGCGGGATGTTGGCTTTGGCAAAATAATACTGCGCTGCGGCAGGGAACAGTCCCAGCACCTTGTCCACTTCCTTGTCGTTGACAAAACCCGTGACCACGTGCAGCCGGCGGAACGGCCGGCGGGCCAGTTCGGCAAAGGCCAGCCGGATGCCAGCTTCGTTGTGGGCGCTGTCGCACAGGATGGTGGGCGATTGCCCCAGCACCTGCCAACGGCCCTGAAAACGGGTCCGGCTGCGCAGTTGGGCCAGGCCTTCGCCGATGGCAGCCGGCGGGATACGGATACCCGACTCCGCCGGCAGGCAGGCGAGGGCTTGCAGCACGGTCGCCACATTTTTGGCCTGGTACGGGCCGGCCGCATCCACCCGGAGCGTGCCGGGGCGCGCCAGGCCGTCGATCAGGATGTTGTATTCCGTGGCGCGCCAGTCGGAGCCGGCGTGTTCGAGGGCCTGGATATGTTGGTCGGCAAAAACAATGGCAGAGCCTGTTTCGGCGGCTTTGGCCAGGAAAACCGGGGCCGATTCGGGGTGGGTTTCGCCGATCACCACCGGTATGCCGGGCTTGATGATGCCGGCTTTTTCCGCAGCAATTTGCGGGAGCGTATCGCCGAGCAGGTTCTGGTGGTCGTAACTGATGTTGGTGATGACACTGAGCAGGGGCCGGAGCACGTTGGTGCTGTCGAGCCGGCCGCCCAGGCCTACTTCCACGATAGCGATGTCGACCTTTTCCCGGGCAAAATAATCGAAGGCCATGGCCACGCAGAGTTCGAAAAACGAGGGCTCGATGGTTTCGATTTGGGCGCGGTGTTCGGCCACAAACTCGACCACCCGGCGGCGGGAGATGTAGCGGCCGTCGATTTTGATGCGTTCGCGGAAGTCTTGGTAGTGCGGGCTCACGTACAGGCCCGTTTTCAGGCCGGCGGCCTGGCAGACGGCGGCCAGCATGTGGCTGACCGAGCCCTTGCCGTTGGTGCCGCCCACATGAATGCTGCGAAAGCGGTGTTGGGGGTTGCCCAACAGGGCACAGAGGGCCAGGGTATTGTCCAGGTCTTTTTTAAAAGCGGCAGGCCCGATGCGCTGAAACATGGGCAAACGGGCGTACAGATAGTCGAGCGTGTCGCGGTATGACATATGGCGCTGCAAAGGTTGGAATTTTCCTGCCGCTTATCTGGGCAAAAACGCCGGGAAGTTGCACATTTGCAGGCACGCTGCCCGAACAACAGTCGTCAGCCCGTCCAAATGCTTGCTGCTCCCTACTTGCCGCTTGGTGTTGTGCCCCTTTCACTCCGAATTACCACTACACGCATGCCCCATACCTCTAATCACTACAATCAAGCGAATCGCCGTACAACATGAAGATTCTGATCGTTCAGAATAGCCGGATTCCCACGCAAGCCTATGATGACGCCGAACAGATCGTGGTGTGGCTGGGCAAAAACCTGATCGCGCAAGGCCACGAAGTGGTTTTTCTGGTCAAAAAAGATTCCTTTTGCCTTTTCGCGCCGGTCATGATCCTGGATGAAAAACGACCGCTCGCCGCTCAAATACCCGAGGATGTGGACTTTGTCCATTTCTTTTACCATCCGCCGGCCGAATACCTGGACCTCCGGAAACCCTACCTGATCACCTACTGCGAGAACAGCACCACGGCGGCCATCTTCCACCCTAACACGGTATTTCTGTCGGCCGACCATGCAGCCCGCCACGGCGGCGAGGTGTTTGTGTACCCGGGCATCGACCTGAGCGAATACGGGAAAGTGGCGTTGGATATGCCCCGCAATTATTTTCATTTTCTGGGCAATACCACCTGGCGGGGCAAAAACGTGCACGGCGCTATCGACCTGGCCTCAATGGCCGGCGCCCGCCTGCACGTGATCGGGGGCTCGCGGGTCAATTTTCGCAAAGGCCTGCGGATCACCCTGAGCCCAAGTGCCCGCTTTCACGGGGTGCTGGGCCGCGACGGCCGCAACATCCTGCTCAACGGCTCCCGGGGCCTGATTTTCCCCATCATCTGGCACGAACCCTTCGGCCTGGCCGTGGTGGAAAGCCTCTATTTTGGTTGCCCGGTGTTTGGCACGCCCTACGGCTCGCTGCCCGAATTGCTCTGCCGGAAACCGGCCAACGAAGGCCGCAAAGGCAAATGGAGCGGCCAGGTGGAAGCCTGTTTTTCTGAATTCGGTTGCCTTTCGCTGAAGCGCTCCGAACTGCTGGATGCCATCCGGCACTCCGGCGCCTTTTTGCCGCACCGCTGCCACGAATACGTCAAGGATTGTTTCCAGATCGGGCGTATGACAAATGACTACCTCGACCTATACGAAAAAGTGCTCAACGGCCAGTCGTTGCATGCCACAGCGCCCTCTATGGCGGCAGCACCCGACGCGAAATTTCTGCCCCTGGAAGCCTGAATACTCGTAAACCTTCCCGCCTTCGAGGTGTTTAAGGTGCATTGCGCAAGCCTTTATCTGACTACTTATGACTTGGATTGTCTATACCCTGATTACGCTGGCGGCTTATGCCGGCATGGAATTCATGGCCTGGTTTACCCACAAGTACGTGATGCATGGCCTCTTGTGGAACTGGCACGAAGACCACCACAAACCCAAACACGAAAAAGAAGGTTTTTTTTAAAAAAACGACCGCTTCTTCATGGTGTTTGCCATTCCCAGCATGCTCTGCTACATGGTAGGCGGATTGACCGAGCATTTCTGGGTCCTGTTTATCGGCGTTGGCATTTCCCTGTACGGCCTTACCTATTTTCTGATCCACGACGTGTACATCCACCGGCGCTTCAATTGGTTCCGGCAACTCGACAGCGAATACTCCCGCGCCATTTTGCGCGCCCACGGCGCGCACCATGCCAAAACCACCAAGGAAGACGGCGAGTCCTTCGGCCTGCTCGTGGTACACCAGAAGTTTTTTAAAAAACGAAGCCAACAGCCGACGCCTGCGGCCGAAACGGCTGGCGGGGAAAAAGGCTAAGGGCTCAATACCGGCTCCCAGTCTTCGCCCAGGTCTTCTACCGGGTGCCAAAACAGTGCTTTGAAATCTTGTACCCGGTCTTCCTCCACCCGAATGCCCTCGGCTTCCAGCAGTTCCTGCATAAGCGTAGGCGTGGCAAAATGATGGCGGCCGCTGAGTTCGCCTTTCCGGTTGACCACCCGGTGGGCCGGCACGCGATCGCCGGGTGTCACATGGTTGAGCGCCCAGCCGACCATCCGCGAGGCGCCCAGCGCCAGAAAATCAGCAATGGCGCCATAAGTCGTCACCCGGCCTTTCGGCACCTGGCGCACCACGGCATATACGAGGTCAAAATAGGTTGGAGTGTTGTCTGGCATGCCGCAAGATAGAATATTATAGTAATTTTACCCGCATGGAAATCACCGAAGTCTACTACCCGCAGCACCGGGCCGAATGGCGCCGCTGGCTCGAAACCCACCACCGCAGCGACAAAACGGAGGTCTGGATTCGGACCTTCAACAAAGCCTCCGGCAAACCCTCGGTGTCCTACGACGAACTCGTGGAGGAATGCCTTTGCTTCGGCTGGATTGATGGCACCGTGAAAAAATACGACGACGAAAGCAAGGTCCAACGCATTACGCCCCGGCGCAAAAAAAGTTTTCTCTCCGAACTCAACCGCCAGCGCATCTGGAAACTCCAGGGCCTGGGCCTCATGACCGAAGCCGGCATAGAGCCCATTCGAAACCAGATCGGGTCGCCCGAAGATCCCTTGGATATTCCAGACTGGCTGCTGGAACAGTTGCAGGCCGACGCGCAGGTGTGGGCTACGTTTCAGGGCTTTCCGCATTTCTACCAGCGGCTCAAAGTGGGGTGGATCTGCGAAACCGGCCTGCTCCGCCAGGAGGAAGTCCAAAAACGGCTCAACCACCTCCTCAAAATGACCCGCCAGGGCAAACGCTACGGTACCGAGCCCCTCAAGTAGCGGAAGTTGACACCGGTGGCTACAAACTTGCTGTCCGCATTAAAAACAGCCTATCTCCGTCGGACAAGCCAAGGCAAGCCGCCCTGTTTCACAATTTTTGTAGCCGACCCAGCCGGATTTTTTTCAAGCCCGGCTGAGAACGATGCTATGAAAACAATGATTTGCTGCCTGCTCAGTTTGCTGAGCCAGTTGGCCCTTGGCCAATCCTTGCCTGCCGATATGGCGCAGGCCCCCCACCTGAAATGGAAGTTCCAAACCCGCGGCCCTATCGTGGCTGCGCCGGTCATCAGCGGAGAGACCGCCTTTGTCGGCAGCACCGATAGTACCCTCTACGCCATCGACCTGGAAACAGGCAAAACCCGCTGGCGCTTTCGCAGCGGAGGCCCTATCCGGTCCAGCGCCTGCCTGGATGGCGAACGGGTGTTGGTGCTGGGCGGCGATGGTGTGTTGTATGCCTTGCAAAAACACTCCGGCAAGGAACTCTGGCGCTTCCGGACGGCGGGCGAAAAAATTTACCCGCTGTATGGCTACGCCGACTACTACCATTCCACGCCGGTGTTGCAGGAAGGCGTGGTTTATTTTGGCTCCGGCGACGGGCAGGTGTACGCCCTGCGCAGCGCCGACGGCCACGAATTGTGGCGCTTTGCCACCGGCGACGTCGTTCATGCCAGCCCCGTTTGGTACCAGGGCAAACTGTATGTCGGCTCCTTCGATGGGTATGTGTACGCGCTGGATGCCGGCACCGGCAGTTTGGTTTGGAAATTCAAATCCGTCGGGCACCGCTTTTTCCCGAAAGGGGAAATGCAAGGCTCGCCAATAGCGGGCCAGGGATTGATTTTCGTGGGCGGCCGCGACTACAACCTGTACGCCCTCGATGCCGAAAAAGGCTATTGCCACTGGAACAAATCTTTCCCTAAGGGCTGGTCGCTGGCGCTAAGCCTGTGCGACAGCGTGCTCTATGCCGGCACCTCAGACGACGATGTGATGGTGGCGTTCGATGCCGCCAGCGGCCAGGAACACTGGCGCAGCAACGTCCAGTTCAATATTTTCAGTCCGGCCGTTTGTACGCCGGGCTTGCTCTATTTCGGCACCCTGCACGGCAAACTCCTCGCCCTGGACCGGACCGGCGGCGCCATACGCTGGGCTTTCCACACCGACGGCTACCGGACTCACCGGGCCCGTTTTTTTCCTGATGAACAGCACATTGTGAAAGATGATTTCTACGGCCGGGTGGGCACGCCCGAGGGCTATGTGAAAGCCCTCCACGAGTTGGGCGGCGTGTTTTCGAGTCCGGTCCTGGCAGGCAAATTGTTGTTGTTCGGAAGCGCCGACGGCGGCTTGTATGCGCTGGAACGCGGCTAAGAGCATGTTGGGGATTTTCTGCTGAAGTCCTCGTTTTGGGCCCAGCGGGGAAATCCCCAACATGCTCTAAACGCGCAGCTATTTTCGGCGCCAAAGTTCGGCGCGTTGGCCAGGAGAGCCGTACACAAAAGTGAAACGGCCATCCAGTTGGCCGCGTATTTCGCGGGCATAGGGGTGGTCGAAATGCCGGTCGTCGTAGTTCAGCACCAGCACATAGTCGATGGGGCGGCCGCCGCTGCGCAACGTGTACCCCAGGATATCGGCCCGGGGCGGGCGGTTGTCAAAATTGATGCCATCTTTGTCCGTTAGGACATACATATCCCGCTGCCAGTTCCAGCCCAACGGAAAATAAGTGCGCAAGGCTTCGTAGTTGTCAGACAGGATCGCGGTGCGGTAGGCGCCGATATAATCTGCCGCATGGTTGAACAGCCAAATCCGGTTTCCAATCGGTTTTCGCTCCGCATCGCTGCCGCTGTATTCATAGTTCAACACCAGCAAAACGGATCGATCCTCAAGGTGTGGCAAACAACTAAGGTAGTCTTCCACCTGGGCAGCGGCGGCCCGGTGAATGGGCACCCGCAGGTACAGCAACACGCAGAGGAATGCCAGGGAAATGCCGGGGATTGCCTGCCGCGCCCAGGCAGGGAACCGGCCCGTGCTCGTCCACAACACCAGGGCCAGCCAGGGGAAAATCTGGATCCGCATAGGCAGCAGCAGTTCCATTGCTTTTGAGCCGGTCTGTTGAAAATATTGCCAAAGGGCAAGGCCCAAAAACAGGAGCAGAAAATCGCCAGTCGCCCATTTGCGCTGGCGGAGCCGGCTCCAGGCGGCGCCAAGGGCCAGCAGCAGCACAAAAAGAGCGATGCCTTTCACGGTGTCGCGCTCGGTAGAATTCATGGTGACCAAAGCCGACAATTCCAGCAGGTTTTGACCGGCGGTATCCACCGTTTCCTGATTGCTTTCGGGGGTATTCGGCCGCCGAAACAGGTATTCCGCAAACAACACCAGCATAGGCAGGGCGGCCAGGGTGGTATTTTTTATTTCCAGCAACCAAACCCGCAGACCCGGCCGAAGACCCTCCGCCTGAACATCGCGAGCGGCCAGGAAAAGCATAGCACTGCCGATGAACGCCCCGCTGAACACCAACCCCATCGGGTGCGCGCTGTACAGCAGCAGCCAGAGCCCGGCCAGTTGGAGCAGGCGGCGGTTCGTCCAGTCTTGGCGGTACTTCAACCAGAAGCCGCTGACCCAAAAAAACAGGGCAATGCTACAGGCATAGTTGTAAAAGCCAGATTGCAACAAGTGGTGCCAGATGAACAATACACCGACCGAACTCAGGAACAGGTTGTCGGGCTGAACTTGGCGGACGAGGTACCGAAAGCCTAAGCCAAACAACAGGACGTAGCCCGACAAAAAGACTTTTTCCGCCATTTCCGGAGCCAGCAGGAGCTGGAGCAGGGCCAGGCAGAGGTGGCCGATTAAGTTGGGCTCGAAATTTGTATTTACATTGTAAAACGGCGCATAAAAATCCCAGTTGTTGCCCTGCCAGTAATCCAGCAGTACCCGGGCATTGTACACGTGGCAGGGTCCGTCGCCGGTGACAAAAAAACGCCCGGACCAAACCGGGACCAAGGCTAGAGCGAGCAGGATAAAAAACAACTGGCGTTCGGAAATGGAGCGCATGAAATTGGTCCTAAATTTGGGCGAAAGATGCGGCAATTCCCGGGTTTTTCTGCTCCTTTTCTAGCAAGACATCTATACAAAATATGAAACCAAACCTGCTTCTCCTCCTGTACCTGGGCTTTGCCTCCCCATCGTTTTCCCAAACCATCTGGCACGTGCGGGCCGGCGCTTCCTCCGCCACCGCCGACGGCATGTCCTGGGCTACTGCTATCCCCAACCTGCACGACGCCCTGTATGCCGCCCTGCCTGGCGACCAGATCTGGATTGCCGAAGGCAGCTACAAACCCTCCAGTGGCTCCGACCGTTTCGCCACCTTTACCCTGCCCGATGGCGTACAACTCTACGGCGGTTTTGCCGGCACCGAAACCCAACTCGCCCAGCGCGACTGGCTGGCCCACCCTACCCTGCTCAGCGGCGACATCGGTGTGCCCGGCGACTCTACCGACAACTCCTTCGGCATTCTGTATGCCACCCAAACGGGTTTCAATACCCGTGTCGACGGCCTGATTTTTGAATGGGGCAACGCCAATAATCCCGACAACCTGAATGTATTCAACCACGAACGTACCCATTCGGGCAGCGCCATTTACCTCAATGGTCAGGGCAGCGGGCATGTGGGCTACCTCAGCATCGCCAATTGCACGTTTCGCCGCAACCGCTCCGACTACTTCGGCGCCGTGTATGCCAATGGGCGCGACAACGGTAAGGTGTCGGTGCGCGTCGAAAACTGTCGCTTCGAGCGCAATACCGCCAACTACCAGGGCGCCGGGCTGGCCGTTGAAAACTATGGCCCCCAGACCGAAGCGCTGTTGGTGTGGGGATCTGTTTTTCTGGACAACTTCGCCCGCCTGGGCGGCGGCGCCTTGTATGCCGAGCATCACCAGAAACTGTCGCTGGCAGATTGTCGTTTTGAAAACAACTCCGTGTTTGCCGGCACGGGCGGCGCGATCCGCTTGTTCGGCAATGCGCCCGACCACCAGGCACAATTTACGGGCTGTGATTTTGACAACAACAGCGGCGGCACGGGCGCGGTGGGTGGTGTGTTGGAGTGCCAGGTTCTGAGTGGTCATACCACGCTGGCCTTTCGCAATTGCCGGTTTACCAACACCTATTCCGGCGAAGGCGGCACGATTGGAATATTCAACCTGAGCCGCTGCCAATTGCAATTTTCGCAGTGTTTGTTTTCCGGAAATGCAGCTGAAAACGGTAGTTTGCTGTATCTCATCGACCTGGGCGAACAACTGGACACCCAATTGGACCATTGTATTCTCTCCGGAAACAAAACGCCGGAATTTACGATCAGTGCCAATGCAACAGACACCATTCGGCTGAACAATTCCATCTGGATCAGAAATACGGGTGTCGCCAGCGGTACCCCCCTGCGCCTCGACCATTGCCTGAGCAACAGCCCGAGTTGTGCGGCATTCGGCCCCAATGTGGCCTGCGGACCGGGCTTGTTGCTGGGCGCCGACCCCTTGTTTGTGGATGCCGGCAAGGGCGATTTTCGGCTGCGTCCCTGCTCGCCGGCCATCGACGCCGGCAACGACGCCGCGAGCCTGGCGGCCGGCTTGCTGCTGGATGCTGCCGGACAGTCCCGGGTTGCCGGAAGCCGGGTGGACATCGGCATGTTCGAACAGGATCTGTTTTTTAATACGGCGACGGTGATACGGCCGGCGTCCTGTGCCGGCGCCGCCGATGGTGGTATTGATTTCGGCAATGCGTTTTGCCCGCCCCTCCAGGTGTCTTGGACCAATGGGCTGGAAACCGGCACCCGCGTGGATAGCCTGAGGGCCGGCACCTATACGTTTAGCCTCAACGACGCGGCGGGCCATGCGGAGACCGACACCATAGAAGTGCCGGTATTGCCCGCCTTGGATGTGCAGCCGGATGCGGTGGATGTCACGTGTTTTGGATATTCCAATGGCGTGGCCGGCGTGAGCGTGACGGGGGGGACGCCGCCTTATGGAATAGCCTGGAACAATGGCAGCCAGGCCTCCTTGTTGTTCAATCGACCTCCCGGGAATTACCCGGTGACGGTGACCGATGCCCGGGGCTGTACGGCGTCAACTGTGGTACCCGTGGGAGAACCCGGATTGATTGAGTTGTTCTACACCGTCACACCAGCATCCGGACCGGGAGTGGCGGATGGGCAGGTACAGATAGACAGTGCGGTGGGGTGCAACGGCGCTTTTAACTGGCCAGCCTCGTGGCTAAACAATGTATTGCCGGGCACCTTTGCCGTGACGGTGACCGACCCTTGCGGGTGCCAGAATGTGATCCCGATTCAGGTCGGGATCGCTACCGGTGTGGCGACAGCGCTAGATGGTTTTGGCCGGGTGGCCTTGTTGCCCAACCCGACGGCAAGCGGGCAAGCGGCCTGGCTGCGCTGGAGCGGCGGCGAGGCATTGACGGTGACGGTACACGATGCCGGTGGGCGCTTGTTGCGCACGCGGGCAGTGCCCGCCGGCAGCAGGGCCCTGGAACTCGAGGCTCCTGATGTGCCGGGGGTGTATTGGGTGACACTGCGGCGGGGCGCGGCGGGGCGGGTACTGAAGTGGGTGCTGCGTTGAAAAAGGGTGCGCCAAACGTCAAAGCAGGCACAGAGTTATGGTACCGGGCGGCTATTTCTGGCGCACTTTAGTTAAGGTTGTCGCCATTTACCGGCAGGCTTGCCGGGAATTCTTTTCAAAAAAGTAACCGGCCTTTTGCCCGGCATTTTAACAAGGCAAGGGTGGCCGAAGCCTGTTTTTCGGAAAAAACCGCCGGCGCTAAAGTGCCCAGAGCCGTTTTTTGGGTTGAATATTTTGTCTTTTTCAGGGAGAAAACCGCAGTAAATTGTAATTGGCTTCGCCGGCTGCGCCGGATAGGTTTGTGAATCGATAATCTTTCTTTTCACTAACATTACTGCACCATGAATCGATTATTCCTTCGTGCAAAATGGACCTGTATGAGCCTAATCCTGCTCTTACAACTTCCCCATTTATTTGCATCCCATCCGGACGCTTCTCCCTTATGCAGTGGCATCACTGGCCCTAGCGTGAGT
>JADLDL010000386.1 GCA_020846655.1 Saprospiraceae bacterium | reverse complement strand
TCTATGGCCTCGCACGAATTCCGAACGCCCCTGAGCACCGTATTGTCGTCGGCGTCTCTGATCAATACCTATGCCGATCGAAATGACCTGGAAAACATAAAAAAACATAGCCTGCGCATCAAAACTGCCGTCAACAATCTCAACACCATTCTCACGGAGTTTCTTTCCCTGGGCAAACTCGACGAAGGAAAAACAGAAATCAACCTGCGCGAAACCAATTTGCGCGAAATGGTGGAAGAGGGTATCGATGAAATCCGGGGGATTTTGCGGCCGGGCCAACGCCTGGAGTACCAGCACGAAGGCGCCGAATTTGGATTGATCGACCCAGGGGTGTTCAAACACGTCCTGATGAACCTGTTTTCCAATGCGATAAAATACTCTCCGGACAACTCCTGCATCACCGTGCGCAGCGCAGCCAGCGAGGAGCGGATTTCACTAACCGTGACCGACCAGGGCATGGGCATACCGGAAGCAGACCAAAAGCACCTGTTCAGCCGATTCTTCCGGGCCGCCAACGCTACCAATATTCAGGGCACCGGCCTGGGCTTGTACATCGTCAAGCGCTATGTCGAACTGATGAACGGAGAAATCGGGTTCGAGAGCACCGAAGGCAACGGAACCACTTTCTGGGTACGCCTGTACCCGCTCCACCTGCAACAATTGAACAACACCCATGGCAAAAATTGAAAACGTCAACATCGAGTATTTTTGGAAATGGGAGGGCGGCCTTAGCAAAGACCCCCGCGACCCGGCCGCAAAATTCACCGTGCCGGATGGCAAAGGCTTCCACACCAACAAAGGTGTTACCTGGCGCGTCTTTTCTATCCACGCCAAAAAACTGGGCTACCCGGACACCCCCGCCCATTTTTATGAAATGCCCAAGGAAACCTGGTTAAAAATCTATAAACAACTGTTTTGGGATGGCGTCAAAGCCGATGGCATCGCCAGCCAGGCGATTGCTGAATTTATGGCCGATTGGGGCTGGGGCAGCGGCCCGGGCACTGCGGGCAAAAAACTGCAAACCTACCTGAACACCAAGGGCGGCAACCTGCTCGTCGATGGAAAAATCGGCGCCATCACGCTCGGGTTTTTCAACAACCTGATTCAACAATCTGGCGAGCGCATCATTTTTGAAGACCTGGACCGCAGCAAACGCAATTTCTTGAAAACCATCGGCGGTTTTAAAACCTTTGGCCTGGGTTGGTACAACCGAATGGATGATTTCCGGGACTATGCGGTGCGCATTATTCCTGCGCGGTAGCCGCGTACCGATATTCCTGCACCGTCTCCACGAAAACCCTGACGCCCGACAAGGGAGTGTCCGGATATACGCCATGGCCCAGATTGACGATATGGTTGGGTCCAAACTGGCGGATCATTTCTTCGGTGGCGGCTACAATAGTGCCTGTCGAGCCGTACAAACAGCAGGGATCCAGGTTACCCTGCAACACTTTGCCCTGTCCCACCCGGGCACGGGCAAAGGCAGCCGGCGTATTCCAGTCCAGGCCGATAACCTGCACGGGCAGTTCCGCCAAATCTTCGAGCGCAAACCAGGCGCCTTTGGCAAATACGGTTTTCAGCACCGCAGGCAAGGCTTCCGCAATTTGCCGCAAGTAGGGCACCGCAAACGCCCGATAGTGTTGGGGCGGAAGTTCGCCTGCCCAGGAGTCAAACAATTGGATCAGGTCCGCGCCTGCTTGCACCTGGCCTTGCAAGTATTCAATCGTGGTGTCCGTTATTTTTTGCAACAATTGATGCGCCAGCAGCGGATCGCTGTACAGCAAGCCGCGCGCTTTGGAAAAGGTTTTGCTGCCGCCGCCTTCCACCATATAGGCCAAAATCGTCCAGGGCGCTCCGGCAAAGCCGATCAGCGGCACCCGGCCGTTCAGCGCCCGTTTGCTCACACGCAAGGCTTCGTACACATAGTCCAGGCGCCCGGCAGCCTCGGCGCCGCTTTGCAAAGCCTCCACGGATGCCGCACCAGTGATCACCTCCGGGAATTTAGGGCCCTTGGCTTCCACCATTTCATAGTCAAGGCCCATGGCTTCCGGCACCACCAAAATGTCTGAAAACACAATTGCCGCATCTACACCCAGCTCGTCTACGGGTTGCACTGTGGCTTCGGCCGCCGCTTCCGGTGTTTTGACAAAGGCTTTGAAATCCGGAAAATTGGCCCGCAATTGTCGGTATTGTGGCAGTATCCGACCGGCTTGCCGCATGAGCCAAACCGGAGGACGTTCGACCTGTTCTCCCCGGGCGGCACGCAAAAACAAATCGTTTTGCAAGGCGACTGCCGGGATATCGGACGGAGAAAATGCCATTTCTGCCATAATACTGGATACGCTGATGAAAAATAGGGAACGAGTTCGCCCGGCGCCAAATCGCCGGCAAGCGGCAAATGTAATTGGCTTAGACGGGCTTAGCGGCCGGCAGGTAGCAGCATGACTAAAATGTGACAACGCCGCATTATTCAAACCGAATCGCGCGCACCGGAGAGATTTTGGAAATCACAAAAGAAGGCAGCAGCAAAAACACCAGGGTAATAAACAAGGTGTTCACATTGACCAGCAGCACCGGCAGCCAATTGAGTTGCACCGGAGCGTACGACAAATAATAATCTGCTTCGTTCAGCCGGACCAGGTGAAATTTGTCCTGCAATACACAAAAACCGATACCGAGCAAATTGCCCCAAAACATGCCGCGCAGGGTGATCACCGCAGCATAATACAGGAAAATTTCACGCACCCGCATGTTGGTTTCGCCAAGGGCTTTCAATACCCCGATCATCGTGGTGCGTTCCAGCACCAGCACCAGCAGCGCCGTAATCATGTTCACAATGGCCACCGCCAGCATAAGAGCCAGGATAACAACTTCGTTGTAGTCCTGCAACTGCAACCACTCGAAAATAGCCGGGAATTTGTCCCGTATGGTCACACACAGCAGATCGGGTGGCAGCACCTCGTCGTAAATGTAGTCGTTGTAGCGGTCCAGGTCGCGGATATCGTCGAGCCAAACCTCGAAGCCGGCGACCTGGTTTTCGTCCCAGCCCAGGAGGTTTTGCACCTGCCGGATATCGCAAATGGCAAATTTCCGGTCGTATTCCTCCAGTCCGGTTTTGTAAATGCCGCAGACCTGAAAGAGCCGCCGTAATTGGTCATTGCCTTTGACAAAATAGACGATAAACTTGTCGCCCACGCCCACCTGGAGCCGGTCGGCCGTTTGCCGGCTGATCAAAATATCCTTGCTGGGCGCCGTGTCCGTCAGCGCCAGCGGACGCCCTTCCAATAAATATGGCTGCAGGTGCGACCAATCAAAATCCTCCCCCACCCCTTTGAGCAAAATGCCCTCCATGGCGGTTTTGGTGCGGATGATGCCCGGTTTGTGGGTGAACACCTGAATGTGGCGGATGCCGCCATGCGATTTTTGCAATCGCTCATAACCGGTTTCAAAGCCCCAAAGCACCAGGGGCTCCAGGGTGGAGGTGCCGCGTACGGTGTCGAGGCTGGGGTAAAAAGCCTGATTCTTGTCGATGGGTTGCGGCTCAAACGAGAGCGAATAAGCGGTATCTGAAATATGAATATGCCCCCAAAATTCAAAAATCTTGCGGCTGATCTCGGTTTTAAAACCGGCAATCAGTGCCGACGTGGCGATCATCACTGCCACGCTCAGGGCTACTGCCACCACCGCAATGCGGATGATGAACCGGGAAAAACTTCGTTTTCCGGAAAACGCGATGCGCTGGGCAATGAAGAAGGGTAAGTTCATAAATCTGGGCAAAGTTCAGCAATCCCCGCCAACAATTCATAACCGGGAACCGATATCAGCAGGCGGGCGTTTGAAAAATGAATTTCGCCCGGGACCTGTTTCTTTCAAATCAAACTCTAATTTTGCCGCCGATATGGATTTTATACAAGAACTCCGCTGGCGCGGACTAATTCACGACCTCACCCCCGGAGTAGAAGAGCACCTGAACAGCGGCATGGTCCGCGGGTACATCGGGTTTGACCCCACTGCTCCCTCGCTCACCATCGGCAACTACGTACAAATCATGCTCTTGCAGTTCCTGCAACGGGCGGGCCACCAACCAGTAGTCCTCATGGGCGGCGCAACCGGCCGCATCGGCGACCCCAGTGGTCGCGATTCGGAACGGGAGTTGAAAACCTACGACGAACTGGACCGCAACATTGCTTTCCAACGCTCGCAAATCGAAAAACTACTCGACTTTTCGTCGGAGGCCCCCAACCGCGTGTTGCTCGTCAACAACTACGATTTCTACGCACAAATGAACGTGCTGGATTTCCTGCGCGACGTAGGCAAGTATTTGACCATCAACTACATGATGTCCAAAGAAAGCGTACAACGCCGCCTCGAAACCGGCATTTCGTTTACTGAATTTAGTTACCAACTGCTGCAAGGCTACGATTTTGTCCAACTGAACGACCAGTACGGCATCACCCTGCAAATGGGCGGCAGCGACCAATTTGGCAACATCACCGCAGGCATCGAATTGGGTCGTAAGATCGCCGACAAAAAATTGTTTGCCGTCACCACGCCCCTGCTTACCAAAGCCGATGGCACCAAATTCGGCAAAAGTGCAGCAGGCAACATCTGGCTCGATCCCAACCTCACCAGCCCGTACCGCTTCTACCAGTTTTGGCTGAATGCCGACGACCGCGACGTGCCGAAATTTTTGCGGTATTTTTCCTTGAAATCCCAGGCGGAAATCGAAGTCCTCGAAGCCGCCGGCGATATCCAGGCCACCAAACGGGTGTTTGCTGAGGAAATCACGACGCGCGTCCACGGCCCACAGGAATTCGCGGCGGTGCAGGCCGTTTCGCAGTTGCTGTTCGACCCCAAAGCCGGGCCCGACACCCTGCGCAGCCTCGATGCCCGTACCCTCGCCCAGGTAGCCGATGAAATCCCCGCGCCCGAAGTTGCCAAAAGCCAGGTGCTCGCCCACGCCAATATCCTGGATTTCCTGAGCGAGCAAACCGGCATTTTACCCAGCCGCAGCGAGGCCAAAAAGGCTATCCAAAACAACGCGATTTCTATCAACAAAGTAAAAATCACTGCCCTGGATGCCCTGGTCACGCCGGCAGATATCCTGCACGACACCTACATCATGGTGGAAAACGGCAAAAAGAACAAATACCTGGTCAAGTTAATTGGCTAAACCGGGCAAGCAGGGTATGCTACAGAAACGGGCGGCTTTTCGTTGGAAAAGTCGCCCGTTTTTATGCTAAATAACTTGGAAACGCCTTAGAAACGCGCCGTAATGCCGCCCAGGATGTTCACCCCGAACATCGGGTAGTTCAACCAGCGTTCGCGGCGGTTGTTGAGGATGTTGTTGAAATCCAGGAACACGCCGATGTTGTCGGTGAAGCGGTAGGTGCCGCCAAAACTCAGGTCGAACAAGACCGAACTTTGCCGGAACACGCCTTCGTTGTCGCGGAACGCAACGTCGTCGGCTGCAAAGGCTTCCGCGCGGATGCTGGCTTTTCCGTCCAGCAGGGTGTACACCGCGCCGGCGTTCACTTCCAGGTTGGGCAGGCCCCAGGGCTCGTCTTCGTTGAACATTTCAAACACCGACTGGCTGAGGGTAGCCGTCACGACCAGGTTTTTGATGGGCGTGAGTTTGAGGTTGCCCTGGATGCGGAAAATATTGGCAGTGTCGTACACCACACCAAACCGGGTGATGCCCGGCCGGCCGATGGAATCAAACTGGGCTTGAAACAGCGCCAGGTCCGACGATTTGCCATAGCTCACCTGTCCTTTATACTCCAGCCAACCCAGGTTGCCGCGCAGGCCGCCGTAGTATTGCCGCCAACTCGTGTTCCGAATGTTGGAGCCGCGCATCTGGATGAAGGGGTTGTATTCCGCCAGGCTGCGGTAGGTGTTTTTTTGCAAATCACCGTTGGCGCCGGCAAACACCTGCAACCCATCGCCCCAAAGACGGAGGTTCACTTCTGCATCCGGGAAAATCTGGAATTCATCCCGGTTGCTGACGAAGTTGCCACCGATCTTGAATTTCAAAAAGTCGGTGTGCAGCGTAAAGGAGGGTTGCAGGTAAATGTTGTTCAGTTTTTGCTTGAGGGTATCGTCGTAGGCCGTGAAATCGGGCCGGATCGTCACCCGCAGGGCGTGTTTTTTGGCAAACCACTTGGTGGCGGAAAGCGCCAGGTCGAAACCGGATTCCTTGTTGGAATAATAGTCGGTGAACAGGTAGAAATTGGGCGCTATGGAGAAATTCAGGTCCGCATCGGTGCGCTCGCTGTTGTACAAACGGCCGCCCAGGTGCAGGGTTTTGTAGTCCTGCCGGGTTTGTTCTTTGTTGTATTCCAGCGAATCGTGGTCGTAGCCGTAGAAATGTACCCGGTCGTAGGTGTAACCGGCCCGGGCTTCCACAGCCAGGTTTTTATCGAGGTAAATATTGCCGTTCAGCAGAAAGTCGTTGTTGGCAAACTGCTGGTTTTCAAACGATTTTTTGTTGGCGCTGTGGTGCCTGAACCAGGCTTTGCCATCAAATTTTTCCCCCGAACTAAACGCATACCCCAGTTCTCCGTAAAAAGAAGTAGGCACACCAGCGCCGGCTTTCAGGTAGCCGTTGTAGGGATTTTCCTTCTTGGACGATTTCATGCCAATGGGCCGCAGCGTGGGCGCATCGTATCCGATGGTCAGTGGCTTGGGCGGCACCAGGTAGTCCTGCCGTTTGGTGGTGGTATCCAGGACCGGCAAGGTAGGCGTGACGTTGATTTTGTTGGACTCCAGCAAGCGCGCGTCGAAGTCCTTTACAATATTGACACTCTCCGTGGGGAGGTCTTTTTGAGCAAAGAGGGACTGGGCAAAAATGCCAAATAAAAAGGCGAAAAGCGGTAATTTATACATTGCTAAGTGCTATTATTCAGTGAACAGGGTTAGTTGCCTTCATCCAGGTCGAGCAAGTCGATGCCTTTGGAGCCGGCTGGCGGGGCGACCTGGTTGTTGGGCACGCCATTTAATTTATTGTACTTCTGGCGGGCCTCGGCAACAATCACCGGATCGCCTTTAAAATTTTCCAAAACGGCTTCCAATGCAGCGGTAGCGCTGTTTTTGTCGCCCTGATCGGCATAAATATCAGACAAAAGGATCAGGTTCCGGGCGATCCAGTTGTCGTAGCCGGCGCTGGCCTGGTTGGCGTTGGTCACCATTTCTTCGGCCTTTGCGTAGCTGCGCTGGCGGTACAGGATCTGGGCTTGCAGGTGGTAGGCTTCGGCCATGATTTCAGTGGTCGAGTTCTGCGACACTTTCTGCAAGGCCGGCAGGGCCCGGGCATAATCGCCGCGGTCGTAGGCCGATTTGCCCAGGTAGTAATTGGCGATGGCGACTTGCTCGTTGGAAGCAATAGAGGCGGTGCTCACTTTTTGGGCATACTCGGTGAGGGTGGCCGAGTTTTTGGTTTCGTAAGCAGCGCGCATAATCATGACCTGGGCTTCGAACCGGGAGCCATCGGTGATGGCCGATTCTTCCCATTTGCGGGCAAATTCCAGGGTCTGTCCGTAATCCTTTGTGTTGTAGGCCAGCAAACTCGCTTTTTCGCTCGCTTTCGGGTAGTATTTGCTGGGGCCTTTGGACACCACCATGGCATAGTCTTTCAAGGCCATGTCGTATTTGGAAATGGCCTGGGTGGAATAGCTCTCTGCGCGAAGGTAATAGGCCGGCAGGGCGTTGCGTCCGTTGGGGTATTTGGCCAGGTAATTGGTAAAGCCGTCAATGGCCTGCGCATACCGGCCGTTTTGGTATTTAATTTCCGCCGATTGGAACGTCACGCTGTCTTTGGAGGCGGTGTTGACATTGTAGCCTGGCACGGTTTCCAAAAAGGAAAAATACTCGTCGGGGCGGTTCAGGTCGTTGACATAAATTTCCTGAATGGCCGCCAGAGCATCCTTGGCTTCGATGTTTTCAGGGTTGTTGGCAAATACCTGTTTGTAATAATTCAGGGCTGCCGTAGTGTTGCCCTGGTTGTAGGAGATCAGGCCGAGTTTGAGCAAGCCCTGGTTGATCAGGTTGGATTTGCCCCTGAAATCGGAGACCAGTTTTTTGAGCGGCGCAACGGCCTGGTCGAGTCGGCCCATTTCCTGGTAGGTGCCGCCGATTTGGTACAGCGCATCATCGGTAAACCGGCTGTTGGGGTATTTGGTCACCAATTCTTCCAGGGCAATAACTTTGTCGAGGGGGTTGCCCTGGAGGCCTTTGATCACGGCTTTTTGGTACAGCGCGTATTCGAAACCATCATTCTTTTTGGAAATGGCTTCGTCGTAGTACGTCAGTGCCTCTTTGTATTGGTTGCGTTTGAAATGGCAGTCGCCGGTCCGCAGGATAGCATCGCCCAATACGCTCGATTTGATCTGATCGGATTGGATGCGGCTGCTGTTCCGTTTGATGCCCTCCACAGTGGCTTTGAAATTGGCCAGGGCATTTACATAATCTTCCAGTTTCAGGAAATTATAGCCTTGCACGTATTGGCCCATCATCAGGCTGCTTTCGTCCGGCAGGTCGTTGTAGTTTTTGGCCTGGGTCAGGAAGGAAGCGATGTGGTTTTTGCTAAAATTGTATTCGCCTTTTTCATTGGAAATGGCGCCGAGCCAGAACGAGCACAGGCTTGCCGTCCGTTTGTTTTGGGGGAATTCCTGCGCCTTGTTGAAATAGCGCCGGGCTTCGTCTTTCTGGTTGTTTTGGTACAGCTGCAAGCCACGGAGGTAGCAGACCTGCTGGTAGGTTTCGTTGAGCCTTGGGGTTCGGTTTTTGACACTTTCGAGGGTAGCGATGGCCCGGTCGTAGTCGCGGGTGTTCAAAAACACCTCGCTCATCAGGGCCTGGGCATCTTCGTAGTATTTCGAGTTGTTGGGGATTTTTTGGAAGGCCTGGAGCGCGTCGCGGTCGTATTTGAGTTCGTAACTCAGTTTGGCGTAGTTGAACAAAGCGTCTTCCTTGACCGATTGGTCGTAGTTGAGGCTGGCGGCCTGACCGAAGGCGTTGCGGGCGGCAAATTTGTTGTTGGTCCGCAGGTAGCAATCGCCCAGGTGGTACAAGCCGTTTTGGCCGAGCAGGCTGTCGGCCTTGCTGAGTTGTTCAAAATTCTCGATGGCTTGCTTGTAGTAGCCATTTTGGTATTGGGTGTAGCCCAATTGGTAGTAATCGGCCGGCCGCAGGCGGGCGCCGTTGGTGGCGGCAAATTCCAGGTACGGCAGGGCGCGTTTGAAATCACCTTTTTCAAAATATGCCTGTCCGACGAGTTGATTGATTTCGGAGCGGTTGCGCAAACCCGAGTCTTTGGCTTTGGCACTGCCGTAGGAAATCACCAGGTCGTACTGTTTTTTGGCCGAATAAATCTGCGTGATGTAGTAGGGCACGCTGGTTTTGTATTCGGGCGATTGTTCGCAGCGCTGGAAGGCCTTGGCGGCGTCGTCGAAGCGGCCTTCAAAGAAGGTGCAACAGCCGTAGTAGTAATTGGCCGGGTAGTACCATTCGCTGCGTTGGTTTTCTTTTAAGCCGGCGAGCGCGGTTTTGGCCTGGTTGAATTTTTTGGTGACAAAATAACTGTACCCTTGTTTGAAGCGGATTTCATCGCGCACCGGTCCGGCAACGGCATCGGTTGGCGCCATATCGTAGTAATCGAGCGCTTGTTGGTACTGTTTGGCGTTGAAATAATAATCGCCGATTTCGAGGGCGGCCTGGCTGGCTTCGGGTGAGGGCGCGTTGTCGCGCAGGAAATCAAAGACGAGTTTTTCCGCTTCGGGCTGGTTGAGCCGCACGGCGCACTTGGCGTTGTACAAGTCGGCGCCGGTTTTGAGCGCGCGCCATTCGGGTTCGTTCGAGGGCCTGGAGAGGTCCATGGCCGTTCGAAACTCTTTTTGTGCCAAGCCGTAGACGCGCTGGTTGTACAGTTCCAGGCCGCGTTTGTACGCCAGGTTGGCATCGGTGAAAACAGTGGTTTGTTGTGCGAGCAGCAGGAGTGGGGCTGCAAAGAGAAGGAAGGAAAAAATGCCTTTCCGAAGGTTCATATCAGACGGTATTTCGATTTTGGATAGACGAAGGACGCAAGGCTAAACGCAATTTTGGTGCCGCGTAGATGCAACCGAAATTCGTTTTGGCAATTTCTTAACAGATCGTAAACGCGTAAAACCGGGGCGAAAATATGGAAAGGGGGGAAAACTTGCCTTTTGTCGAATCAGTTTGCGACGTGTATGTGACAATTTACCACAACTTTCGGAATTTTGTCCAAAACAGAACCCTTTTCCGCTCTTTTATGGACTTTTTCATCGCTACGATTTTTTCGCTTTTTTCCATCGTCGACCCGCCCGGCGCCATCCCGGTCTATGTTGCGCTCACCAGCGATCGGCCCAAGGCCGAGCGCAACCGGATCGCGTTGCACACCAGCCTTTATTTTCTGCTGATCCTGGTCAGTTTTTTTCTGGCGGGCTCCTATATCCTCAGTTTCTTCGGCCTCAGCATACACGCCCTGCGGATTGCCGGCGGCATGGCACTGCTGATCAGTGGATTCGGACTCATGTCGGGCAATTTTGCCCAGCGCCGGGGCTATGACGAAAATGTGGAAAAACAATCGCAGGAACGCCAGGACATTGCCTTTTCGCCCATGGCCATGCCGATGTTGTCGGGGCCGGGTTCTATTTCGTACCTGATTACCCAGTTCAACCAAAACCCGGGTTGGGACCAGCGGCTGATCATCGTGGCCGCGATTGTGGCCGTGACGGTGCTGGTTTGGGCTTCCTTGCGGGTAGCTCCGTTTTTATTTAAAGTTTTTGGCCCGGGTGGGCTGAATGCCATTGCCCGGATTATGGGTTTTATCGTCATCGCTATCGCTGTTCAGTTTATGGTGGATGGCGTGGTGCATCTCATCGACCAACTGAACTAAACCTATGCGCTCGGAAAAACTCAGGGACCTTGCCCAGGCAAAACTGGCGGAGGCCCGTATTTCGCTGGATATCGAGGCTTTTGACCAAAAAAACCTGGCCAAGTGCAAAAACGCCGTGTTCGTCTGCAACCAGTTGTTGCCCGGGATGGATGAATGGATCCTCACGTATTTATTGGCCGGACAAGCAGAGTCGGTTAAAATCCTGCATCCCTACCCTACTCCGCCGCCGCGGTCCTTGGAAGACCTGGTGATCCGGCCGCAGCCCGGCAGTGTTCAGGAAGGTTTCTTGCGGCTCAATTTTGCCAAAAAACTGGACAAATACGTGCAAAAAGGCGCTGCGGTGGGTCTTTCTCTTGATTTTTCAGAAAACCTGCTCGGCAACATGGGCAAAAATTTGTTGCGCCTGCGCATCCTCAAACAACTGCGCAAAGCCGGCCAGCCCATCGTACCGGTGCACCTTATTGCCGATCACCTGCCCGGCGGCTTTTTGCGAAGAGCCTTTTCCGGCATCCCCTACACCGCGTTCAGCAGCCCGGTGCGGGTAAGCGTCCGGATCGGCAGCCCAATTTCGCCGAAAGACATGGACCAATTCGATCAAAACCGGCTTTGGGGGCAGTTTCTGCAAGCCAAAATATTCTCGCTCGGCTCGTCTTTCGACATTCAGCCCGAACACATCACCGGCGACAAGCCCGAAAACCAGCAGCCCCTGGCCGATCCGGTCGACCCCGAGTTGGTGAGCGCCGATATCGCTGCGCTGGCCCCAGAGTACCATATTGCCAAGCGGGGCCCTTTTGATGTGTATGTGGCCCCTTTTGTAGCCCTGCCGCATGTGATGTTTGAAATTGCCCGGCTTCGGGAACTCACGTTCCGGGCGGCCGGCGAAGGCACCGGGATGGCCCGCGACCTGGATGCCCACGATATGTACTACCTCCAACTCGTCATCTGGGACCGCGAGGCCCGCTGCATTGTCGGAGGGTATCGCCTGGGGCAAGGGGATCTGATTTTCAAGCGCTTCGGCGTGCAAGGGTTTTACACCCACAGTTTGTTCAAAATGCGGGACGAATTTTTCCCTGTTCTGCAACAGGCCGTCGAACTCGGTCGCTCCTATGTGGTGCCCGACTACCAAAAGCACCGCTTGCCCTTATTTTTGCTCTGGAAAGGCATTTTGAATTTTTTGTTAGCCAATCCCAACTACCGGTATGTGTACGGCCCGGTGAGCATCAGCAAGGAGTTTTCAGATGTGTCCAAGAGCGTCATTGTTGAATTTGTAAAACGCTTTTGCTTCGACGAAGAACTGGCCAAAATGGTGCGCCCGCGCAAACCGTTCCGGGTAAAAACCAAATCGGTGAACACCCGCCTGCTCGCAGAAATGCTACACGGCGAATTTGACGCCCTCGAAACCTTCGTGGAAGCCATCGAGCCCAGCCATTTCAAAGTGCCCGTCCTGTTCCGGCAATACCTGAAACAAAACGCCCGCTTTATCGCCTTCAACGTAGACCCTAACTTTTCGGATTGCCTCGACGGGCTCATGATCCTGGACCTGCACAACCTGCCCGCCAGCACCATCGAGGCGCTGCAACAGGAGAAATAGCAAAACCAGCCTACACCGAGCCTATTTGAACACGTAGTGATACAAGCCGAAACCTAAAACGATCCACGTAATAAAATTTACCACAGGTACGGCAATAGTGAAGGCTACATAAAAAAATACGCCGATAGCAAACCCGAGCCAATAGGTCCAGCCGGAAACATTTTGGGCGTAGACACCGATACTCAGGCCCAGAAACTTACCAATAATCGAAAAGAAGGCGATAAAGCCGTGCCACAAGCCATGCAAAAAGCCGTATTCCTTGAGTGTGAGTTCGCCGGGTGCACAAGAAACAAAGGCCAGGCACAGCACGCAAAGAAGGGCCAATAAAAGGGTCTGCGAAGGAAGCCGAGGAGTCATAGGAAATTGTTGCAGGGGTTAGATTTTAAAAATGGTTTTTGCGCTTTTTTCGAAGGACTTGATGTTGACCGACAGCATTTCGGCCTGCTTCGAGATTTGGCCCAGGCTGGGGATCGACTCCAGCACCGTGCTCCGAAGCACCTCATTGCGAAGCAGATACATAAAATCATCTCCATCCCGCAAGACAGGTTCGGTACTGGCCAAACTGGTAGCGGCGGCTTCATATTCCTGATCCCACCTGACCCGGAGTGCGGCGGTTCGTTCAGCGTCCTTTTTTTTCAACTCCTCGTTGTTGATCTGCACGTTGTTGGCTTCCATTTCCTGAAAATACTCCGCAGTTTTTGTCCCGATTTCCTGCAAAACGGATTTCAAGTCATCGTACCGGGAATGGATATCGCTCCACTGGTTTTCCCAAAATTTGGCAACCGT
>JADLDL010000385.1 GCA_020846655.1 Saprospiraceae bacterium | reverse complement strand
TGGATTTTAAACACGCGTTGAGTTGCCGGGCGCCAAAACAACAATCATGTCCATACCCATCATGGCCCACCTCGTACTGGGCTACCCAACACTCGAACAAAGCATCCGCACGGCCGAAACCTACATCAAGGCGGGTTGTGCTATGCTGGAACTTCAAATTCCGTTTTCGCACCCAACAGCCGACGGCTCCGTCATCACCCGGGCCTGTCGAGTAGCCGTAGAGGAGCAGCAGGTACGTGTTGGCGACTGTCTGGCGGCCATACAAGTCCTGCGCCAGCGGTATCCGGAACAGGAAATGATGGTGATGACCTACCTGAACCGGATGTATACCTATGGTTTGGGATCGTTTTACGAAGCCTTGCAGGCTCTTCGTATCCGGCACCTCATCGTGCCCGATTTGCCGGTGCAGTCCCAAAAGGAAGGGCCGCTGCGCGAACTGGATGCAACGGGTTTGGCTTACGGGGTAAAATTGGTGCCGGTACTGGCAGCCAACGTATCGGTTGCCCGGCTGGAGCAATTGCTGGCAGCGGGCTACGATTGTTTCTACCTGATGTCGGATTTTAAAATTACGGGCAGCCGTTTCAGCCTGCACCCTGGCCTGATCGACATCACGCGCCGCATTCGCCAACGGCAGCCGGCAGCACGGGTGGGGATCGGTTTTGGCATCCAAACGCCGGAGCAGGTGCGGGCCGTACTGGAGGTGGCGGATTGCGCCATCATTGGTTCCGCCCTGATCGAAGCCCAGGAAACCGGAAACCTGGAGAATTATTTTAGAAATATAGGCCCGGCAACAACCGCTGGGGCGTAACTTTTGTTCTTTCAGAAAAAAATGAAACTTGCCCGGCTTGACTTTTTTGCTCTTTTGCCGTCTGCATAGCCTCGTAATTTTTACACCGCACGTTTTTGAACATGACGTTTCAGCCAGTTTTTAACCATAAACGCCCCGTACTCATCGCCGGTCCCTGCTCTGCCGAAACAGAAGAACAGGTGTTGGCGGCTGCCCGGGGCCTGCAACAACAGGGTATTGATTTGTTTCGGGCAGGCATTTGGAAACCCCGCACCCGTCCGGGCGCCTTCGAAGGCATCGGGACGCAGGGGCTCAAGTGGCTGAAACGGGTGAAACTGGAAACCGGCATACCGGTGACCACCGAAGTGGCCAACGCCCAGCATGTGTACGATTGCCTGAAATTTGGCATCGACGTGCTGTGGATCGGTGCGCGCACGACGGTGAACCCATTTTCGATCCAGGAAATAGCCGATGCGCTGGAGGGTACGGACATTCCGGTGCTGGTGAAAAACCCGGTCAACCCCGACTACAAACTCTGGGTAGGCGCCTTTGAACGCTTGTACAAAGCCGGTCTGCGCCGCGTTGCGGCAGTGCACCGGGGATTTTCGAGTTACGGCGATTCGAAATACCGCAACATACCGCGCTGGCAAATGGCCATCGACCTGATGCAGGAATTTCCGGGTCTGGAAGTGATTTGTGACATCAGCCACATCTGCGGCCGCCGCGACATCCTGGCCGAAACGGCGCAAAAAGCCTACGACCTCAATTTTGACGGCCTGATGGTGGAGGTGCACCCCTCGCCCGACCAGGCTTGGAGCGACGCTGCCCAGCAGCTGACGCCCGATGGTTTTGGCGACCTGATCCAAAGCCTCGTGCGCCGGGCGGTGACCAATAACGACCCTGATTTTCTGGCGCGGATGGAAAACTGCCGCACGGAAATTGATGATATCGACGAAGAAATCATAACCCTCATTGCGCAGCGGATGCAACTGGTGCGCGAGGTGGGCGCCATCAAAAAAGATAAAAATGTGACGGTGTTGCAACCGGAACGGTTCCGCGCTTTGCGCGAGGCACTGAAGCGACGGGGCGAAAAAAATGAACTCAGCCCGGAGTTTATCGCTTTGTTTCTGGAGGCCATTCACCAGGAAAGCATTAGCCAGCAGGAGCAAATTATCAATGATAATCCTGTGGGGCAGCCGGCGCCCAGCGACTTGTGGATCAAGGATTGACCCTCTTGGGAGCGTGCGGCTGGCCTAGTCTTCCATTTTCCACTGTGCGCCGTAGGTTTCGACCAGGATGTTGTCGTAGTGGTCGGCTTTTTCAAACAGGGTTTGCAGGAGTTGTAGGCCGGTATCTTCGTTGAGGTAGCGGTCGTAGATCAGCAGCGACAGCAGGATATCCTGTTCGTGGACAGCGAAGGTGAGGGCTTCGTTGTTGTAGTTTTCGCGCAGCAGAAATTCGTACAGGGCTTTGATGTTTTCTTTCGGGAGCTGGCAGAGGATGGCGTCGGCAGTCATCAGGCCCGATTTTTCGTGGTAGGTGATGTTGATTTTGGCGCTGCCCTGGTTGATTTCCCAGCAACTGGGGCCGCAGCGACTCAAATTGACAGCGTGCCCGGTGCGCCCGACGATGGCTTCGATGGTACGGGAAATGCCGGTGGGCAGGTATTCCTCGACCGAACCGGGCAGGGTAATGCGGTTGCCGCAGAACGAACAGAAACCTTTTTCCACCGTTTTTTCAGACACTACATTCGAGCAGGCCGTGCAACGGGCGGTATTGAGCAGCCCTATTTTCTGGTACTCCTGGAGCGAATCGTGCAGCAGGCCAACCGGCAGGGAGAACCCGATGTTGTCGCCGTCGCGGATAATGAAGGTATTGATGCCCACCACGTCGCCCTCGTTGTCGACCAGCGGCCCGCCCGAGTTGCCCGGGTTCAGGGCGGCATCGATGTGGAGGTAGGGGATGTTGTTCATCACCTCGCGGGTGCCGGAAACGATACCACTTTTTACCGAAAATTTGAGGCCGAAGGGGTGGCCGATAGCCGTCACCGGGTCGCGTTCGCGCAGGACTTTGCCCACGCCGAGGCGCACATCGGGCAGTTCGCTGCCGTTTTGCGGCCCGGCCAGAAAGGCGAGGTCGAATTTCCGGTCGGTGTACAACACCGGAGCCAGTTGTTTTTTAAACTTTGACCCTTCCACGATGACCGAGCGGTTGCCTTCCACCACGTGGTGGTTGGTCACGATAAGGCCCGGGCCCCTCAGGTAAAAGCCAGTGCCCGTGCTGTAGGGTGTGGCGATTTGGACAATAACGTCGCGGTAGGTATCGATGAAATCAGTCATAAGCAGTGCAAAATATGGGGTGGTATCGGATTCAATGGTGTTTAGGCCTCCGATTTGGTCAGGTCCAGGCTCCGGATCATGTCCAGGTAACTTTTCGCAAACAGGGGCATGGAAGCGAAGTTGAGGCGTTGCAAATCGGGGCGCAAGCGGGGGTATTCGATTTTGTTTCGATCGGCAATGGCGCGCACGGCCTGGCTCACGAGCCGTTTGTCGGGCAGGCCATCTGCTGCGGTGTAGACTGGGAAACCGAGTTCGCGAAAGAAATCCGTTTCGGTGATCTGGAAAAACAGGTGCAGCAGTTCCCGGTCGGGCTTGGGCGGCACATTTTGAAACATGGCATTGCCGGCGATGTACTGCGGTACGGCCAGGGCCAGCTCCAGGTGGTTTTGGGTGAGGTGCCACTCCATGTTGGGCAATTCACCGTCGATGAGCGACACGATGCGTTCGTGGTTGGCCGGCGTATTGATGCCGAAGGTGCTGCGGGTGCGGTAGAGTTCTTTAAAAATCTGCTCCTTCGGGCGGTCCAGGATTTTTTGGAATTCTTTGCGCAGGGCTATGATTTTCAGTTGGTTGCTGCGTTCGTCTTTGGTGAAATAAATACCGTAGACTTTTTCCAGCACGTCCATGATAAACCCTTCGGGGCGCAGCAGGTAATCGAGTCGGAAAGCCATAGCCAGCAGGAGGTAGGCATAGCCGCCGGGGTATTGGTTGGGGTCGGGTTTGGCCTGGTCGAGCAGGGCGAAGGCCGATTCGATTTGGCGGCGGAGGTAGGCGTATTTCGCTTCTTTTTCAGCAGCCGGGATTTCGGCTTCGGTGCGTTGTTCGGCGGGGCTCAACGCGGTGGTGAATTCATCGAGCAAGAGGTCGTCGTGCTTGTCGGCGTGGATGGCGAGTTCGCGCAGGGCGTGCAGCAGTTTGAGCGGCGACGCATCGGTGCCGGGCGTATCGAAACGCAGGATGAGGTTGTTTTCGGGATCGAGGGCAAAGCGGCAAAACTTCAGGCTGTAGTTGTATTCCATGAGCCGGCGCAGGAAGCCCACGTTCAGGTCGACGGCGCGGGCTACTTTGCTTTCGGCTTTCACTTTATCGGCGGTAGCCAGGCCGGTGACGCGTTGGGAACCTTGCCAGAACTCGAAGAACATGGTATCGCCTTCGGTGCGCCAGTTGACGTTGTCCACCTTGTCGTCGCGCAGGTACACGAAAAATTCCTGGTAGGCTTGCAAGTGTTTTCCCTGGTCAAACAGTTCGAGGGAGCGGTTCCAGGCAGCCAGTTGGACCGATGTTTTGAACGCATCGGTGTACCGGCCAAAAGGAATGTCGGGTGCCGAAACCGGGCGTGAACCGAAAAGTCGCTCGGAAAAACTCATGTGTTGAATTTCAGAAGGATGCCAAAAAGAGCGGTAAAAGTAGCAAGTTTGCCCTGAAAATTATGGGAGTAATGAAATCCTTTCGGACTGTTTTGCCAACACCCCGCGCGCCCTTGGCGCTGACGCATGCCGACCGGCTGTTGCTCCTCGGCTCTTGTTTCACGGAGCATATCGGCGCCCGGCTACAGGCTGGCAAATTTAGCACCCTGGTCAATCCGCAAGGCATCGTGTACAACCCGGTTTCTATGGCCCGCAGTTTGGAGAACCTGTTGTGGGGCGAATTTTCAATTCGCCCAACCGGCGGGCGAATTGAAAATTCGCCCTACATCGAACTGAACGGCCTGTGGCACAGCTGGGAGCACCACGGTGTTTTTTCCAAACCTGAGCGCGCCGACCTGCTGCAAGGCATGGCCGCCGCGCAGGCGGAGGCCCAGGCATTTTTGCAAAAAACCTCCTGCCTGCTGCTCACGCTTGGCACCGCCGACGTGTTTGTGCTGCGCAGCACAGGAGTGGTGGTGGCCAACTGCCACAAAGCGCCGGCTTCGTGGTTTGAGCAACGGCGCCTGAGTGTGGCGGAAACCACGGATGTGCTGGCAAACGTCTTGCAGCCCCTCAAAAAACTCTTGCCGGGGCTTCAGGTCATCCTCACGGTGAGCCCGGTGCGGCACCTGCGCAATGGGTTTGTCGACAACCAGCGCAGCAAGGCGGTGCTGACGCTGGCCGCAGCGGCGCTTTGCGACACCCTGCCCGATGTACACTATTTCCCGGCCTACGAACTGCTGCTCGACGACCTGCGCGACTACCGGTTTTATGCCGCCGATATGGTGCACCCCAATGAAACTGCGATAGACTATATTTGGGAATATTTTGTTGAAACCTGGTTTCCGGCCGACACCCGCGAGCGGCTGCGCCAGATTGAAAAAATTTTGGCTGCCCTGCGGCACCGCCCGTTCAACCCCGATACTGCCCAGCACCGCGCCTTTGCGGCCCGGCAGTTGGAGGCCATTCAAGCCCTGGAAACAGCGTGCCCGGAGATTCGGTTGGACGATGAAAAAAAATATTTTTTATCGTTTAGCGGCTGAGCCGGCAAAGGTGACGAACTTCCTCTTTTTCTGCATATAATTGCGCAACTGTCATGAATCTATCCCTGCTCCACAAGAATGCCCTGGTTGGGGGCTCCAGTGCCGGCATTGGCCGCGCAGTAGCCATCGAACTGGCTGCCCTGGGTGCCAACGTGCTGTTGGTGGCCCGCACCGAAAATACCTTGCGCCAGGCCCTTGCCGATCTGGATACGGCGCAAGGCCAGCAACACGGCTATCTGGTGGCTGATTTTGACGACGGCCAGATCCTGCTGGCAAAGGTGTCGGAAATCCTCCGCAAACAGCCCATTCATATCCTGGTCAACAATACGGGCGGCCCGCCCGGCGGCCCCATCACGGAAGCGGCGCCGGAGAGTTTTTTGAGCGCTTACCACAACCACCTGATTTGCAACCAACTGCTGGCACAGGCGGTGTTGCCGGGCATGAAAGAAAGTGCCTACGGGCGTATCATCAACATCATCAGTACCTCCGTTAAAGAACCGCTGGACAACCTGGGCGTATCCAACACCACGCGTTGGGCAGTGGCCTCCTGGGCCAAGACCTGGGCCGGAGAGGTGGGCCGTTTCGGCATTACGGTTAACAATGTGCTGCCCGGATTTACCAACACCTCCCGCCTGGAAGAAATCATCAGCAAGCGGCAGGCTGCCCAGCAAACCAGCCGGGAAGAGATTGAACAACAATTTCGGAATCAGGTGCCGCTGCGCCGCTTTGCCGAGCCGGCCGAAGTGGCGGCTGCGGTAGCGTTTCTGGCCAGCCCGGCGGCGGCCTATATCAACGGTGTGAACCTGCCGGTAGACGGCGGGCGGACCAAAAGTCTGTAGCATAAAAAAAGGGCCACTCCGGTCGGAATGGCCCTTCAAGCGCGATGATGACGGGAATTAGTTTGGATGGAACCCGTAATTGGACAAAATTTTATCTTTCAACTCTTTGCGGGCAAAGAAAATCCGGCTTTTCACGGTGCCCAGGGGCAAGGCCAGTTCATCGGCGATTTCCTGGTATTTGTAGCCCTCGAAATGCATGAGGAAGGGGATGCGAATACTGTCGTCCAGGGCCGAAACCATGGCGTTCAGTTCTTTCAACATGATGGTCCCTTCTGCTGCATTTCCGGTTGCGTGGCTGCCAGAATTGAGGTAATACTGGTTGTCGGTGGTATCGAGGATGGTGTTGGCCTTTACTTTCTTCCGGTAGTTGTTGATGAAGATGTTTTTCATGATCGTGAACATCCAGGCCTTAAAATTGGTACCCGGTTGGAATTTTTCACGATTAGAAAGGGCCCGGAAGGCCGTTTCCTGGTACAAGTCTTTGGCGTCCTCCGAATTCTTGGTCAGGTTATAGGCGAAGGAGTGCAACAATATCGCCAATCCATTGAGTTTGCTATTGAATTCCATGCTGGTCATGGTGTGCTCCTTTTTTTTGTTTTTTTGATGTTTCAAAGGTAAGTCTTTGTTTAACGCAAACCAAACCTTGATTAAACATTTATGTGTAAAATTTTAGCAAACTTTAGTGTTTTGACATCTACTTGTGGTTTAATAAATTGAAAAACAGTTGTTTATGCTATTTAGATGTGATCTAGTTTTTTTTTAATTTTCAAAATAAATTGAAAATATTAAAAACCGCTGGTCTGTAAAATCCTCCCGTTCGTCTCTCAAAATAGCCCGTTTGATGGCCGTTTTTGCGATTTGAGCCAAAAAAGAACAAGCCTTGAGCCATCCTGTGAGCAGCTTCTCCAAAGACATTAGCGTCTAATTTCATTTACCAAATGTTTAACCATATGCGACGTGTATTCAAAATTGCTCTTTACCTGCTTGGCCTCATCGTGTTGATGGTGGCTTGCTTTACCGCCTACATTGCGATCAAAGGCGTCCCACAATACGACGGCAAAATCCCCGCTGCCCTCGTCACACTTCAGGTGCCGCGCGACAGCGCCCACGTAGCCCGTGGGGCAAAAATTGCCAGCCTGCTTTGCAACGAATGTCATAAAGCGGAAGACGGACAGCTCACCGGTCATATTTTACCGGACCTCCCAAAAGAATTCGGCAAGGTGGCGTCCTACAACATTACCCGCGATCCGGTACACGGTATCGGCAACTGGACCGACGGTGAGTTGTACTATTTCCTGCGCACTGGCATCCGGAAAGACGGCTCCTGGGCGCCGCCTTTTATGCCCAAATTCCCGCTGACGGCCGACGAAGACCTGTTCTCGATCATTGCCTGGCTGCGCTCCGATGCCCCCGGCCTGTCGCCTTCGGCCCGCGAATACCCGCCGAACGAGTACAATTTTTTGATCAAGTTGTTATCCAATGTGGCTTTTTCCCCTCCGCCGATGCCTGCGGCCAGTATCCGGATTCCGGACACCACCCAAACACTGGCCCTGGGCCGATACATAGCCAACGCTCTTTGTGGCTGTTTTGCCTGCCATTCCGCCGATTTCAAAACGATGAATGAGCTCGTACCGGAAAAAAGCGTGGGCTTCTATGGCGGCGGAAACCCCATGCTCGATCTGGAAGGCCATACCGTGCCGTCGGCCAATATCACCCCCGACAAAGAAACCGGCATCGGCAACTGGACCGAACAACAGTTCGCCGAAGCCGTCAAATTTGGCAAAAACCCCAAAGGCGGCTCGCTACATTACCCGATGATCCCGTACACCACCCTGAGCGATACGGAAATACACGCCATCTGGACTTATCTCCAAACCGTTCCCGCCATTAAAAATCCGGTTGTTCGATATAAAGAATAAGAGACTGCTTTTTTGTTCATTTGCCTACCGGTGCAGTTGCCGCCTTCCTGAAAATAAACCGTATTTTTGGGCCCCTTTCCAAACCGGTTTCGTTTACGCCGGGTGGCGCCGGATTAAAAGGGCAGCGGGGTATAATGTATTTACAATCAAGCCTGTACAACGAATTTTACTCCAGCCCAATCCGGGAGCGCCGTCCACTTCAACACCAATATGCTATGAAAAAAACACTGCTTTTTTTGATTTTGGCCGGCTGTTCCCTGGCCCTCTCTGCTCAAAATAGCGAACCGTACGAATTTAAAGAATTCAAGCGCCTGCCGGCCACTCCGGTCAAAAGTCAGGACCAGACCGGCACCTGCTGGAGTTTTTCCACCACCTCCTTCCTCGAAAGCGAAGTGCTGCGGCTGGAAAAAGGCGAGCACAACCTGTCCGAAATGTTTACCGTCCGGAACACCTACCGCCAAAAATGTGAAAACTATGTGCGGCGCCTGGGCAAAGCCCAGTTTAGTGAAGGCGGGCTGGCACACGACAACCTGAACGCTGTGCGGCAATACGGCGTTATGCCCGAAAGCATCTACCCCGGCCGGAAAGACCCGGCCCTGCCCTACAACCACAGCGCACTGGCAAAACGGCTCAAACAAATGTGCGACGAATTCATCGCACTGGCCAACAAAGGCGCTTTGCAGGACAATTGGCTGGAGGCTATCGACAAGGCACTCGACGAAGAATTCGGCCCCGTGCCCGTCAATTTTACCTACAACAATACGGTGTTCACACCCACTTCCCTGCGCGATTTCCTCGGCCTCAACCCCGATGACTATGTGAACATCAGCTCCTTCAGCCACCACCCCTTCTGGCGCAATTTTATCCTGGAAGTGCCGGATAATTTCTCCAACGGCCAGTTTTTTAACATGCCGCTCAGCGACCTGCTGCGCAGCCTGAACCATTCCCTCCAGCAAGGCTACACCGTAGAATGGGATGCCGATGTGAGCAACCCCGGTTTTGGGGCCCGCTCCGGACTGGCTGTGGTGCCGGAGGCCGATTGGGCAGGCAAAACAAAGGACCAAATGGCGGCCACTTTTAAATATTGGGAACAGGAAAAACTGGTGGACCAGCCCTACCGCCAAAAACAATTTGACCGCCTCGAAACCCAGGACGACCACCTGATGCATATCGTGGGCATGCTCAATGAAACCCACTCCGGTGTGTACTATATCGTCAAAAACTCCTGGGGCGAAATCTCCGACCTCAAAGGATATGTACATGTGTCGGAAGCCTACATGCGGCTCAATACCATCTCCTTTACCGTCAATAAAAATGCGTTGCCCGCTGATATCCGGCAACGGATGGGCATCACAGGCCGGAAACTGCACCCCGAAGTGGAAAAATCGCCCAATGTCGGCGCCGAACAGGGCGCTAATCCCGGCGATACCGCCCCGGAGGGCGCACCCGCCAACAACATCCGACCCGGCGCCAGCAACCTGGACAAACAAAAGGCAAAGCCCAAAGTAATGGCGCCCAGCGGGCGTCACTTGTCCAAAGAATAAAACTGCCACCGTCTTAACCTATTTACTTTCTATACACCATCCATCTTTTTGTACGTATGAAGTCAACACCGCTGACTGAAAAACACCAGGCGCTGGGCGCCAAAATGGCCGAATTTGCCGGATACAACATGCCGATTTCGTATACCTCGATTACCGACGAGCACCAGGCCGTGCGCACGGCTGTCGGCGTTTTCGATGTGAGCCACATGGGCGAGTTTATCGTAAAAGGCAAAGAGGCAACGCTGTTTTTGCAAAGCGCCACCTCCAACGACGTCAGCAAACTTCAACCCGGCGATATCCAGTATTCCTGCCTGCCCAATAAAAAAGGCGGTATCGTGGATGACCTACTCGTGTACCGGCTCGACGATGAACCCGAAATGACGGAAGCCGGCGTACAAACCTACATGCTCGTCGTAAACGCCTCCAACGAAACCAAAGACTGGCGCTGGCTCAAGCGCCTGTCGCGCGGCTTCGATGTCAAAATGCAGAACATCTCCGCCAAAACCGGCCTGATCGCCGTGCAAGGCCCCAAAGCCGTGGAGGCTCTGAAAAAACTGACCGACATCGACCTGGGCAGCATGAAATACTACTCGTTCCGGCGCGGGCGTTTTGCCGGCTGCAAAAATGTCATCGTTTCGGCGACGGGCTATACCGGCTCGGGCGGCTTTGAAATTTATGCCCGCAACCGCGACATCGCCAAAATCTGGGACAAAGTATTTGCCAACGGCGCCAAGTTGGGCATCAAACCGGCCGGCCTCGGCGCCCGCGATACCCTCCGCCTCGAAATGGGCTACTGCCTGTATGGCAACGACATCAACGACAAAAGCAGCCCGCTCGAAGCCGGCCTCGGCTGGATCACCAAACTGGGTAAAGCCGCCGATTTCCCCTCTAAAGACCGCTTCCTGAAGCAAAAAGCCGATGGCGTAAAACGCAAACTGGTCGGCTTCCTGGTCAGCGACCGCCGGGTGCCGCGCCACGATTACATCATCGAAAGCCGCCGCGGCGCCAGCATCGGCCAGGTGACTTCCGGCACGCATTCGCCTACGCTCGACCAACCCATCGGCATGGGCTACGTAAAAGCCAAATTTGCCGAACCGGGCACCAAAATTATGATCGTAGTGGGCAGCAAAAAACTGGAGGCCACTGTAGTAAAAGTGCCGTTTGTGGAACCCGGCGTGTGATCGAGGAAAGGCAAAATGTAAAATGTAAAAGTCAAAATGTAAAAAGGTGACTTTCGGTCGCGCAAGCCTGGTGGCCAAATGCCACAATCCATGCCGCCGCCCGTTTCCATCCTTTTACATTTTGACTTTTACATTTTACATTTTGCCTTGTT
>JADLDL010000384.1 GCA_020846655.1 Saprospiraceae bacterium | reverse complement strand
CGGCGCCCCTCAAAGCCCCCTGGCACAGTTGGGCGGTGGTGGCTTGCGGCGGCATGTCCATCGGGCACAAGGGCATGTTGTATTCGAGCAAGGCCCTGGGCCTCACGATGGTGGATTTGTTTGAAAACGAAGCGCTCCGGACGGCGATGCGGGCGGAATTTTTGCAAAAAAAAGGAAAGACAGTCTACAAATCGCTGCTGCCGGATGGCCCGCCGCCCGTGCCGGCGCCCCGGTAGTGGAGTCCGTGTTCTACCACCGAAACACTACAGCGCCTTGCCGCCAATGAAAAGGTGTGGTCTGTTTCCAGGTTGTTTAATAAACGAAGAGCCCTGCCGGTGGTCCACCGGCAGGGCTCTTCGTTTATCTTTCAGGCAAATGCCTTAGCGGCGTTCTGCGTCTGTCGGAACGATTTGCGAAGTAGCCGGGGCATCCGTGCGGATTTCCTGGCGCTCCGGCGCCGGTACACTGCCGGAATGGTCGCCCATATGGCCGCCCAGAATGGGAGCGATGGCCAGGCCGACCAGGCAGGTCAGTTTGATCAGGATGTTCATCGAAGGACCGGAGGTATCTTTGAACGGATCGCCTACCGTGTCGCCGGTAACGGCCGCTTTGTGCGGGTCGGAACCTTTGTAGTAGGTTTTGCCGTCGATTTCCACGCCTTTTTCAAACGATTTCTTGGCATTGTCCCAGGCGCCGCCGGCATTCGATTGGAAAATAGCCCACAACACGCCGCTCACGGTCACACCGGCCATGTAGCCGCCCAAGGCCTCAGGGCCCATGAGGAAGCCCACTACGATCGGGGTGATGATGGTGATGAGGCCCGGAGGCAACATCTCGCGCAGCGCGGCGCGGGTCGAAATTTCCACGCATTTGCCGTATTCGGCTTTGCCGGTGCCTTCGAGCAGGCCCGGAATTTCGCGGAACTGGCGGCGTACTTCATTCACCATGTCCATTGCCGCACGGCCCACGCTCTGCATGGCAAAGGCCGAAAAGACAACCGGGATCATACCACCCAGGAACAGGGCGGCCAATACGTCGGCTTTGAAAATATTGATGCCTTCGATGCCCGTGAAATCCACATAGGCGGCAAACAGGCCCAGGGCAGTGAGGGCTGCCGATGCAATGGCAAAGCCTTTGCCGATGGCGGCTGTGGTGTTGCCCACGGAGTCGAGCACGTCTGTTTTTTCGCGCACTTCCTTCGGCAGTTCGCTCATTTCGGCGATACCGCCGGCGTTGTCGGCGATAGGGCCGAAGGCGTCGATGGCCAATTGCATGGCCGTGGTGGCCATCATGGCCGAGGCGGCAATAGCCACGCCGTAGAAACCGGCGAGGGTATAGGTGCTCCAGATAGCGGCAGCAAACAGCACGATCGGCATCCAGGTCGACATCATACCGGTAGCCAGGCCGGCGATCACGTTGGTGGCGTGGCCGGTACCCGATTGGCGAACGATGTCCATCACCGGTTTTTTACCGAGGCCGGTGTAGTATTCCGTGATGGCAGAAATCAGGGCGCCAACGGCCAAACCCACCACCACAGCGTAGAAAACGTGGATGCTGGGGATGATTTTAATGCCCTGGCCAAAGAAGTTCATGGAAACTTCGCTCGGCAACATCCACTGAATGATGGGGTAGCAAGCGATACCCGTGAGGATGATGCTGATCCAGTTGCCGCGGTTCAGGGCGCCTTGTACGGTGCTGGCCGTGGCTTCGGCGGTTTCGCTGACGCGCACCAGGTTCATGCCGATCATGGAAAAAATGATGCCGAGGCCGGCGATCAGGATGGGCAGGAGAATGGGGCCGATGCCGCCGAAGGCATCCTGGATGCCACCCGAGTCGCGGATGACCGAGTTGCCCAACACCATAGCAGCCAACATGGTCGCCACATAGGAACCGAACAGGTCGGCGCCCATGCCGGCCACGTCGCCCACGTTGTCGCCTACGTTGTCGGCGATGGTAGCGGGGTTGCGCGGATCGTCTTCCGGAATGCCGGCTTCGACTTTACCCACGAGGTCGGCGCCTACGTCAGCGGCTTTGGTGTAAATACCACCGCCTACACGGGCAAACAGGGCAATGGATTCGGCGCCGAGCGAGAAGCCCGCCAGTACTTCCAATACCCGCGACATGGCCGCCGGACCGTCAGCGCCATAAGCGCCGCCCATAAAAAAGTTGAAAAACAAGGCAAACAAGGCGCTCAGGCCCAGTACTGCCAGGCCGGCTACGCCGAGGCCCATGACCGAGCCGCCGTTGAAGGATACCTTCAGGGCTTTGGCCAGGCTGGTGCGGGCGGCTTGCGTGGTGCGTACGTTGGCTTTGGTGGCCACGCGCATACCGAAAAAGCCGGCCAACACGGAAAACGCCGCCCCGATGACGAAGGCGACCACAATGAGCGGGTGGCTGGTAGCCACCTGGGTGCCCAACCAGCCCAACAAGGCGCCGGCAATGACTACAAAAATGGACAATACGCGGTATTCGGCTTTCAAAAAAGCCATGGCGCCATCGGCGATGTGAGCGGCGATCACGCGCATTTTCTCATCACCGGCGTCTTGTTTGGTGACCCAACTTTGCAGGACTGCCATGTACAGCAACCCGATAACACCGAACAACGGAAGTAAGTAAACTAAAGAACTCATTTTGCTTTGATGTGTGTGAAACAGTTTTTTACAGCCGTCTTCGGCTAAAAGAGCGGCAAAAGTAGTGAAATTTTGTTTGGTGGGAAAAATGCATACATGGCAGACCAATATATCTTCAAGTGGCATGGCATCCGAAGATAGGCTGCTGGGGAGCAAGAGGGGGGGCTTTGTGCGTCGGTTACACTAGCCCGCTCTTACGGTTTCCGAAATCGCCGGCCTTCCAGGACCGGGTGCAGGGTTTGCAGGTACTCCTTTCGTGAATTGGGCTTAAACAAAGAAACCTGGGTGACGCGAGAATCATCTGCGTTAAAAAAAATGGCTAAGCCTTTGGAGGGATAGACCCAAACTTTGTCTTTTAACAAACTGGTAAACTGATAGTAATCCGCAACTGCCGGCGCTTTGCCGTACACAGATTGTAGGGCTGAAGGGCTAAGTTGCCATTCCGTTGGGTAAAAAATGTCGATCTTCAGAATATCCTGGTCCCTAAACCAAACCTTCACCGGCTGTTCTATACCATCAATTTTATACTGTTCAAAGCTTGCCTCTTCAAGTTTTTCTCCCAGCAATGCGGAGCCAAAGCCTTCTCCAGCGGGAGCAAAGATTTCTTTCCAGCAGGATAGATTCAATGATTTAGGCATAGGTTGCCAAGGGCCTTCGCGGTGTATGGCGGAAAAGAAAAATGCGGAGCAAGGATGTTGCATAGCGACAATTTTGAACAAAATATAGTACGGAAGCATGGTGTAAGTCTTGTGCCGGCTGCGCGTTGAATCAACCGATCAGGTTTACTTCGCCGAGGAAGAAGGCGGCAGCCATGTTGTGAAAACCAACAATGCCAGCCGCGCGGGCTGCATTGGCCGTTTCACCATACCTGCCATGTGGGTGTATGGGATGCTGGATGGCGGGGTCGTGGTAAGGACCTTCTACTTCCTGCCGAAGCGCGGGTGTAAAGTTCAGCGAATTCCAGACGATGGCAGTAAAATAGTCAGTGCTGCCCTCCCGAAGCGCCCGGTTGCCCCGGTGTTCGCTAAAACGACTCCGACGGGCAATATGTCTTCGGTGTTCCAGGGTATGAATGTACTCGTGAATGCAGGTGGAAAAAAGATCCCACATCCGGTCTCTGTTTACGGCGGCATCGCTAGAGGTGGTGCGCTGAACAGCGATGACGCCAGCATCGGCCAAGCCGGGCCAATTAATCTGGATATCCAACAGGTCTTGTCTCCGTGTTCGGAGCAACTGTTGCTTAACGGTATTGATAATGCCCCTTTCCCGGCTACGAGACGGGACGGCGCCGTGTTGCTCGTTGATGCCTGGCGACCCTGGCTCTGATGCAATGGGCGAGTACCCCAAGTATGCATCCAGCACGTCTTCGGCAATGAATGAGGCATAGGAAGGGTCCGCTGCGATATGCTGACTTTCCTGTTCCCAGGCGTCCGAGAGATTTGTGCCCTGTCGGAATGCCGGACCGGAGCGATACGAGCCAAATACCTGATCCGTCACGCGTTTGCCCGCCTGGGCAACCGCTTCGATTTGGGCCCAGGCTTCCAGGCCGCCCGGCTGCGTGCGTCGGGCTTGTGCAGAAACAAACCTGGCATGGTCTCTATCAATAAAATTGGTCAAGGCGGCCAAAATCCGGTCCTGATAATTTCCGGCCGGAATATTGGGCTGAAATGTTGGCGAGGCCCCGGTGCTGGTTCTCGGCTCAGTAACGATGGCTTGTTGAAAAGCCCGCCGTTCTGCCGCACTAATACTCCGGGTGCCTGCCAATGGGTTGGATGCCTGATGTGCTGTGGCCATCCCGATCTCGGGGCGTGTTGTGTCGATATCGTGGGCAACATCCAGCTCGTGCAGGGTGGCAGCATCAACGACACCAGTGTCGGGTAAACCATGCCCCGTTTGAAAGCCTTTCACCGCGGTTTCCGTTTCAGATTCAAAAATAGCGTCGACGCCAAAGGCCGGAAGCGGAAACCCTGCGTCGCTCAAGCCTTGCTGTACAATACTTACCGGCAATCCCCGGTCGCCTCTGGATAAATTCCGTGCTCCAGCTGCCACCTGCAATAATACCGGCTCCTGATCAAAACGGAAAGAACTGGTCTGGATCATTCCAGAAGTCGACTGGAGTGCTACAGGATTTACCATGACTATGTCGCTCGGCCGCCCGGCTGGCCACTCACCGGCACCCATTTTTGCTGCCAGGCCGGCAGTTTCGACTTCGGGTGCGTCGGCAGTTTCTTCTTTTAATTGGAGGGAGGCGGTAACCAAAAAAGGAGGAGGTGCAATCCCAGCGCTTTGTGGAGGCGCCGGCAATTGATTGGCAGCCGCTTTGGAAACATTTTCCCTATTGTTTGGTTGAAGCGATTTCATGGTTTCTTTTGGCTTGGTAGTCTCTTTGGTCAGGAAATTCGGGAAACGTATTTAGCAGCTTCCAGCAGAAAAAATATGTTTACAAATCTAATGACCAGATCAGGGAATTCCAAATTAATCCCATGCGATTACATACTGCGGCTAAAAATGCAGTAGTCACAAGGCCTTTATGATTTGAAAACAGTACAGGAGAATAGCCGGTTTGAAACGGTGTATCTTCGCCCGTTGTACCAAGTATAAAAGTATCCTATGCAACCTGAATCCACTCCCGACCTCGACCCCACGGCTTCCGCCCGCAAAAAAGACCATATCGAAATGGCTTTCGACAGCCAGGTGACTGCCCGGGAGTTGGACAAACGCTTTTGCTACGAGCCCCTCTTGTCGGGCCATCCCTTGCCGGGCAGTATCCCGCCCCTGCCGTTTTTGGGCAAAACCCTGCGCACGCCCATTTGGGTCTCGTCGATGACCGGCGGCACCGAACTGGCCCGCACCATCAACCAAAACCTGGCCCGCGCCTGCGCCGAGTTCGGGATGGGCATGGGCCTCGGCTCCTGCCGACAATTGTTGTACAGCGACGAGTTTTTGCCCGACTTCGATGTGCGCGACCTACTGGGCCCCGAGCTGCCCCTGTACGCCAACCTCGGCGTCGCACAGGTGGAGCAACTGCTCGACAACGGCGAATACGAGTGCCTGCCCAACCTGCTCGAACGCCTCCGCGCCGACGGCCTCATCGTACACATCAACCCCCTGCAGGAAGCCATGCAACCCGAAGGCGACCGCTTCCGACGCCCGCCCCTCGAGACGCTGAAAGCACTGTTGAAAAAAGCGACGTTTCCGGTGATCGCCAAGGAGGTGGGCCAGGGCTTCGGACCCGCCAGCCTGCACGAACTCATGCAACTACCGCTGGCTGCCATCGAATTTGCCGCCGCCGGCGGCACTAATTTTGCCAAACTCGAACTCCTGCGCAGCGACCCGGAAACGCAACGCATTTTTGCCAAAATGGCCACCGTTGGCCACACCGCCGCCGAAATGCTCGAGCGCGGCAATCATTTCAGCATCACGCTGGGCAAACGCCTCAAAGTCAAACAATTTATCCTGTCGGGCGGCGTCGCCGATTTCCTCGACGGGTATTACCTGATCCGCAAATCCGAATTACCGGCGGTGTACGGCCAGGCCTCCGGATTTTTGAAATACGCCCGCGGCGACTACGAAACCCTGCGCGCCTATGTGGCCGCTCAAGTGCGCGGGCTCGAACTGGCCTACGCCTTTCTTCACATCAACGAAAAACGATAAACCAACGCAGACCTCCGTTCCATGGCAAAAACAATTTCAGGCTTTTCCAAACTGAACAAGCAGCAGAAGATCGAGTGGCTCGCCGCCAATTTTTTTGAAGATGCCAACGCCGCCGAGCAAGCCCTGCTGGCCTGGCACCGCCCCGACGAGCAGCAGCAAAAAATCATCGACGGTTTTACGGAAAATGCCCTGAGCAACTACACCCTGCCGTTTAGCGTGGCGCCCAATTTTATGATCAATGGGCGGGTATATGCCGTGCCCATGGTGATCGAAGAAAGCAGCGTGGTGGCAGCCGCATCCAGCGCCGCCAAATTCTGGATGGACCGCGGCGGCTTTCACGCCGAAGTGCTGGGCACCGTCAAACTCGGGCAGGTACATTTCCGCTGGAATGGCCAGCCCGAACGCCTGCGCGCCCTGTTTCCTGAAATAAAAACCCACCTGCTGGCCACTTCCGAGGACCTCACCGCCAACATGCGCCAGCGCGGCGGCGGCATCCGCGACATCGAACTCCTCGACTTTACCCACCTGGAGCCGGCCTACTACCAACTGCGCGCCTCGTTTGAGACCTGCGACAGCATGGGCGCCAATTTTATTAACTCCGTGCTGGAGCGCTTCGGCGCCCAACTCGAACTTTTTATCGAAACCAACCCCGCCCTCGACCTGCACGAACGCGACGTGGAAGTGGTGATGTGCATCCTTTCCAACTACACGCCCAATTGCCTGGTGCGCGCCTGGGTGGAATGCTCCGAAGCCGAACTCGAAGACCTGGCCCGCGACGCCGGCCTGCCCGGCCAAGCCGCCGTTGACCGTATTTGCACGGCCGTGCGCATCGCCACCATCGATCCCTACCGCGCGACCACCCACAACAAAGGCATTTTCAATGGCATCGACTCGGTGATCCTGGCCACCGGCAACGACTTCCGGGCCGTGGAAGCCTGCGGCCATACCTACGCCTGCCGCGACGGACAGTACCGCAGCCTCAGTCGCGCCTGGGTCGAAAACGGCGTGTTTCGCTTCGAACTGGAACTGCCCCTGCCCATTGGTACGGTGGGCGGCCTCACGGCCCTGCACCCATTGGCCAAACAAGCCCTGGCCATGCTGGGCAACCCCTCAGCGCCCGAACTGATGATGATCGTGGCAGCAGTAGGGCTGGCCCAAAATTTTGCAGCCGTGCGCTCGCTGGTCACAACGGGTATTCAACAGGGGCACATGAAAATGCACCTCACCAATATCCTCAACCACCTGGGCGCCAACGAAGCCGAGGCCGAAGCCGCGCAGGCGCATTTCTGTCGCGAAACGGTGAGTTTTAGCGCAGTGCGCGGCTTTTTGGAGGCCCGGCGCGGCGAAAAACAGGCCTAGATTAGTCGGGCAATGAAACCATTGCTGCGCAGGACTGTTGTTAGGCTACTTCAACCCGGTACCCCTATGCGCAACGAACAAGCACTGCTCCAACTCCGCCCCGACCTGAACCTGCCCACGAATACATCAGGGCCGGAAGAAATCTTTCAAAACCAAACCCTGCGCCCCATCCTGAAGATGCAGCATGCCCTTCTCGTGCAGTTGCTGGCAAGCCATATCCGGAAACACAAAAGCGCTTTTTTCCAGTTGCCGGAAACGGCCCGCCTGGACTGGATCAGCAACGTCGTACGCGCCGACCTGCGCTTTCGCAACCTGCTCGTCGGCACCGTGCTCGGGCATTTTACCCTCGAAGAACTGCACAGTTTTGAAGCCCACGAGGCCGAATGCCTCCGGCGCCTGATTCAGTTGATCATCCAGCGCTTGCAATCGGTAGAGGTGGAAATGTTGAAACAGGCGCACTAAATCTAAGTGCTCTAAGTGTCCTTAGTGGTGCAAAAGAAACAAAGGGCTAACGTCTATTTAGAACCCTCGCTCCATTTTGTATTCCTCAATCTGCTCCAACAATTCCATCGATTTGATGACAGGGCTCCATTCCTTGCCTTCGAAAAGCAGGCGAAACCATTTCTGATGGCGGTTCTCGTATTTGATGTGGACAAACAGCCAAACGGCCAGTCCTGCAAATGCGAGGGTGACGGGGATTTGTATCCGGTAAAACGCCAGGCTGCCGCTGTTCACCAGGCCTTCTGTCCAGTAAAAGGTGGTCCAGACCGGTAGTTGCAGGAACAGCAGCCGGGCGATCCACATCGTGGACGAGAGCAGGCGGGCGATGCGCTCCTGGGTGGCCAGGATGGGTTCGCTGATGTCGACCTGCCAGATCAGGATGAGTTGGTAGAGGTAAATGCCGATGGCCAACTTGGTCAGCAGCACCTGGATGGCGGCCGACACCAGGAAATACGGGCTGGCCACGGGGTACAGGGCGAACAGCAGTACATCCACGAAGACGACCCACAGAATACCCACCAGCAGGGTGAATATCTTGAGCGGTTGCATGCTGTTCAGAAAAGTCCGGACCTTCATTTGGGCAAGGTCTGTGGTATTCTGGTGGGTCAGGCGGAGGTTTTCGTCCAGTTTGGCGTGGTACGAGTCCCAGAGTTGTTTTATGCTATCGTCTTGCATGTTCAGCTGTGTTGTTGTTGGGTGAAACGTTGTTTGAGTTTTTCCTTGATGCGCCCGATCCGGGTACCGACGTTGCTGGCAGACATGCCGAGTATGTCGGCGATATCGGCGTGGCTGCGGTCTTCGAGGTACAGGAGCATGAGGGCTTTGTCGAGTTCGCGGAGTTCGGCGATAAACCGTTCCAGCAGTTGGAGTTGCTGCTCGCGTTCCGATTTTTCAGGAGCGGGCACCTGAACGAGTTGTTCGTTCAGGTCGAGGTGCTGGCCCTGGCGGGCGGTATTTTTCCGGTAAAAAGAAATGGCGACGTTGAGTGAAATCCGGTATAGCCAGGTCGACAGGCTGTACTGCTCGCGGTACCGGGGCAGCGACTGCCAGACCTGAATCCGGATTTCCTGGAGCAGGTCCTGCCGATCGCTCTCGTTGGGGCAATACGTGTGGGCTACCTTGAAGAGCAGGCCTTGGTGTTGCTCCATCAGTTCCTGGAAACGCTGGTGTTGTGCGGCGCTGGGCATAGGTTTAGCGCTTGGTCCAGCGTTGTGGCGGGTGTATCCGCCGGGGCGATGTGGGTGCGTGGTTCATGCTGCGAAGTACGGTAGGGTAAAAACTTGTTTTCCCAATTATTCGCAGCGGGGGCCAAAAAATCACAGGAGAGGGGGCGGGAAATTTTGGGGGCAGGGAGGTTTTAAAGTTTTTTAAGTAGATCCAGCAAGGAAAATCGAATCTTGTTGGTCTCTAATTCTGTGTGTTCCCAGCTCATTCGGCCCTGGCGTTTTTCTTTTTGAATGCTGTTGAATCGACTGGTGAGTAAAATCAGTTCTTCGGTAAAGGACTTTTCCCGGTTCAGGGCAGTGTACTCGGTCAGCCGTTCAAAGGCTTGTTCGATTTCGTCTTTGGCAATAAGTTGCTGTATCCGGTCTAAAAATGCTGTCTTTTCTTTCTCCTTGCGGGAGGAAGTATGCCGGTTGTCAGACACCAGGGTATACTTCTGGTAGGTCCGGTCCATGTGCCGGGCGAGCATGATATCCTTGTAACTGATGATGTGCTTGACGTCCCAGGTGGTGAGCCAAACCCGCAAGGTCGTCCAGGTATTTTCCCAACGGGGGTGGTGTGGGAAGATGTTGCAGGCCACGGCCACCTCCGTCATGAACGCAATCACTTTGTCAAAATCTTCGAACCGGTATTCCCGGTACAACTCTATTCTGGAAATGAATGGATTTTCAGGCAACGGCGAACCGACGGGCTTCCACTCCGTTAATTCTTCTTCCAGAATCCGGGTCAATTTGTCCTCGCTCAGGGCATCCGGACCAATGGGGAATTTTTGAGGGAAATCGCTTTTTTTGTTTTCCATGGTTCAATCGTTTTCAGATCGGCTACTGCGGGTTTCTACTCGGCCGTAAAACACATACTCCCTGCTACCGGTCCTTTCCAGTCGGTAGCAGGGAGTATGTTCATCGTATCGGGGCTTTGAGTTGGCATGCAAGATCAAGTTGCCTACAAACCAAATTCATTTTTGCCGTCCCGGCAAATTATTGGGAAAAAGATTTTGTTGCGAGGAGCAGGGGAGCCTGGGTTAGCCTACCGCTAAGCGCCCTGAATACTGCCTTCCACCATTTGATCCCACTCAAATCTTCTTTATTTTTGTGAAAAATACTGAAAATGTCCGTCACGATAGCCTTGCCGCCCGGTGTAGAAGAACAACTGCGGGATACTGCTGCTCAACAAGGGCTTAGCATTGAACAATATATCACCCAGGTGGTGCTTTCCGGTATTTCCGGCTCCAATCAGCCAGATGCGGAAGCATTGTCAGAAGATGATTTGCTTCAACGCATTCAATTAAACATCCAAGCCCGGGACTTGGATGCTTATTACGAACTGGTTGCCCGCCGGAAAGCCGACCAATTGCGCCCTGAGGAATATGAAACTTTACTCGCCCTGACCAATCGCATCGAACTGGCGCATGCCGAGCGGATGAAATATGTGGCCGCCCTGGCCAAGTGGCGCGGCGTGTCGCTCGAACAAATTATACTGGATTTGGGTCTTCAATCACAAACGAGATGAAGGTGGAACTTCGGGCCTTGGTGCGGGACCGTGCCCGGGATTGTTGTGAATATTGCTGCGCCCAAGCCGTTTTTTCGCATGACCCATTTTCTGTTGAGCACATCACGCCGCTGGCTAAAGGCGGAACGAATGAAGCCGAAAACCTTGCCTGGTCCTGCTTGGGGTGTAATAACTTTAAATTCACAGCCACAACTGGATATGATCTGTTGACCGGCCAAATAGTCCCTTTGTTCAACCCTCGAATGGATCATTGGGCGGACCATTTTCGATGGAGTGTTGATTTCAGCACAATAATTGGACTAACCCCAAGTGGCCGTGCCACAGTGTTGCGTTTGCAATTAAACCGCCAAGGGCTGGTAAACTTGAGAATGGTACTCAGAAAAGCGGGTAAGCACCCGCCCGAATAGCCCCCCTTTCTCTACTCCTTCACCACTTTCCCCACCGCCATACCGCCCTCCGGCAACGCTGCCTGCAGCACATACACACCGGCTGGCAAGGCACTCAGGTCGAGCCGCCAGCGGGTATCCGTACCGGCCGGCAGCTCAATGCACTGCACCAATTCGCCCAACACCGAATAGACCCGGAATTCGCGCACCGGCGCCGGCGCACTCACCCAAAGCCTGCCGCTGCTGGGGTTGGGACTCAGGCGCAGGGTGGCCATTGGGGCGCTGTGCGTGGACACTGGCGGCGGCGGGGCAATCACCGTTTCCACCGTGTTGGTCTGCACCGGCGCGTTGAAATCGAAATAAATATAGGCTGTGTTTCGCAGCCGGTCGCCCTGTTCCAGCAGGCTGTCGGGACGCAGCGCGTATTTGATAAACCCGTGGCTGGCCGGCTCGTTGCTGACCGAATCGGGCAATTCGATGGGATCAAACAAAAACTCCACCACCCGGTCGCCGATAAAACGCCACGTGTACGGGTGGCTGGCGCTCAGCACCTGCATCGTGTTCAGGTCCAGGCCCGGGTCGATGGTATCGCGGATATAGACCAGTGCGGCCGGGTAGTTGCCGGTGTTCTGGAACCGCACGGTGTAGTGCAGCGGACGGCCCCGGGCCAAATCCTCGGTGGTGTACACGGCTGGTTCCACGGCTTTGTCGTTGGGGTCGAAGGAGGCATACACCACCGTCGTGGCGGTGTCGACGTTGTCCTCCGGCGCATCGTCGGGTGTGATCGGCGATATTTCAGCCCAGAAAAACACCGGTGCGCCCGCCGGCTCGTCGGTATGCGTTTCGATGGCAATGTAAATATCGCCCTGGCCATAAACCGGCTGTGTGGGCAGGTGCCAAATGGCCGTGTCTCCCAAAAAAGCATCCGGCGGGGTTTGGTATTCGATGATGGACACATGGTCGAGCGGGGGCGCCCAGCGGATGGTGGCGTCGTTGGGTTTGCTCTTGTTGTCCCAGTGCAATTGCACAAACGAAGGTTTTCCCGGTTTCAACACCGGGAACAGGGTTTGTTCGATAGAGAAATCCCGGTAGTTCGGCGTCCGGTAGGCAAAGTCGAAACTATCAGCCGGCGTCGTGAGGGGATAGATGCGCGGTGTGATTTTCCAGTTTTTCCAGGGCGCCGCTACACGGATGGTGTCGGGGTCGAGGTCGTCAAGGATCGTGTAACGCCCCTGCGCGTTGCTGACGCCGAAATGAAATTTGCCGCGCCGCACTACTATGTTGGGCAAGGGTTTTTCATCGGGCTCCCGCAAGCCATTGTCGTTTTCATCCAGCCAGATGTCGCCGCTGTAGGCATACACCTGTTGGGGGCCAAAGGCCTGGCGATAGATCTGGCCTTTGGACATGCCGATGTACAGATAACCATCCACGTATTTGATACTGGTCAGTTTGTTGGTTTCGGCATGCAACGGTAGCGTATCAAATGGAGGAAAGGAGATGCGCACGAAGGTGTCGCCGGCCTCCGGCGCATAAAACAGTCCGGGATACACTTGCCCGGGTGGGGCCGTAGTGGAACAGATCACAAATACACCGGCTTCGCAAACCTCCATGTCGGCATACGAAAGGTTGAAGCCTGCCTTATCCACCAAGGGCCAGACACTCCAGGTATAGCCTTGATCGCCGGAAATACTGATCGATTTGGATGGTGTGGAGGCGTACAACGTATTGTTCAATACATCAAGTCCGCGGCCGTAGCCGCTTAGCGTACCCCGCTTGCTCCAGAGCCCTTGCTGATATTTCGTGTTGAGGTAATTAAATATCTTGTATTCATCGATGAACATAGCCTCGTTGCCTCGGGTAAACAGGATCTCCTCCCAGCCACTTTCATTGGGGATACCGGCATAGGCAAGCTCCCAATTCACACCGCCATCCACACTGCGCAGAAGCCGGTAATTGGTATTGGTCGGGGTGTATAATGTGTCGCCTTTGCCGAATACACGTCCGTAATAAAAATTGTAATACAGTTTAGGCCAATCAGCGGGCCCCTTACCCACGAGTGTCCATTCACGGAGATTCGCATCAGCGCGCCAAAAGCGGGAAGAGTCGTCCCAGGCGTAGTAGCCACTATCCGTTTGTCCGATACTGGCGGCGAAAAAACGGTGCGGCGTCAGCCAAACCGGTGAAGGGCCGGGCCGCAACAAGCCTCCTTTCCCGCCCAGGTCCCAGTCGTCGTCCATGAACAGGTAGGGGCCCGTGCTCTTAAACTGAGGAGGATCGATGGGCAGATGGAGCATGCCCGTATTGCAGAGGTCCCAGCTACCGGTGACCGGATCTTGCCGTAGGGGGCCCTCTGTGGTCAACGCAAACACAAAACTCCCGTCCGACCAAATCTTGCCCACCCGCTCGTTTTTCCAGTAGGGTATCGTATTCTGCCAGCTTTGGCTGAGGGGGGCGTACACTGAGGTCTTACTCAGGTAACTGTAATACAATTGGCCGCCCGCAACAGACAGCTTGTTCCAGCCATCCGACACAGCATCGGTGGGCAAAGGAATTTCGTTGAGTTGTTGTGCTGGATCACTTTTTAAAAAATAAACAATCCGGTGGGCATTGTTGACGTATTGAAGCACCCACACGGTATCTCCTTGAAAAGCCAAATCGATCGGCTGTAAATAGGAATAGCTGTTCCAGGTTTGCCCCAGATCGGCCGACCTGCGCGGCGCTCCTGGAAAACCGATCGCCCAAATATCAGTGCCTTCGACAGTCAGTTGAATATTCGCACTGGGAATACTGAGTATCAGGCTCTTTTGTCCCGATACGGGGTCCAATTCGTAGGCTGCTGAGGAATTGGACAGAAAAAACCGGCCGCCTGCCGTCACCAGGCTGCTCGTATTATTCAACAAAGGAGGCGTTGTCTTGATCAGCAGGCTCCAGCTGTCGCCCAGGTCCTCACTGCGCCAGATATTCCCCGACGCGCAATAGACCAGGAACACATCGCCTGTGCCGGCAAATGCCTCCACGGCATCGGTCGTCGAACCGCCGGGCTGCAGGGCTTTCCAGCGCAGGCCGTGGTTGTCGGAGCGGTACAGGATGCCGCGGTCTTCCAGCAGGAAAACCCGGTTTTGGAAACTATCCAGTTGCAGCGCCTCGCGCCATTCATAGCTGGGTATTTCCTCCCATTGGGCGGAGAGCGTACCAGGGCAAATCAGAAAACCGGCGCAAGCCAAAACGCAAAAAAGCAAACGTGCCATAGATAAGGTTTGGGTTATCATGATTCTGACGGTAAAGATGGGCCGTTTCAGCCGGCCCGGTTTCTGATTTGTGTTTTTTTATAAACCGCCGCTATTGCCGGACTATTTTTCCCCGTGCGACGGCCTTCTGGCCGGCATCTAACAATTCAAACCAATAGTACCCCTGCCGCAGGCCCGCCGCCGGGAGTTCGTACTCCGTTCCGGAAAAATCCGCCGCTTGCAGCAGCCGGCCGCCGGCGTCGTAGAGCCGGAACTGGTAGTCGCCGGCGGCATCCGCCGGCAACAGAAATCGGGCCTGCTCCCGGAACGGGTTGGGCTGCACCCGCACCGGCAAATCCGGCACTCCGGGAGCATCGACCATCGTGACGATGTAAAAATCGCGGCCCAGCCGGTGATGCGTCGTGTTGGTGACCACCGGGGCATTGAAATCAAAATAAATCGAGGCCGAATTTTCAATGCGCAGGCCCAGCGGCGCATCCGCTTTGGCCCGCACCCGAAACTGGACAAACCCCTGCGAACCCGGCTCGTTGGTGCTGCTATCGGGCAGGAGGATATCCGCAAAGCGAAACGACAGCACGTTTTCTCCGTACATTTTCCAACTAAACGGATGCGAAGCGGCGCCTATGCGCAAGGTGGCGGGGTCGAGCCAGGCCGACAAGGTGTCGCGCACTTCCACGTAAAATGCCGTATCGGTACCGGTGTTTTGAAAACGGATCAGGTACGTCAGTTCAGTTTCCGGTTCTATCCAGTGGTCGGTGCTGTAGCCGCCGGGGAAACCCTGCTTGTCGTTGGGGTCGAGGCTGCTGGTCACCTCCCGGCAATCGATATCCACAAATGGCCCGGCATCGTCCTGGGGAAATTGGTTGATCAGGCCCATACTGTTCCAGCCACCACAACCTTCGATGGCCGCAGAAGGCAAGGAAGGGTAGGGGTAGCCGGGTTCCTGCCGGGCTTCTATGCGCTGGGTGGAGCCGTTGGCCGGTCGCTGGACGAGCAGGGACTCTCCCGGGCCAAGTTCGAACGTACTGCCCGGCCCGGCCAGGTAATTTTCCGTGATGACGTAACTCAGCGGCGTGGTCGGGGCACTGCCCCGGTTGCTCAGGCTGAATTCCACCAGGCTATCGCCCACACAACGGGCGTCGGCTACCACGCGGGCGCCCGACCAGTTTTCGTACTGCCGGCACAGGGTGTCCGGAAAAATAAAGGCCTTGGTGCACAGGGTTTGGCCGGTTTGTACGACAGCGCAATTCACGTAGGCTTCGATCCGCAGTTCGCCGCAGCTCAAATAGTCCACATCACCCAATCGAAACCAGAGGGTATCGCCGCTTATTTCCGCACTGCGCGTGGCCGAAATAAAATCGAGCCCCGGCGGCAGCAACACGGCCAGGCGGGCATCTATGGCCTTGGTCGTGCCCTGGTTGCACCAGGAAACCACGTACCGGGTGTCGCGGCAGGGCCGCAGGGCGCCGGTGGCCACCGACACCTCGAGCAAGGGGCAGGCCTGCGCGTCCTGTACCCGGAAATCCTGGGTCAGGGTGTCAGCACTGCCGCTAAACGTGTGCTCGAGGGTATTGTCGTCGCAAGTTTGCCACAGGTCGCCGGGCAGCTGCGCCTGCAAGGTGTAGGCGCCTGCCGGCAGGTTCAATTCGTAGCTGCCATCGGCTGCCGTGCGACCGGCTGCGCCGCTGCCATCGGCAGCAGTAGCCGTCACCAACCAGCCGGCCAGCGCTTTGTCGGTCGGGCTGCTCGTGCAGCTGTGGTCGAGGTCATACTGTATTTTTCCTTTGAAAAAATGCGGGAACGCGTTGCCTTCGGCGTCGGTTTTGATCAGCGCCAATGACGTCAGGTTGCCGTAGATCAGGCCACTCATCAGCAAGCCGCCATCGGGCGTGTTGATGATGCAATTCCCGCGGCCCGGATATTGGTTATAACTGAGCACTTTGAGGTCGAGCGGGTCGCCGTCGCTGTTCATTTTATACAACAGCCATTTTAAACCGGTCAACGAATATCCGCAAAGGGCGATGTTGCCGGAGGGCATCAGGCACATAAACGGGAATATAAAATCCAATTGGCGCAGCCAGATCAAGTTGCCCTTGTTGTCGGTCCGGGTGACCAGGGAGTAGTACTGCGACTGGCGCCGGTTATTCAGGATAAAATCACCGTTAGGGGCCAGCAGCAGATTGCCATTGTTGATGTTCGAGACTTCGTAGTACATGCGCTGCCATTCAGGCGCTCCCATTGCACTTACCTTGATCAATTGCGGGCGTTGGCTGCTGGTTGTGGAATCGATGGTCGTGTACAGGCAGGCGCCGCCATCGTGGGTCGCCACCATGTCGAGCAGGTGTTTGTTTCCGGTTGCGCCAATGGCAAAAGAATTTTGCCAGAGCGTATTTAATTCGCCGTCCAGGCGGTGCACCGTGTGCATGTTGGTGGATTTCAACCACTCGGCCACGAAAAAACCTTCGTCAATGGTGCAGCTGCTGCTGTTGCCCAAAAAATCGCGTTGCTTCAGCAGCCTGCCAGCCGGGTTAAACAGCATCAGGCGGGTAGGTTCGGTGGTGTATTTTGAAGGGGTAAGGGTCAGCGCATAGTTGCCGTTGGGCAACAAGGCCAGTTTGCTGGAAAACAACGTGGTGGGGAGGGCCTTGGTATGCTTTCGGATCCACAGGGTATCGCCCTGCGGGTCCGTTTTTACCAGATACAGGAAGTTTTTGTCCGAACTGGCACTCACAAAAAGCAGGTAGCCGCCGTCGGGCGTAGCCAGGGTGGCTTCGATGTTTTGGGCAGATGGAAGTCCTGCTTTGTACAAACGCTTGAATCCCTGTGCTTGGCCTGAAAAAGGAAGGCCGAGGGTGGCGATACAGATCAGGTAAAGTATCTTTTTCATGTCGCGAAATTTCATGGATAAACAACTACTGCCGCAGCAGTTTTCCCCGGGCAACCACCTGTGCCGAGGTATTCAAAATATCAAACCAATAGTACCCCTGGGTAAGTCCAGTCGCCGAAAAGGGCAGTTCGTTTCCGGAAAATGCCGTCGTTTGCAGCAGCCGGCCCTCGGCGCTGTACAGCCGGAATTGGTAGTCGCCTCCGGCGTCGGGCGGCAGCAGAATGCGGGTTTGGTCGCGGAACGGATTGGGCACAACCTGCACGGGCCATTCCGGCATATCGGGGCTGCTGACAAACGTCAGTACATAAAAATCGTGCCCCAGGCGGTGGAAGGTGGTATTGGTGCGCACGGGCGCGTTGAAGTCGAAATAGATCGAAGCGCTGTTTTCCAGCAGGGTGCCCAGCGGCGCGTCTTTTTTGGGTTGCACCCGAAACTGGATAAACCCGTGCGAAGCCGCTTCGTTCACGTTGCTGTCGGGCAGCAGGATGTTGTCGAAGCGAAACGACAAGGCGTTCCCCTGGCGCAGGCTCCAGGTAAAATCGTGCGAAGCGGCGCCGATGCGCAGGGTGGCCGGGTCAAACCAGTCCGACAACGTGTCGCGCACCTCCACGTAGAAGGCGGTGTCGGTGCCGGTATTTTGAAACCGAAGCAGGTAGCTCAGTTCGGTCTCCGGCTCGATCAAATGCTCGTCGGAGTAGCCGGTCGGGAACCCCTGTTTGTCGTTCGGGTCAAGGCTGGATGTCACTTCCATGCAGTCGATATCGATAAACGGCGCCGCATCGCCCAGCGCATAGCGGTTGATCTGCCCCGTAGCGTTCAAGCCGCCGCAACCTTCCACCGCTGCCGTTGGCATGGACGGAAAAGGATAGCCGGGCTCCTGCTCGGCCTCGATGCGCTGCGTGGAGCCGTTGGCGGAGCGCGGTACAGTCATGCTCTCGCCAGGGGTCAGGTCATAGTTGCCGTTGAGCAGCACCACGTGGTCTTCGGTGATGATATAATCGAGCGTTTGTGTGGGCGCGTCGCCAATGTTTTTGAGTGAAAACTCTACCAGGGTGTCGCCAATGCAGCGCACATCTGCTACCACGAGGGCGCCCGACCAGTTGGGCGGCCGCACACACAGGGTGTCCGGGAAAATATGCGCCTTGACGCAGAGGGTCTGACCGACGAGTGCCCCATCACAATCGACCTGCACCGAAACGCTGAACTGCCCGGCTTGCGAGTAGTTGATATCCCCCAGGTCGAACCACAAGGTGTCTCCGTTTTGTGCAGCCACCGGAATGCTGGCTACCTCAAAGTGCAATGCCGGCGGGAGGATCACGGCTACACTGGCGCCGACGGCCGGTTGCGTGCCCTTGTTGACCCAATGGACGGCATACGTGGAGATCCGGCAGGGCCGCAGGGCGGGCGTGCCCAGCGACACTTCCAGCAAAGAGCAAAGGGCAGAATCCTGGAGTAGAAAATCCTGCAGCAGGGTATCGTTGGCCGAAGTTGTCAGCAAGTATTCTCCGTTGTCGCAGGGCTCCCAGATGGAGCCGGGCGGATGAATTTTTACCACACAATCGCCCACGGGCAGGTTGATTTCATAAAAACCATCTGCTTGGGTGATCGCCGATTCGGTGAGCGAGTCGAGGGTGGCTGTCACCAGCCAGCCGGGCAAGGCTGCGTCCAGGGGGCTGTCGAGGCAGTCGTGGTTTCGGTCGTAAATAGTACGGCCCCGGATGAAGGCCTCGTACAAATTGCCGTTGCCATCGGTTTTGGCCAGGGCGGCACTTGTGCCCGCCTGCGCGGTGGTCACCAGGCCGCCTTCCGGCGTGGCGGCGATACCGGCGCCGATGATGGAACTGCCGTAGTTGTATGGATACAGGCTTTTGGTAAATAAAATATCGCCGGCGGGACTCAGTTTGGTGAGGGTCCAGTAGGGCAGGGGAACAACCTTGGTCCCGACGCAGGCCACGCTGGCATCGGTCATAACGCAGAGGGCATTCACCGTATGCGGCACCTGCTTCGACCAGATTTGCTGGCCGGTAGAAGTGGCCCGTACAATTCTCGAGCCCACACTGCCGGTGACCCCTTCGATGATAAGATCGCCGTTGGGCGCCTCCAGGATATGGCCGTAGTTGATGGCATTGGGCATGCCAAAACTCCGCTCCCAGAGCACATTGGCGCTGGCGTCGAATTTGATCAGGCGAATGGTTTTGGGAAACAAGAGGCTCGAATCGAAGGTGCTTTGCAGGCAAAAACCACCGTCGGAAGTGGTCGTCATGTCCAGCATCGAGTTGTTGGGCTGGGCCAGCACCGACGCGGTTTTTACAGTTTTTTCCCAAAGGGTATCCAATGCGTCGTTCAGGCGCAGGATGTGATACGTGGTGTCCCAGTTCGGTTGTATCAGGTAAAGTTCGTCCTCCACCGGGCTCATGGTGCAGCTGCCCAGGAAAGCCTGTTGCCCCAGCAAATTGCCCACGGCGTCGAAGGTCATCAGGGAGGAGTACGTCGTGGAAACCGTTCGGATAAGCGCTGCATAATGGCCGCTGCTGAGCAAGACCAGTTTGCAATTGTAATCTGCAATGGGCGGTAGGTAGGAACGCCTCCAAATCACCTCGCCTTCCGGGCTCGTTTTGGTCAGGTACAGCGAATCGTTGTTAAAACTGTTGAACAGGAAGCCGCCGTCGGGGGTCACCAGCACCGCGCCGGCCGGGGCCGAAAAGTTCAGCGGATAAAAACGCCGAAAGCCCTGCGCCTGAAGATTTGCGACGGCTAAAAATGCAAAGACGTATAAAAGAAGTCGAATACTTTTCATTTCACAAGATGTCGAAGATTAAACCAATCTCAGTTTGTTGGTACAAAAGTCCATGCTATTCTTCGGTGCTACAAACACAGTTTTCTTCTTTTGTCAAGATAAATTTTCAAATTGCTTGTTTAAATATTTAAAAACCAGTAGTATTTTACAAACTACATCTTTTTAAAATATCAACGGGCGGGTGCTGGCCCTGGCAATTTCCTACCTTTGCGGCATGCTGCAATCGCCATTGGCTCAAACCCTCGGCGCGCTGAACCTGCGGGAACGCCAGGAACTGCGCCACTGGGTGTTGTCGCCGGCCTTCAACCGCCGGCCGGAGGTGGTACAACTGTACGACTGGCTTTGCGAGCGCCTGGATCAGCCGGGCCCCGAAACCGGCTCCGCCAAGGCAGTGGCGCGGGAGCACTTGTCGGCCGACGAGTCGGGGCTTCGCCACACCATGTCGTTTTTATTCCGGGTGGTCAAGCAATACCTGGCCTGGCGCGAATGGTCGGCCGACCCTTTGGCCACCCGGCTCTCGCTGTGCCGGGCCTTGCGCAAAAAAGGCCTGGCTGGCGTCTTCGACAAGGAATTCAAACAGATCCCGACGCCGGACGCCGCTGCGCCCCAGCACGCCGGGCTCCACCTGCAACGCTACCAAATGCACTTCGAGCAATGGGAGGCGCAGCACCGCACCGGCCAAACGGATATCACCCAATTGTCGGCGGCCAACGAGGCCTTTGGGCTCTTTGTAGCGCTGAAGGCACTGCGCCACGGTTGTGCGGCGCTGGACCAGCCCGGCCTCCTGCCGCCCGAACAGGTTGCCTGGCTCCCCGAAAGCCTGGCCGCCGTAGAGGCGGGCCGGTATGCCGGGGCGGCAGCCGTGCAGGCGTATTTCCGGTGTTTTAAACTCATGCAAACCGGCGAAGAATACCATTTTCAGCCCCTGAAAGCCTTGCTGGCCGGGCAGGGAGACTTGTTGCCCCCCGACGAGCTCCGCGACGTGTACCTGGTGGCCATCAATTTTTGCATCAAAAAACTAAACACAGGCGCTCGCCGGTACATTCGGGAGGCGCTCGACCTCTACCGCAGCGGCCTGGAGCGGCAGGTCATCCAGGACAACGGCGTATTGGCCAAAGCCACTTATCAAAACATCCTCCTGCTCGCTATCGCCGTGGAAGAGTGGGATTGGGCGCGCGATTTCCTGGAGCAATACCGCGGCGCCTTGCCCTCCGGCGAGCGGCACAATGCCTACCATTTCAACCTGGCCTTGTATTATTTCCGGAAAAAAGACTACCCCGCCGCCCAGGATATCCTGCGTCGGGTGGAGTTTCGCGATGTTTTTCACAACCTCGACGCGCGGCGCATGCTGGTGCGTATTTATTTCGACACCGGCGCCGTACAAGCCCTCGACTCGCTCCTGCACAGCTTCAAAATCTACCTGCAACGGCACCGCAACATTGGGTACCACCGCGAATTGAACAGCAATTTTGTCCGGGCCGTCCAGCAACTCCTTCGCCTCGAACCGGGCGACGCAACAGCCCGTGAAAAACTTCGGCAGCGCGTCTCGGCGGAAGGGTATGTGGCCGAACGCGAATGGTTGTTGCAGCAATTGGAAAAATGATGGCGTAGGGAGATCCTCCAAAAGGGAGTAAAAAAATATTGACCAACGTGCGGTCTCAGGGGCAGGTACAATAGGCATCGGCCAATTGGGTGGCTTGCACCAGCAAACTCCCCGCGGGCGCCCCCGGCGGCGCACAGGCCTGAAAACTGCTGGAGTTGGTGGGGACAATGACCGCCGCAGGCCCCGACACCGGGGTGGTGTAGGTCAGGATAAACGGCGGGGTACCCGTCAGGTTGGCGGTCACGGTAGTACAAGCCCCGGCGCACACATTGGGGTCCACTACTGCAAACTCCACCGTAGGCCGGGGGTGCCAGGTGACAGGAACGGCATTAGAAATATCGAGGCAGGGATCGTTCAAATCCACGTTGCCGCCCAGGTTGTTGCCGGCGATGGCGGCGATGTAGTAGGGCACGCCCAGCGTCATGGTGGCTGGGTTAAACGCAAAGGTAGGGCTTGGGCTGGTAGCGAGGAAGCTGCCGAGAGTGTCGGATGGGTTGCTGAACAGGATGTATTGCAGGATGTCGTTGCTTTCCAGGCCCGGCTGAAAAGAGGGGCTCAGGCTTGCCGGATTTCCAAAACAAGCATCCAAGGGGTCATCCTGCATCTGGCCGGCATAGGTGTTGCAACTGGAGCAACACAAATACAAAGAGAAGACGATACCGGCGGGGCTTCCACTGATCAGGACGTCTTCTATTTTCAAGGTGGTAATGGGCTCCGTAATCACGATATCTGCCCAGGCACTGTTACAGCCGTTGCAGGCTTGTATGGTTCCGGTAGGCGAGATAAGTGCTGGTGGGCCACAGCCAGCTATGGGTACTCCGGGTACCGTGATGGGATAAAAACTGCCGTTGACGCTGAAGGCCACTTCTTCTGTACCATTTATACCAGGGTCATTATTGATCGCAACCAAACTCACCCGCACGGCGGGGACGCCAGGCGAGAAGGTAAAAGTATAACTGTCGCCCGGGAGTATACCATACGGCGATACGCCACAGGCACTGAAATTGATGAGCACGCCGTCAAGTTCGGCCGTAACAGCTGAACACTCGTATTGCAGTGTGCCGGATTGATGCGTCACTTTAATCAAGCACTGCCCTTTGCTCGTTTGGGCTGGCAACAAAAAGAGGAGGAACGGGTAAACGTACAACCCGTATTTCTTTTTCATAAGCAAGTGGAATAAAGTGATGGTCTCAAAAGCACTCTCGGCTGTGCTGAACAGTCTTGCTGTGAAGTGTTAGATTACCTCCTCAGGGGCAGGTACAATACGCATCGGCCAGTTGGGTGGCTTGTACCAGCAAACTCCCTGCGGGCGCCCCCGGCGGCGCACAGGCCTGAAAACTGCTGGAATTGGTGGGGACAATGACCGCCGTAGGACCCGACACCGGGGTGGTGTAGGTCAGGATAAACGGCGGAGTACCCGTCAGGTTGGCGGTCACGGTGGTGCAAGCTCCGGCGCATACATTAGGGTCCACTACCGCAAACTCTACCGTGGGCCTGGGCCGCCAGGTGACAGGAGTGGCGTTGGAAATATCGAGGCAGGGATCGTTGAAGTCCACGTTGCCGCCCAGGTTGTTGCCGGCGATGGCGGCGATGTAGTAGGGCACGCCCAGCGTCATAGTGGCTGGGTTGAAGGAAAAGTTTGGTGTGGTACTGGTGGCGAGGATGCTACCAAGGGTGTCCGACAGGTTGCTGAACATAATGTAGTGCAGGATGTCGTTGCTCTCCAGCGCCGAAAATATTGAAGGAGGGAGGTTCGTGGTATTGCCAGCGCATACATCTACCGGAAGGGAGGACATTTCACCCGCGAAGGTGAAACAACCAGCACAACAGAGATACAGTGAAAACGAAATTCCGGTCTGGTTGCCAACGATGTGCACAACCTCTATCGTCAGGGTGCTGATGGTTTCCGTTATCACAATATCGGCCCAAGAACTGACGCAGCCGTTGCAGGCTTGAATGGTTCCGGTAGGTGAGATAAGTGCTGGCGAACCACAGCCGACCAAAGGCACCCCTGGTACGGTAATGGGGTAAAAAACACCGTTGACATAAAAGGCCACTTCTTCCGTAGCGCTCATACCCGGATCATTATTGATGGCAGAGAGGTTGACCCGTACTGCTGGCACGGCTGGTGAAAATGTAAAAGTGTATGCACCTCCAATAAGCGTATAGGGGGTTAATCCACAGGCATTTGAGCTAGACGTAACCCCCTGCGGCAAGGCTGTTACCGCCGTGCAGCCGTAGTTCTGTGTGTCGGTCAGGTTGACCACTTTAATGGTGCATTGGCCTTGGCTGGTTTGGTTGAATACCAGCATGAGGATGAGCATATAAGCAGGGGTATAGAAAAACATTCTCATGGGTTTTCCGAAATATCAAGTCATGGTGAGAAGGAAAGCATACGTCTGACCAGCGCCTGCTCAAGGGCAGGTACAAAACGCATCGGCCAGTTGAGTGGCTTGTACCAGCAAACTCCCCGCCGGCGCGCCCGGCGGCGCACAGGCCTGAAAACTGCTGGAGTTGGTGGGGACAATGACCACCGTAGGACCCGACCCCGGGGTGGTATAGGTCAGGATAAACGGCGGAGTACCCGTCAGGTTGGCGGTCACGGTGGTGCAAGCCCCCGCGCACACATTGGGGTCCACTACCGCAAACTCCACCGTGGGGCGGGGGTGCCAGGT
>JADLDL010000383.1 GCA_020846655.1 Saprospiraceae bacterium | reverse complement strand
CTTTTGCCATCATACGGCAGCTGTTTTTTCGGCAATAGGACATGGCTATTCCCTCAAAAACGAGCCTTGTCTGATACCAAAACCTACACCTTCTCGCCTCGCAAGGGGTTTTCAGACGGTTTCTTAGAAATACAACAACATCTGGCCCCGTATCCCATACTTGGGCGCGCCCGGATGATCGAGGTAGGTAAAGCGCCGCACCAGATCCACCCGGAACACCTTGAAAATGTTGCTGATGCCGATGCTGGCCTCCACGTAGGGCTTGGCCTCCAGAGTGTAGGTGATCGGCGAGCCGTCCGGATAGGTCGGGAAACGGTAGAGGCCGGAGCCTTCGGAGGGCTGGTTGCCGGGTGTGACGGCGCCGTAGAGCACTTTCACAGAGGCCATTTCCCGCAGCTTGAGTTTGCGGACTAGCGGAATTTTATTGAGGAAAAAGCCGTAAAAATTGTGGTCGATGTTGAGCGCCAGGTACCGGTCGCTGATAAATTCCATGAAATTCATCAGGTTGTAGGAGTACAACTGGTACACGTAGGTTTGGTTGGCGCGGTGCATGGTCAGCAGCGGGTAGGGCACCTTGCCCAGCACGGCGCCGGCTTCGAAATACAGGTAGTTGTAGCCGATGGGCGGCAGGTTGGAAAACTTGTAGAAACTGGCCTGGAGTTCGTGAAAATTGTATTCGCCGTTGTACAAACCATTGATGCCCCGGGCATAGCGCAGCGTGGCCACATAGTTGACGTTGATGGTCTGGCGATAGGTAGCAGTCTGGAAAAATTTCTCGCCCGGCGCATACCGCAACTGGAGGTAGGCTTTGGAGGTGATGACGGGGTCGTCCTTCGGCTGGCCGGCATCGGTCGGCTCGAAGTGCAGGGCGCCGGCGGGCTTCAGCACCTGGTGTTCCAGGCCGGCGGTGAACGAAAAATGGTTCTGAAACTCGCGTTCGTGCTCCAGCGTAAAACGGTCGTAGTACAGGAACTTGTCGTTGACGCCCCGCACGATGGAGGTAAACAGGGTGCTGGTTTGGGCGCGCAGCAGTTCCTGGCCGGGAATCCGGATGTCGCGCTGAAACTGCACGCGCAACAGGTTGAACGGGAACTGGTTATACGAAGTCCCTTTCAGGGCAAAGGTGGCAGTGCTGCCGAATTTCCACTCCCGGTCCTTGGTCCCGTAGGCGGCATAGCCGTCGAGGTTGAAGCGTTTGGTGAGGCTGGAGGAGCTGCGGCCGCCCACGCGCAGGCGGGTGCCTTCCACGGCGTTGAAGGCAAAAAACGTGTTGAGCGGACCAACTTCCACATAGGGACCGGCATTGACATAGCCGATGGTGGCAATGAGCAGCGCCCGCGCCGAATTTTTAAAGAGCCGGGTGTTTTGCAGGCTGTCCATGTTGCCGTAGGTGGCTGCCTCGGCAGCATTGAGCGACACGTGGCGCGCCGAGGACCAATAGGCCGAATCGCTGCGCTCGGCGCCGGGCAAATACACGACATCGGCATATTTGTCCAGAAAAATAGAGTCCGACAGCACCGGGTTGATCTGCGGTTTTTGGTGCGAGACCAGCCGCTGGCCAAACAAGCCGGCGCCTTTGCCGGTGAGGCCAAAATCCATGCGGTAATCTTCAGAGGAAAGCACCCATTTGCCGGAAGGCAGGCGCTGGAAATCCTGCTGCAACTCGATGGTTTTCACCCAGTTGAGGTTGATTTCCGGGTTTACGGTGAAGGTCGCCCGGACGACCGGGTAGGTACTGTCGAGAGCTATGTACAAATCGCCCTGCAACAACATATCGGTTTTGTTTCTCGGAAAAAAGGCCAGGCGCACCACCTTGCTGCCGCTGTCTTCGATGGTATCCATCGGGTAGTAGCGATAAAACATGGGCGCGAGGTTGGAGATCGGGCTCAGAAAATGGTCGGTGAGCAGCACCACGTAGTTGTCGTACAGGTCCACATCCTGGTTGAGGTAGCGCAGGGCTTTGTTGATGCCCTCCTGCTCGAGGTAGCCGGGAAATTTGACCTGCTGGTTGCCCTTGATCAGTATTTTGCGGCGCTTGGGGTCGGAGCGCAGGCACAGGTCCTGCACGTTTTCCTGCAAAAAAACGGGTACCACACGCAAGCCCTCCAGTTTGCTGGTATCGGCATTGTCCAAAATGAAGCGCAGGTTTTTGAGCAGTTTTTTGTCTTTGACCTTGTCCGACAAGTTGCTGAGCCCGATCAGCACTTTTTCGTATTGCTCTTCCTGGAAGGTTTGCAGGTTTTCGACCCGATTCTTGTCCCGGTTTTCCACCACGAGTTTGATGAGTTCGACGGCCGGGTTATTTTTATTGCGGTATTTGCCGGGTTTGACGGTAACTTCCTGTATTTGAGTGGATTCTGAGACCAGCAGTACTTCCAGGCTTTGGCTTTTGCCGGCTTTGATGGCGATGGTTTGCTGGCGGTACCCTAGTGCGGTGATGCGTATTTCGGCAAATTTTTCAGTTGATTTTAATTCAAACCACCCCGTTTCGTCCGATCGGGTGCCCAGCGGAGAGCCGGGGACGCCGATGCCGGCAAAGGGGACCGGCTGTCGGGTTTCCGCATCGAGAATGCGCCCTTGTACGGAACTTTGGGCCAGCATTTGGCTGGAAAATACACCCGGAAGAACGCCACAAAGAACCAAAATGAACCACCGGAGCCGAGTAGAATGAAGCATGTTTCTTGTTTTTACCGGACCAAATCTATGGGAAAGCCGTTTTTTTAGTTGTTAAGATATGTCAAATGACAAAAAATAGACGCGACGGCAGGCGGAGTGTCACTTGTAAAGCGTGCTGCGCAAGGCCATGACGAACCTACCCCTGGAGCGCAAAGTTTGTACCAGTTACCATTTTTCGTAAGTTAGTGCGTTTTATTCCAAACCCATTGTCTGCTATGCCAAAATTCCTGTTTGCCCGCATTGCCTTGTTGTGTTGTTTGTTTTCCGCCCCTGCTTTTTCCCAAACGGGATTTCAACCGGGATTGCTGCTCAGGGCCACCGGCGACACGCTGAAAGGCCTGATTCTCGACCGGGATTGGATGATCAACGGCAGAACGGTCGAATTTAAATCGGCCGAAAACGAACCCATTCGAACCTATTCGCCCCTGGAAGCCCCCTGGTTTTACGTTCGGGGGCAATGGTACGCCGGAAAAGTGGTTCGGCTCGACAAATCCCCCCACGAATTGGCTCGATTGTCCGAATCTGCCGTGCCGCTCCTGGTCTGGGATACCTTGTTTCTGCGGGCGCAGGTGCTGGGCCGCGCCAACTTGTTTTACTGCCTCGATGCCGACAGCAAACCGCACTTCCTGCTCGGCAAAGACAGTGTGGAGGCCGAAGAATTGATCCTGCGCAAATACCTCGCCGAGCGCAACGGCCTGCGGGAAGTGGTGACCCTTGAAAAATTCAGGGGGCAATTGGCGTATTACCTCGAGGATTGCCCGGGCATAAAACCGGATATCCAGCGGGTGCAGTACACCCAAAGCAGCATGATCGATCTGGTCCGGGACTACAACATTTGCATGAGCCATGAAGCGACGGGCTATGTGGTGGCTGAAAGCCATACTAAATTCAGGTGGGAAGGAATAGTGCTTGCGGGGGCTTCGCTGGCTCAACTGCACCTGAATGTTCCCAGCGACTATACTATCTCACAAGCGCGGTTCAAACCATCGATCAAGCCCTGCCTGGGCCTGGCCCTGAACCTGGTCTTCCCCTGGAACCAACAGCGTTGGTCGGCGTATGCCGAACTGAGTTACTGGAGCTACCGGACCGAGGCCCGGGTGCCCCGGATTTTTAGTCAGGACTACACCGAAGACTATGATTATGCGATGCACATGGCCTATCGGAAAACGCTGCTCGCGCTGCGCTACCAGGCGCCCACGGGCAAATTCCGGCCATTTTTCTTTGCCGGCTTTACCAGCGCCCGGGCCTTCAAACACGACCATACCCTCACGTTGTACAAACATTATCCGGGCCGGGAAGAGGTGGAGCACCAGCCGGCACTGGCTGCGGACGTATACCTGCTGCAACGGGGGTTTACCCTGGGCACGGGCGTCCGGTATGGTCATTTTTCACTGGAACTTCGTTTTGACCGGGGAGGCGAGGCATCCAACCCGACGGATGTTTCCTGGAAAACAAATGCGTTGGGCCTGTTGGCCGGTTACCGGCTCTGAACGCGCAGCGCTATTTTTTATCTGCAATTTTCCGCAACTCATTCAATTTCCACAGGGCATCCATGGGCGTCATGGTGTTGAGGTCCAGGGCCAGCAATTCTTCCCGGATTTTGCGGGTATATTCGTCGGCATCGAAGATTTGCAGTTGCATGCGGGGCGCGATTTGTTTCACTTTCTGGCGCATTTGCGCTGGGGTCTCTACGAGTTCGGGCTCGCCGCCGGGCAGGATGCTGCTTTCGATTTGTTTGGTTTCGAGGGTTTGCAGGATTTCGTTGGCGCGTTCCACCACTTCGGGCGGCATGCCGGCCATACGGGCCACGTGGATGCCGAAGGAGTGGTTGCTGCCGCCGGGTACAAGTTTGCGCAGGAAAATGACTTTATGCCCCATTTCGCGGGTACTGACGTGGTAGTTGTGGATCCGCTCGTGTTGTTCGGCCAGTTCGTTAAGTTCGTGGTAGTGAGTGGCAAACAGGGTTTTGGGGCGCGCGCGTCCGTTGTTGTGCAGGAATTCGGCCAGGCTCCAGGCGATAGAAATGCCGTCGTAGGTGCTGGTGCCCCGGCCGATTTCGTCGAGCAGGATCAGCGAGCGGTCGCTGATGTTGTTCATAATCAGCGCCGTTTCGTTCATTTCCACCATAACTGTACTCTCGCCGCCGCTGATGTTGTCGCTGGCGCCCACGCGGGTGAACACCTTGTCGGTCAGACCAATGCGTGCGGCGGAAGCCGGCACAAAACTGCCCATTTGGGCCATGAGCACGATCAGGGCG
>JADLDL010000382.1 GCA_020846655.1 Saprospiraceae bacterium | reverse complement strand
TTTTTTCTCCGCTTTTGCCGGCTTGGCTTTTAGTTTAACAGCAGCAGCGGCGCGCATGGCCAAAAGTAGCCGCGGGCCTTTGCTTCCGCTATATTTTTCTTTCAGGTCGTTGATCGTGCCGGCGCTGTAGGTTGCCAATGTAGTCAATAAGTCGGGCATGGCTTTGGCTTGCACGTTGTCGTAATACGGCTCGTATTTATCGGCTGTTTTAATCTCGGCAATAGCATCGGCCTGTTCTTTGCTCAATTTGGGGCACACATAATACTGTCCGGCCGAAATACCCCAAATTTGGTGGTTGGCGAGGCCGGGTTCCAGTTCGATGGCGGCGCGTCCGGTTGCCAGCAGCGTACTGTTGTCTTTCAGGGCTGTCAATCCATTGCCCTGGGCGCTTCCTCCTTTTCCAAAAACGCCGAAGTGCTCGGCGCCGAGCGGGTTGTATGGAGTTTGGGAAATAAACGTGGCGGTATTGGCGAGTGGGCTGCCCATTTTTTTACCTACCTGCAACACCATTTTCAACACATTTCCTTTGGTATCTTTAAAACCCTGTTTTTGGTACTCCCAGCCATAGCCCGGCAACCAATGTGACATGTGTGCAGCAAATGCCACGGCGCCGTCGGACCATTCATCTGCGTATTTGTTCCCGGCTTTATCAAACACATAGTCGGGCACTTTCCCGGCATGCGCAGTGATGGTTTTCCATTGTGCGTCTAGTGCTTTCTGCTTGTACTGGTCATTTTCGGCGACTTCGATCAGCAGGCTCAGGAGGCGTTTGTCTTGTTGAATAATTTTAAGCGCAGCGCCCTGGGTAGCAATTTTTGCGCTGGCGGTATCCACCACCACCCAATCCCGGCCATTGAGTGCTACGCCCGCGGCCCGAAACATGGATTTGATGCCGGCGTCGGCGGCAAACAGGTTGCCGAGGGCTTCCTGCATAGACCCAGCCGCCCCACTAAAGCCTTTGCCCCAGGTAACGACCTGGTCGTCGTAAGTATTGATGGAGGAGGTGCCACCTTCTGAGCCGACCTCCTTCCACACGATTTGAGAGGCTTTGTATTCAATGCGGCCGGTTTTATCCTTATCGGTTTCCTGAAGGTTGGAGGGCAGGCCCGGATTGGTACCGAGATACATGTAGCCGCCTTTTACCGATGCGAGTTTGGCGGCATGGTCGGCAATAGCCATTCTATTTTTTTCGATCAGGGCGGCTATTTTGGTGTGTGTTTCGGAAGTGACAGCGTCTTTGGCATTGGCTTTGGGCAATGTCGTTTCCCAACTCTGGAGCAGGGCGGCATTTCCCGCCGCTGTGCCGGCATCTGCGCCGGCGCCTGCAGCAGTACCGGTTTGGGGTTCATCCCGCTGGATCAGGTTGCTTGAGGTTTTTCGCTGAATTTTCTTTTGGAGCGGTTGTTTCTGGATGGTTGGCGCGGGCGTGGCATCCAGTTTGATCCCGGCCTTGTCGGCGTATAATTTGGTGACGGTGTAGCCCTGTGCATTGGGGCCATTGCCGTTGTTTTGGGCGCCTTTGAAGATGGCAGCCACCTCCTCGTCGGGCAAGCGCATGAGCCGGTATTCGATATGCTCGCGCATCAGGCCATTGAGTTGGCGGGCGGCATCCTGCCACTGGAGGTTTTTTTCGTTTTCGCTGCCGGCTGACCGGGCTTTTGTCAGGGCATCGTTGTAGGCTTTGTCGGTTTCTGAAACGGTGATGGGGGCGGCGGTACTGGTTTCTTTGGGTGTTTTGTTGTTGTCGAACCAGGCTTTGCGGAGTTTGACTTTGGCTTTTTCAAAATCATAGAACAGTTCTTCGCCCCGGGGCATTTCATCGGTTTTGTAGGTGCGGATGTTGTAGGCTTGCACTTCTACTTCTTTACCCGAAGGGGATTTAATTTTCATTTTGAAGGGACTGTTCTTGTCAAAAATCCAGAAAAAGAAAACGTCTTTCATCTCTCTGCGCAACTTGGTGTATTGGGTAGTATATTCCTTTCCGGTTTTTGCGGCGGTCAGTGGGTATAGCCTATTCATTTCGTCCTGTGCAAAGGCTTCGTTAAATATGAGGCTAAACAGGTGACGGCCGCCCTCTCCGGCGCCGGCATCTTTGCCAAACACCCAAGCGGCTGTATTTTCCGAGGTATGGGCAGCCGTAGCATGGGCATAGGCGCTCGCGTCGGTGCCCAACTCCTTGTTGGAGGCCTTCACCAGGTTTTCAGCAAAAGAGCCCTTGCCTTTTCGCTCGTCGTCGATCACGTTCCAATTGGGTTTTTCGTCCTTGCCAATGGCTGTGTTGCAGGAAAACAGTTGAAAACGAACATCATTGGACACGGCGCCTTTCAGGCCTTTTACAAAATCAGTAGTGCTGTCGTTGGTGAGGGTGCCTGTCCGGAAGTCATTGGTTTTATTCAGGCCCAGGCCAAAGGGTTCGCCGTGGGCAAAAATGGCCAGGTTGTTGATTTTCAACCAGGGCGGCAGGTCTTTATCGTCGATCGTTTTATCGGGATTTTTCTTTTTGTAGGCCTCGATCATGCCTTTGACAATCCCCTGGATCGCTTTTATGCCATCGGTTACCGTATCTACTTTGACGGGTTTGCCGACTACGATCTTGCCACCTTCGACGCTTACGGCTTTGAGCAGGCGCGCAAAACGCTCGGATTCGAGAAAAAAAGCGGCGTTGTTGGCCTTTGTTTTGGCATCGCCGTAGTCGTAATTGGCCAGCAGGGCCACAGTCAGGCCGTTGGGCGATTCGTTTTTCAGTTGTTCATACCAGGCCATGTCGCCCACTTCGGCGGCGGCAATTTTGGCAATATCAATAGTTTTGAGGTCGGCTTGGGTATCCTTGGCAGCGTCCCGTTGGATGGTTCCGGCTGGTGTAGAGGCCCGATCCGCGCTGACTTTAAATGAATTCGTGGTGTTCAATCCCGCTTGATCGGGATCGGGTGCCCGTTGGATTTGCCGGGTGCCGAGGCCTTCTGCCGACAGTTCGGGGCCGCTGGGTTCGCTCCCTTCGATCTGTTTTTTATCCTTTTTAAATTGCGCGGTAGCATTGTTTTCACTGCTCACTTTGAACTGTACCGGTGCGGCGGGTTGGTCTGTCCGAATCTCCGGTTCTCCGGCACTGAGGTCTGAAGAGGCACTTCGTTTTCTTTTGCTCGATTTCATGACAGTCCGTTTTCAAAAATAGCCTGCGCGTGTGTCCGGTTATTTGGCGGCTGGCGCGGCGGCGGCGGCCGTGGGCACCATAGAGGGGATGAAATGGAGTTGTACGACCTTGGTCCAATCCGTTAGTGCCCCGTGTTGGTTAAATCGCTTGGTCTCGTCGCCCCATTTGACATGGTCCAGGTTGTGCCACTGCTTGTCGGCATCTTTTACGATCAGGAAGAAATGGCCATCCGCCCGCACGATGGCCAGGCGCACCTCGCTGGCATCCAGTTCGGCTTTCAGGGCTGTGACAGCCTCCGGCGTGGTGGCACTTTTCATGCCGGATTTTTCAGCATTGCTGCCGGGCGCACTTGCGCCCCAAGCCAGGCCGCCGCTGGAGGTTTTGCCGACGTGGCCTTTCCGGATTTCCAGCACGTACCATTTAGCAAAGGGCACATCGGCGGCAATACGGCTCACCGAGCGGTAGTACAAATAGCGGCTGATAAAAAAGCAGAGGGGCGCGGCGGATTTTGAGGCGACCGTTTTGGCAGCCGCATCGAGGGCTGTGGCATGCACCTGCGGATCGTCATCCACTTGTTTTTTCCAGGCGGCCAGGTCGTTTTCGGTGGGGGCAAAGGTTTGTTTCGCCGCAATTGCCTCTTCTTTTTTCTTCGCCACCAGATCTTCCAGCGCCTTTTTGCGGGTACTTTCCAGGCTTGTTTGCAGGCTTTTTTGGAGCGACTCCTTGGCTTGCACAAAGGTAAGGTACCCACTGAGCATGCCTTTTTTCTCCATTGCGGTCTTTTTTTGCTGGTCCTCTGCGGAGTTGCCGTAGGCCTGGTATTGGCTCAACTGTTGTTTCTCGGTGGCACCGAGGTCGCTGTCGTCGAAGCTAAGGGCATCGAGGTTTTGGAGTATTTTTTTAAACTCGGGGTAAATGAGGGCGCCGACACCGCGGTCGGTGCGGCTCTCCTGGCTGTACCGGCTTTTGCTAAACTCCTGGATGCCTTCGATATCGCCGAGGGTGGTGTTGCCGGCTATTTTGTCGTCCATGGTTTCGGCAAATGCTTTTTTCACTTTGTCGATCTCGTCGGCTTCATCGCCGCCGGTGGTGGTCTGCTCTTCACGCTGGAGCAGGGCGGATGCATCGGTAGCGACGGCGATGTCCCGGGCCGGGCTTTCGGCGCTTAGTTTGAACTGCACCGCTGGGGCGCTGCTGCGCCGCACTTTTTTAGATTCATCCTCCTCCGGGCCAGGCGCGGGCTGGGGAGCAAGGGCAGCGGGGGTAGTGGTGGGGCTGCTTTCCAGGGCCATTTTTTGCAGGGGTACGTCGGCGGCGCTGAGTTGGAAGGGGCGTTCGGGCTCGGGCAGGGCTTCGGGTTCGCCATCGTCGTCGGCATACGCAGCGGCCAGGCTGCGTTGAAGGGAAGGCAACGCATAGTCGGGCCCGGCGGCGGCTTCGGCTGCCGGGCGGAAACTGTTTTGGCGTTCTTCGGCCGCTGCGGTGTGGCGTTGCATGTGGGTGTGGTCCGGGGGCCGATTATAGTGATGTTATTCCCAGGCTCTACAAGTTACATTTATTTCAAAAATAGGACCAACAATTGGAGCTGGTGTCAGCATTGACAGGCAGCATCTTAGGCTAGTCTTGCGTAATGACCACCTTTATTCGCGCCTTTTCCTGGTCTTTGAACCGATAACATTTGTAAAAAAACAAGTCCGTTTCACCAACCTGTAGTCCTTGAAAAACAAATACTCCTTCGGCTTTATTACCACCTTTGGGTTTGCGCTCAGCCGTCTGCAAGGTTTCATTTTCGTATATTTTCTTCTCCTCTTTCATCAACAGCAGGGCTTCATTGCCGATTTCGTATCGGGCGCTCCAGCCAACCGACCCGTGCGAATAGAAGTTTATGGCAAATGTTTCCTGTACTTTTAAAAGAACAGTGAGGTTGTATTCCGGGTCAAAAAATTTCAGGTGCATGAGTGCGAAATTTATGTGGCAGCGTTATAGTCGCGAATAATTGCCATTTCTTCAAAATAACGTTTAAAGTTAGCAACAGAAAAACCCAAAAGATGGTCGTTGCCCCAGGGGTTTTGCAGGTCAATTGTTTCATTGGCAAGGTCTATCGCTGATGGCGCGTACACATGATCGCCTACAATGTTCAGCCGAGTTTCGACCGTAGTGCTTATTGATCTGGTATCGGCAGTAATTGGCCATTGATTCGTAAGGGCCTCATTAACCAACTCCAGGATGCGGCGGCGGGACATAGACGAAAGAGAATATGTCCGGGGGCGCCGACCAGTCAAAGCCCCTAAGCCTTCCTCCCCGAAACCACCTTCGTCCAGAACATTATACCCACCACGGATCGTTGCATAGGCTTTTTCTAAAATGGCTACCCACATTTCTACATTCTCGGTATCAGAGCCTGTTTCAGCATACTCATGTGTACCGCCTTGGCTCAAGGGCACCGCAGAGGTAACCGTGACTTCGGTCGCGCTGGTTTGAAGCCGGCCACGGCGGTCTGTATACAGCCGCACGGTATAGGTGCCGTCCTGATTGTTGCGGATCAAACTTCGAAGTGCTTCCGGATCGGCTCGCGCCATAGCGGCCACGGCTGCCAGAAAGTAACAATCGCCCAATTGGTTTTGAATGACATCATTCGGGTCAATTCCTCTGCTATCCTCCGTATCAATGCTACCGGTAATAAATAGTTCACTGATCACTGGGGCATATGCAAATTCTGGTGTGGCGCGCCCTGCTTCCGGGGGCGCCAAGCGGGGTTCCGCGATCACACCCCGTTCTATGATACGGTTCCACAAATCAACATGTTGAAAAGGCTCTGCTAATATAATTGCCCCAAATAAGGGCTCATCTGGATTTAACACTTGTGTCAGGTCATCATCCTCCTCACCAAAACGGACCAACCTGCGAGAGACCGCGTAGTCTAATGCCCTCCTCTCAATGATATCAGTAATTTGTACCAGGCTTCGGGCTATTTCAACCCGCATGTATTGTCCGGTACTTGGATCCATTAGCCGTTCATGTTCTTCCTGGGCATGTCGAATCAGGTAACTGGTACGGAATGTGTTTTCCATCGCACCGATCAATGGCCGAATATCCTGAAGATGCTGAGCATGCTCCCGATCTGCGCTTACAGGCCGATAGGCGGCTTCTTCGCCTGTTCGCTGGATGGAGGTGCCTTTTTGTGAAACCGCAGTTGTTTCGACGATTTGTTGCGTGGAAGAATCCGCACTCACCCGAAACGGTACCCGCTGTAGCCGCTGCACCACTGGCTCCGATACATACGCCGGCCCCTTGCGCTGCCCCTCCGCCCTCAATTTAAACTGCACCGGCGCAAACAAGCCGCCTTGTTCGTCCGGGACTTCTTCTTCCGAAGTGCTCTTCTCCGAATTGGCGGGCGCTATGGGCGCCAATACGGCCTGTTGCGCCGCCGGCTGAGCAGCCGATCGATCCTGATGATCCGCCAAAGGTTGGGGGGCATGTTCTTGCATGGCATAGGGGATAAAAAGTGTTTATATCGTCTTTCCTTCCTTCCGAAACTCGCGCCGCACACCGGTAATAATGTCGCTCTGCTTGATCTTTCGGCTCGTGCGCCCCACCGATTTGATGGCGCAGTACCGGAGGATGTTGATGATCGCGCCGCCCGTCACTTCGTAGTCCTGCGCGATCTTGGGGAAATTCACACCGGCCTCCAGATCCAGGTGCGCAAAGGCCTTGCGCCACAGGTCGAGCCGCAACTGCGGACTGGGGATCGGGAAAAAAACAATCGACTGGAAGCGCCGCGCAAAGGCCTCGTCGATGTTGGCCTTGAGGTTGGTGGCCAAAATGACCAGCCCGGCGTACTCCTCGATGCGTTGCAGCAAATAGGCCACTTCCTGGTTGGCGTAGCGGTCTTTGGCGTCTTTGGTGGCCGTGCGTTTGCCAAAAATGGCGTCCGCTTCGTCAAAAAACAGGATCCAGTTTTTGTGCTCGGCCTGGTCAAAGATGTTGGCCAGGTTTTTCTCCGTTTCGCCGATATACTTCGACACTACTTTGGAAATATCGATGCGGTACACGTCGCGTCCGGTCGTTTTGCCCAACAAGGACACAGCCAGGGTTTTGCCCGTGCCCGGTGGCCCGTAAAACAAGGAACGGAACCCCGGTTTGAGGTGCTTTTTCAGGCCCATCTCTTCCATGATGACGGTGCCGTGTTGCAGCCAGGCCAGGATTTCCTCCAGATCGTCCAGAATTTCGTCCTCCAACACCAGGTCTTCCCATTCCATCTTGGTCTGGAGCAG
>JADLDL010000381.1 GCA_020846655.1 Saprospiraceae bacterium | reverse complement strand
GGTGCGTGTTTCGTGGTGCGTGTTTCGGGGCGCGTGGTGCGTGTTTCGGGGTAAGGAGGAACAAACGGATCAAAATGGTTTGTACAAATGTCCAACTCAGATCCCTCGCTCCGCTCGGATGACAACGTCGCTTGGAGGCTATATTTTTTTCAGTTATCTCGCTCCGCTCGGTATTCCAACGCGCCCGGCAGAAAGGTCGAGCCAAGCGACCGAGACATCTGAGAAACCAATAGTTTAAAACGATCCGTCATCCCAAGCGCAAAGAGGGAACTGAAATGAATTGGTTTTCCAAGCATTTGACATACCCCCGACCAATCCATTTTTTGCAAAGCAAAATTACAAATCCAAGACCATTTTTTCCGCCATCCGGCAGCCTCGCCACCCCTCGTTTTTCAATTTATTAACATCCTAACCCCGCACCCCGAAACACGAAACACGCACCCCGAAACACGAAACACGCACCCCGAAACACGAAACACACGCACCCCGAAACACGAAACACACACCCCGAAACACGAAACACGTGTACCTTTGCCACATGAACATTGTCATCATCGGCGGGGGCGCGGCTGGTTTTTTTGCCGCCATTGCAGCGGCAGAGGCCAATCCGGCGGCCCGGGTTTGCATCCTGGAACGCGGCTCGTCGGTGTTGCAAAAAGTGAAAGTGAGCGGCGGCGGTCGCTGCAACGTGACGCATGCCTGTCCGGATGCCCGGGAGCTCGTGCGCCACTACCCTCGCGGCAGCCGCGAACTGCTGGCTCCTTTCCTGCGTTTCGGCACCACCGATACCGTCCAATGGTTCGAGCAGCGCGGGGTGCGCCTCAAAACGGAAGCCGACGGCCGGATGTTTCCGACCACTGACGATTCCCAAACCATCGTCGACTGCCTCACGAACGCTGCCAAACGCGCCGGCGTTACGCTCCGCACCAGCGCGCGGGTAGAGCGGATTGCGCCTGCCGGCCATGGCTGGCACGTCCACCTGGGGCGCGAAGAAGTGCTGCACGCCGACCGGGTTTTGATCGCCACAGGCAGCAGCGAAGCCATTTGGACCATGCTGGAACAACTCGGACACCGCATCGTAGCGCCAGCCCCTTCTTTGTTTACTTTCAACACCAAGGACCCGCGCCTGCGCGAGCTGGCCGGCCTGTCGGTGCCCGATGCCACGGTAAGCGTGGCGGGCAGCCGCTTGTCGGCCCGGGGGCCGGTGCTCGTCACCCATTGGGGTTTGAGCGGCCCTGCCATCCTGCGCCTGTCGGCCTGGGGCGCCCGCGAACTTCAGGCACAGCACTACAAGTTTGCGATCCGCATCAACTGGTTGGGCGAGCAACCCGAAGCGGATATTTTGGCGGCGCTCACAGGGCTAAAGACCGGGATTGGCCGCAAGCAAGTGGCCGCGCACGCCCAATGGGGCATCCCACAGCGACTCTGGGAGCGCCTGGTAGCGGCTGCCGGCCTGGCGCCGGAAAGCCGCTGGGCCGATTTGGGCAAGCCGGCGCTGCAAAAACTGGCCACCGAACTGGGCGCCAGCGCTTTTTCAATCAACGGCAAAAGCACTTTTAAAGAAGAATTTGTGACGGCAGGCGGCGTCGACCTGCGCGAGGTCCAGTTCAAAACCTTCGAAAGCAAACGGCACCCTGGCCTGTTTTTCGCCGGCGAAGTGCTCGATATCGACGCCATCACAGGCGGTTTCAACTTTCAGGCGGCCTGGACGGGCGGCTGGATCGCCGGCCAGGCGATGGTGGAGTAGTGCCGCGTCAGGCCGTCAAGACAAAGACCTGCAAGGGCGCATCATCCGGGTACTCCGCTCGGAATACCTGTTCGGCTGCCGCATCGCGGGAAAACTTGAATTTGTTGAGCAATTGTACCGAGCCCAGGTTTTCGCCCATCGTGAAGGCTTCGATCCGGCGAAATTCCAGCGTTTGGAACGCGAATTCCAGCACGGCCTGCAGCGCCTCCTGCATGATGCCCTGGCGCTGGAAGTCGGGGTGCAGTTCGTAGCCGACTTCGGCTTTTTGCGCGGCCCAATCGATGCTCCAGAGCAGGATACTTCCCACCATTTTACTGGCTCCTTTGGGCACAATGGCCCAGGTGATGCCCGTGTGTTGCAACAGGTTGTTGCTCAGTTTTTGAATGTGCTGGCGGGCGTCGTCCAGGGTGTGGGCACGCTGGCGCCCCACATAGGTATTCACCCGCGCGTCGGAGCGCAGGAAGAACACCTCCTGTTCGTCGGCCGGCGTGATTTGGCGCAGGAGCAGGCGCCCGGTGTGCAACTCGGGGAACGGTAAAAACGGGTCAGGGCGCATGCTTTATTTTTTTACAAATACCTGGTTTACAAATCATTCAGCAGTTGTCGGGCTTCGGCGGTGTGGGCGGCATCGGGCGGTATTTGCCGCAGCAGCGCCGCACAGGCGGGTCGGTTGCCTTCGCGCAGGTGGCTGAGGGCTGTGTACCAGCGCGCTTCATCGGACCAGGCGTTGGGGCTGTTTTGCAGTTGCTGGAAAACGCTGCGGGCGGCGGCGTATTGCCGGAGTTCGAGCTGGCACAAACCGCTGAAAAACAAGGCATCCAGGTTGGCGGGGTCTGTGCTCAGGTAGGCCTGGAGGCTGGCCAGCGCGCCGGCGTAGTCTTTTTGGTTAAATGCCGATTCCGCAGCGGGCAGGCTTTGTGGGGCGCCAGCCCGCAGGGTAAAGGCGGCTTCCGGGAAGTGGCGGTAGCGGGCGTAGATGCGTTCGGGCGCTGGCGTCCGGAGGTTCCACCAGGCGATGGCCAGGAGGGAAAGCGTAGCAGCGATAGCCCACCAGAGCCGGCGGCGGATACTGGCCGGGCGGATGGCGGGTTGGGATTTAAAATAAGACGTTGCGGCGGCGCGCAGGGTGTTGCGCAGGGCGGCATCGTCGGCTTCGTCGGTCCAGGCCTGGCGGAGGCGCAGGCGGGCTTCGCGCACTTGGGCCAGGGCGGTGGCCAGGGCCGCATCGGAGGCGAGTTGCGCCTCGAACGCGGTGTGGTCGGCGGCGCTGAGGGCGCCGTCGAGGTAGTCGTCTATTCGAGCGTACAGTTCATCCATGCGGGATCATTTTAAATCGGTGAATTCGGGAGCCGCTTGCATCCGGCTGATTAACAAAGCGATGCATTCTGATTTGCGCTTGCGGGCAAAACTGTAGCTCAGGCCCAGTTGCGCGCTCACTTCCTCCATAGAAATGCCCGACCAGGACAGTTGCAGGATGCGGCGGCATCCGGCAGAGAGTTGCTCAAATATACGGCGGAACAGGCGGTTGCGGGCGTCTTCGAAGAGGGTCGAATCGGCCAGCACCCCGGCATCTTCCACGGCAGTAAATCCACCGGCTTCCTCAATTGTTACCGCCGCCCGTTTGCGGCGCTTGAGTTCGTTGAGCCATTTCCCGCGACAAACGAGGTACAAATAGGCTTCAAAAGGGCAACTCAGCACGAATCCGGGCCGGCGGGCCTGCCGGGTGATGGTCAGGAGGGCTTCCTGAAAAATATCGCGGGCATCGTCGCTGCTGCCGTTGTTGGCGCAGACGAAGCGCTCGATCCGGTCGGCGAATCGGCTGTAGATCTCGGCGATGCCGGGGTGTTCGTTGCGGAGCAAGGCTTCGATGAAACGGGTGTCCGGATGGTGGGTCATAGGTGTGGTAGCGCGTCGGGTGGAGGCGAAGGTAAAAGAGGCGGGAAAGAATTTAAAAAAAAGTTGGGGGTGGGTGGTAACACGGGTTGGCGGGGGGTGGATGTAGGGGAAAGTAAGTATGTACAAAAGGAAAAAGGGCCGGCCTTGGTAGAGGCTCTACAAATTTCAATTTAAAACCTACTTCAATGAAAACTACCATCAAAATCCTTCTTGCCTTGTTTGTTCTGCCGCTCCAGATTACAAGAAGCAACGCACAATGGATATTTAACTCAAACTCTGTATTTCTTAATGCCGCAAACGCAAACAAAAAAGTTGGCATTGGCACTGGAACGGCCACTGTAAATCAACGATTAGAAATCAAAGGAGGAAATGTAATGCTCGAGTACGCCAACAGCTCGACAACAGGCAATCTATTCTTGGGAGGGCCAACTACTTCAAATCAAAATGGCTTGCGGCTAAGTTTTAGCAACCCTACTGCCAATAGAAATGGCTATATCGATGTACGAACACAAGGGGGTAGCGTAAACGATGGGCTACTTTTCAGAGTGGATGCGAACGCCTTTGGCGGTACTGAGCGAATGCGCATTCGAGCAGATAATGGAAATGTCGGTATTGGCACAGCGGCATTGGGTAATGTAGGCCCCGCGCATCGATTGCATGTTTATGCCGCTGCCCAAGCAAATACTGCTTTGGTCAATTTCGGAGACTCTGATGGCCGCCGGATCTTTTTTGTACCCAAATTAGGCACCTCTGGCTTCAATAATATTTCGCTGGCTAATGATGCTGGCCTGTTTTGGTCGGACAATGGAAATTTTAATACATCCTCGGGTTTTGTTATTGCCTCCCATAAAAACGCTGCCACCGGCATACGGCTTGCCCCCGATGGAAAGGCCACCCTGCTAGGCTACAATGCCACAGTCGGGTCAGGTATGGGAAAATTAGGGTTGGGCCATGCCTATGGAAGTTCAACTGGTTACGGAACGGCTTATTTAGGCTTCAATGCAGTACGGACCAATACGGGATCAACAGCAGGCGAAACTTGGACATTAGACAACGATGGTGCTAACAATGGCGGTAGCATCATTTGGGGTGATGTATCTGGAAAAATACGCTTTGCAACGTTTGCCAGCACGGGGGCCACTACACAATCGCCAACGGATGCCAATGTATTGTTATCCTCAAAAATGTCTATTTCCAACAATGGTAAAGTCGTCATTGGGCCGGACAACACGAACAGTAACACTCCCAATTTTTATCGCTTGTATGTAAGGGATGGTATTTTAACTGAAAAACTGGTAGTTGCCTTACACAGTTCTTCACAGTGGGCTGATTATGTCTTTGATGAAGATTACAAATTACTAGGTCTAAAAGAAGTGGAGTCGTATATCCAACAAAATCAACATCTTCCTAACCTTCCTTCAGCCGCTGAAATGGTCCAAAATGGTCTTGATGTGGCGGCTATGAATGCAAAACTTCTGGAGAAGATTGAAGAACTCACCTTGTATATCATCCAACAAGAAAAGGAAATAAAAAATAATAAGGCTGAGATACAGGAAATTAAGTCCATGCTTGTCGCCAACCGAAAATAAATAGCACAATTATTTCTCACTCGGTAAAATTTTCTGCCATGAAAAAAATCCTCAGGAAAATATTCATACCACTTCTGGTAATATTTACAATGTTTGGCGCAGTCGCTCAAAATGACACCCTCAAGTTTGAAGGAGCAAAGCAGTTTTCCGATTATGTTACAGGAGTTTACAAGTTAAAATACCCCTCACTTACCTTCCTGAAACACCGACTGGTAACACCCCAGTATAATGTTTATGACTACTACAAAGGCTTGGAATCTGACTCAATATGCAATGCCCTTAAATATCTATTATTGGTAAACGACCTGGATGTATCCAATTATAGCAATGACGCAAAGATTAACTTGCTTTATCTTGAGCGGCTAATGCTGCAAGAAATTGCAAAAAACATCACGCCTATTAGTATTGCGTTTGTTGAATATAGCGAATTTAAGGATTCTGCTCTTCTGTTGAACGCGGTTGATTTTTTGAACAATAAATTTGTTGATAAAAGCCCTCCCTGGTTCTATCCCTTTAAAAAGAGTATCCTATTTGCATCGTCACCACTAAACCAGGTGATATATGGCAACAAGGTAAATTTTTTATTCAATGACAGCCTGTTTCTAAGCAACCTGGAAGGGAGTATTGCCAACTCCATTGAAATCGATTTCGACGACGGGAAAGGCTATGTACGGCTCGTCAACGGGAAGGTAGTTACAATAGAATACGTAAAAAACGGAATAAAAAAAATCAAGGCGAAGTTAAGTTACAAAGGCAAGACTTATTATTCCTCAAGTCAAATTGAGATAGCGGCTATCCCATCCTCGTCCTTAAAATTGAGCCAAAACATTGTTCCTCCCGATCAGGTTCTACCCATCATTGCAATTGGAGTTAATAATTTGCCGATATTTGGCGAATATGGCATTTGGTATGGATACTGTAATAATGAAAAGCGAATACGCAAACCTTACATTATTTCCACAGGCTTTAATCCTGGAAATGGGAAGCAACTAGTCTCTAACGGGTTGCCCCAAATGCTGAATTTTGTCCTCAATAATGTTTTGATCAGTGTTCCGAATACGCCTTTCGGCTGGAACGGAGACTGGCGGGGCACGTTTTATGAAACAGAAAATGGTGTCTATAACAAATTATTCTCTCCAAACAATACGGAGGGCGACGACAATGGAAACCGATACCTGGACCGGTTGCGTGACGAGGGATATGATGTAATAATATGCGCATACAACAATGGCGTCGACTTTGCGCAAAACAACGCAAACATTTTCAAGGCATTGATAAATAAAATAAATCAGGAAAAACTTGCAAACAATTCATATTTTGAAAACGTAGTAAGTGGTTATAGTGCAGGCGGCATCTCTTCAAGACTGGCGCTTGCTCAAATGGAATCGGATTACAGAAATGGCGTCGGACCGCACCCTCATACAAAAATGTGGGTTGGCTTTGAAACAGAAAGTCAGGGTGCAAATGTACCATTGGGCCTTCAGCATTTTATTGACTTCCAACAGAACCCATCAAACCTATTCTTTTCTTTAAATCCATTGCAAAGCCTGGCCGACATTATAAACCAAGTGGTTGCTGGATTAGCCTATTCCTATAACAACAATCCGACAGCATATGAACTGGCCAATTTCTCAAGCACGTATCCAGGAATAGTTACTCCTCAAAGAGTATCGCTCTTAAATAAGTTTGCCTCAATTCCAGGCAACCTATCCAACGGTTACCCGGAGTACTGTCGCAGAGTGGGGGTTGCCCAAGGTTCGGCAGTTGGCGTACAAGTTCCGCATACACAGTCCGCCATTTTGAATACGCAATTAGGGATAGGATCAGGGAACACTACAGCGGTTTCTGTGCCCTCCAGTTGTGGAGGCACGTACACTGTCTACCGCCCTCACGCGGCAAAAACAACCAAAGCATCATGGTGGAGCAGCGCCAATTCTTCGTCAGATATATTTCAGGGAAAAGTGTTGTATGACCTAAGTTTCACTTTTTTCCCTAAGTTATGTGTATACCTCCCCTGGCCGCTTTCTCAATGCGTCTGCTCTGGGCCATATTCGATTATGTTGCCAGTTCTCCTGACCCAAAAAACTGTGTCGAAGCCCAATCAGCCATATTATGTCAACTATGATGACGCTCCAGCCAGTACCCAGGCTACGCAAAAACTTATGTATGAAAAAAGCGCCTATCCATTTTACAACAACTTTTTCGCAGGGACAAACTCCTTTGCTAACCTAGACCCAAGTCTTCACGGATTTGCTACTACGGTCTCTACACTTGATTTGCACGACCCGTCTACCAATCAAGCGGCCCCAATTTTTACCTCACCCGCTACACTGGGCCTGATGTACAGAGCACCAGCAACTCCAGAGCCGAACAAAAGTTATGGCTATCCTCATTTAAATAGTCCTTTGAACCCTTATAAAATAACACCGTATGATGCGGTTTTTGCGATAGGGTCGAATCCCGGTTACTATACAAACGGCGCGCAGAAGCCTGCGAACCAGTTGCACGTAGAAGACCCATCGGTTGCCATTGGAGATTATTTATCAAGGGTCGAAGTTGCCCCTGAGGATTTATTTCTATCCAACCGACGCTTAGCGGCAACCAAAAACGATTACAAGGCAGAATTTGAAGCGCGTAGCAAAATAATTGTCGGGAATGGAATTTATTCTCAATTTGGAAATATAAACCACCTGACGCCTGATGGAAATTTTCATGTGGACCAAATCAGCCATGCTATTCTGCATGCCGGAGATGCCATCGTGTTTTTGCCAGGCACTATCGTTGACCTTGGAGCAAGATTAGATGCTTACATTTTAAAATTCCCTTGCGAAAACAGGTTGCGATAAATAACGCGAACGTCAACCAAGATTCAAACAAGTGTTTTTCACCACACTCAAAAAATATCAAATGTGTACAATAACATTAAATCAACCAACAATTGTATTGTCCGGCAATACCATTGCATCTATTACGGTAACAGGTACAATTGGCCCCATTGGAGATTGCCCCTGTGATCTTTTAGATATTACCATTCGATGTGGCGCGCAGCCACTTCCGTTGTTGTCTCCGCCCATGCACAGTGTGCCCATCGACTGGACTACCGGAACTTTTTCAACCGTATTTACGGGGGCAGAAATTGCGAACTGTTTTTGCGAGGAGGCTATAACCATCGTGGCGCAATGCGGCCAAAGCGGGCCAAGTGTTACGCAAACCTTTACCATTGATTGCGCCCCCTGCAACAATCTGGCTGTCACCAACCTACCCAATGAGGTTTGCGAAAATGACTTGGTACAATTTCAGGTCGCCTATACTGGCGGAGGCACTACTAATCTATTTGTCAATTTTGGCGACGGGAGCAGTCCACTGCCATTAAACAATGTAGGCGCTTCAGGCCTTACGGTCACGCATACATATGTTACGGCAGGGACGTATACCATTATTATTACGGTCAACGAAAAAAGATGTGAGTTTAAGATTGTTGTTAAAAAGTGCAATTGCTGCCCCAATGCAATCGCCCTGATTACCTCGGATATAAAAGAAGCCTGCAACAAGGACTTGACAAAATCGGCAACCGTTACTGCGGTCATCACCCCGACGCCTCAACCTGGCTGCCCGACCACGATCCAATCGGAAATGTACATAGACAATACCCTGGTCGCCTCGGGCTCCGGCTCATCTCCTTTTACCCTAACACACACTGGTGATTATACTTGTGGTGACCATACAGTGACGATCAAATTCCCCGGTTCGAATTGCCCAGACAGCGGTGGGGCATTCTGTGTATCTGTCTGTGAAACAAAAAAATGTATAAAAAGAAGGCTCACCTTTAATGTGGCGGCCACAGTATCCCTGATTTCTTTGTTTCTCTATATTTTCAACTCTGCCTATACGATCCTGGCTGGTTTATTTACCGGATTCTTGATTGCTGCCATTATTTACTACTTCCGGTGGAGGCCTTGCGACCAGCGCTGCAAAAAATGCCCTTGTATGTTGGCTACCTGGCAAATAGCATTGGCCACCTTTGTGGGCTTTATCATGCTATCCAAATCCTCTTTTATCACCCTTTATGGGTGGTTATTGGCCGCCTTTTCTTTTGCTGGCACATTTGCTCCTGTTCTTGCCATACTGGTCATTATTATTCTGATTTTACTTGTTATCCTGATTATTTACTTGTTGTATAACAAGTGGGTAGGCCAGTGTTGCCCGACAGAATGTGAAAAATGGACGAATATCAAAGAAGCATTCCTGGATGTATGTGCGATCGCCTTTGCAATTGTTGGCGGCGTCATTCTTGCAACTTACGGCGCAGGCGTTGCCGGACTGTTCTGGATACCGTATGCCACAATTGTTTGGGCGCTAATCGCCTGGTGGGTAAAATTGAAAAAAATAGACGCTTGCGGTATTTAAAATATACAGTTATGGCATGCTCCTGCAATTCAAACGAGGTTCAGCACCTCACTGAGAATGAATTAAATTTTGTGGAAAAAAAATTGGGTAAATGCAAATTCTGTATCCGGGCCTCCTTTTTGGGAATGGTACTTAGCATAGGGATTTTGGCATGTTTGAAATCATTTTTTTCATTCGGCGACCTTATCTATTTTTTAAGTACGCTTGTTGCCATCGGCTTTACAACGCTTTTTGCCTTGCACCTGATTTTTATGAACACCAAATTGAATAGTAAAAATGAAGTGAGCCGACCATGAAAAATGCTACTGCTGGGCGCAAAGCCGGCGGTACTAAATGAAGACTGGGAAACTCCTGCTGAAGTTATAAAGAGCGTTTAATCTTCTGGCGGGAGTTTCCCATCGTTTTCAAATCAGTTGCTTCGAAAAAATTAAAATTAAATTCCGAAACTATTTTGTTGTAACGTCTTATTTTTGGGCGTTCCCTGTATTTTAAAAATCAAATGCAATTACAAATGAGAAACAAAAAATGGGGCCTCCTGCTCATACTGGCCCTCGGCAGCATCCTTTTCGGTTCCTGGTATTTTTGGGACCCGCCCCAGGGAACACTCACCGCTACGCCGTCTGGCTCAGAGACCATTTTTACCTTGTCCAACCTGGACCCATTAGACGCACGCTACCCGAACGCCCGCTACAAAGTGTTTTTGTTCACCGGCGACGGCCACTCGTATATGAAAGAAACCGTCGGCAATAACCCACTGAATTTTGTGCATACCTACAGCGGAACAGCAGGGCAATATGATGCCTACGCAGAATTTGTTGAAATTTACGACGACACCAAAGACGAGCCGCCGGGCATTGCCAAACTCACTATTATCAACCCGAATACAGGCACGGCCCTGCCGCCTGACATTTCCCTTACCAACGCAATCCTGAATATCACTCCCGTGCGGGAAATTGTCCCCGAACATAATATCACTTTTATATTGACCTACAAAAATCCGGAATGTACCGATGCCGGTTCCATTGCCGGCAACCTAAAGTTTTACTACGACACCGGCATCCTGGAGCCGGACAATATCAATGGTTTTGAGGCCCAATATGATGGGGTTGTCGACTATGTAGATCCCACCTGGATATCCGCCTGGCAAAACAACAATCCTACCTCTCCGGTAAATATTAACCTGGCGACCATGGCCCCCGGTACTCAAAGAAATATTTTTCTGCGCTTCAAAACCAAACAAGGCGTAGCCGTTAGCGATGCCATCAATCAGGTGCCCAAAGTTGAATTTGCCCTGAGTTCCAACGACCAGAAGATTTGCAATAGCTTTGCCACCGTCTTTGAGCTTTCAACGATGAACACCGTCAAAAACGGCCACGACCCCAACCAAAAAACCCTCGACCTCATCGTTGATAATGGCCAGCAATATTTTGAGCATACCATCTTTTTCCAAAACGACGGACATACAGAAGTCAACAAGATTCTTATCACCGACGAACTGGATGCACAACTGAACTGTATTTCGTCAATAACACCGAATGACATTACCTGCTTTCCTCCAGCGGTCATTCCCCCTTCCCATATCACATTTAACAACCACACCCTTCAGGTCCAGTTGACAGATATGAAACTGCCCGGCCTGAAACAACAAGGTTTCGGCAGTGATTTTTATGAAAAAGACACGAAAGGCTGGCTAAAATTCAGAACACCCGCCACCCCCGGCTGCCCCACCATCCCTCCATGTGGCGCCTTGCTCAACCGCGCCAGCATCCAATTCGAATGCAACCCACCCCTCGAAACGGTGCTGGCCGAATGGCATAATACCTGCTTCGAGTTCGGGAGTCCGCCCCTCCCTGCTACCAGTTCAGTGCCAGCCTCCACCCTGATAAACATACAATGCAGCACCGATACCATCGTGGTGGATACCAGTGTAACAGCCCCCTTCCTGCCTGGCAACATTGATCTCAGCGACTACACCCCCGAAGAGTGCCATTGGTACCCCACCACCGGCCTCGACCTGACAAACCCCAAAAACCCGGAGTATACTGAAACGCCACAAAAAAACAGGACCTACACCCTCGTCGCCTCCAAAGCCTGCCAACGCCTCATCGTACACCGGATCATCCGGGTACCCTGCGACCTGAAGTTGCAGGAGCCTGTAATCACGACCAATGCCGACAGAAGCTACAGTATCTCTTGCGGAGTAGAAGGCAATGCCACCGGAGCCATTTGGCAAGATTGTAGTAATGTACAGACACAATTCACCTTTGACACTGTAGGTCCCGGTACCTACTATTTCTCGGTATACAACCCCCTTACCGGTTGTTCAGATGAAAAATGGGTCAGCACCATGAAGGCCACCGACGAGCCCAGCGATTGTACAGCCAACCTGTCCGTCACCGGTGGAAATGGCCCTTATACCTATCTTTGGCAGTACACCGACAGCGATGGCCACGTGCAATATTCCACCCAAGCCTCCTCTCTAGACCTCTCCGACAAAAGCCGTATTTCGGTGACCGTGACGGATTCGGATGGCAATACCACCACCTTTTTCCCGTCGAAAAACTGTCCGCTGCTGCCTTGGTGGGGCTGGGGCCTGATCGGCTTAGGCGTGGTACTCGTACTGACGTTGTTGAGGGGCGGACGCCGGTGGTTTGGCGGTGTCAAAGGTCCCTGAATGCCTTTCCACACCTGTAGACAAAACACCTCCGTACGGCTTTGACTTAACTTACCGTTTATGAAATTGACACCTCCCGCACGCCTCCTGTTACTACTTGGCTTCTTCGTCCTGCCCTTCGTTTTTGCACAAAAAAACGAAGGGCAGGACGCCTTTTTTGAACAAATCGAACAATGGTTCAAGGAGGAAAAGGATAAACAAGCCAAGGCCTTGCTCTACCCGGCCCTCCAACAATCCAGGCAGGCGAAAGACTGGAAAAAATTCACCCTCAGCACGCATTGGATCAGTAAAATACTCAACAAGGAAAAGAAGTACGATTCCTGTATTGCGTTTCTGGAAGAAAATCTCCGGTTACTAAAGACAACAGCTTATCCCCCCATCGAGCACACCGGTTCCATGTATTCCTTACTCGCCCTAAACCAGGCCCGTCTGGACAACTTTGTCGAAGCGTTGGCCAATTATGACGCAGCGATTCAAATCTTTGATAACCTGAATATTATCGGAGAAAAACCGGCTTATTGTTACAAAAATGCCGCCCAAGCCTTTGTCCGCCGGGAAGACTATTCCCGCGCCATTCAATATTTTGAAGCCGGACTTCGGATAGATACAGCAGGCAAATATCGCGCAGTTGCACATGCCCAACTCGCCAACTGCTACCACTACATGGGTGATGAAAAAAAGACAATGCAGTATTACCAACTGGCCATAGAAGAAGGTACAGAGGACCCCGCGAAAAAAGCCGAATGGCTCGTTATCGGGCACACCGCATTTGTCGCCAAAGGCCAGCCAGAAGTAGCCATTAGGATGTTGCAGGAAGCCTTCCCGCAATTTCCCAAAGAAACCAAATATGCCAGCGACCGGGTTCGTTGCCTTACCGCGCTGGCTACCCTTGCCGAACAACAAGGCAAGTTCGCAGAAGCCAGTCGGTATTTTAATTTGGCAAACACTATTTGTAAAAAATTCTATCCCAACAAAAATCGCGAAGTAGCCATTGCCCGCATCGCCGCCGGCGACTTTCAACTGCGCCGCAACAACCCGGATGCCGCCATCCAGGCCTACCAACAAGCAATGATCCAGGTCTTTCCGGGCTTCAATAACCCGGACATCCAAACCAACCCAAGTTTTGCCGATGTTCGGCTGGAATCGCAAGCCATGTTTGCCGCAGCCAGCAAAGCCCGGGCAATCCTGAAAAAAAACAAACTTTCTACCCAGGATCGAAACAACGCCGCAGAGTGTTTCGACCTATCGCTGGCGGTTTCTGCCGGCTTGCGCCAAACCTTTAGTAGCGATGCCGATAAGTTCATGCTGATGAAGGAAATCCAGGAAAACTACCGGCTCGCCGTCCTGAACCTTTGGCATCTCGCCCGCGAAACCCACGCGCCCGGAGGTTTGGAAAAATTAATGGAGGTGTTAGAAAAACACAAGGCCCAGGCACTCAGTGATGCCCTGCACCGCCAAAGCGCCCTTGCTCTTTCCAGCATCCCTGATTCACTTTTAAAAAGGGAAGAATACCTCAACCAAATCAAGGTCGCCGCCCAAATGGCCCTGGAACTCCCGAACCCAGAGTCAGATTCCGCCACTATCGCCTACCAAAAATCCCTCCTCTTCCAAACCACCCGCCAATACGACGAACTCCTCAGCCGCCTCAAATCCCAATACCCCAAGTTCGACGAATACAGCCAGGCCGCCCAAACGGCTCCCCTGGCCGATATCCGCAAGGCCCTGCCCCCCTCCGCTACCCTGCTCTCCTGGTTCGATGCCGGCGACCGCTACCTCTGCCTCGCCCTCCGCCCCCAGGGCCTCTCCGCCTACGAAGTGCGCCGCGATTCGGCACTCGACCAGGCCCTGCTCCGGTTTCAACACCTCCTGGCCGACAAAAACGCCCAGGAAACCCAACCCAATGCCTATTTCAACCAGGCCTATTGGCTCAAACAACGCCTGTTGCCCGATTCCATCCTGGCCGGCAGCCCCTCCCTGATCCTTGTCCCCGACGGCCGCCTGGCCTACCTCCCTTTCGAAGCCCTGCTCAGCGCCCCACACCAAGGCTCGTTTGGCTCAGCGCCCTATCTCCTGCGCAGCCATACCCTGCAATACGCCTGGTCGGCTACCCTGCTCACCCGCAGCGTACCAACGGCCGCGCCGGACAAAGGCCTCTTGCACCTGGCGCCATTCGTGCAGGCCAGCCGCAGCGGACTGGCGGCCCTGCCCAATAGCCTCCACGAGTATGCCGGCAGCGCCCAAGTACTCCAGGGCTCTACAGCCACTGCCGACCTGTTTTTGGACCAAGCCCCGGCCTACCGGGTGCTCCACCTCTCCACCCACGCCCACGCCGGCCAACGCGAACAGCCCGGCATCGAGTTTTTCGACCGCAGCCTCTCCCTGCCCGAAATTTATGCCTTGCGCCTCAATGCTTCGCTGGTCACCCTCAGCGCCTGCGAAACCGGCGCCGGCGCCTTCGCCGAAGGCGAAGGCGTGCTCAGCCTGGCCCGCGCTTTTGCCTATGCCGGCGCCCAAAGCCTGGTGGCCAGCTACTGGCCAGTGGCCGACCGCGCCACCGCCAGCCTCTTTTCAGCCTTTTACCAACAATTGGAAACCGGCACGCCCAAAGCCGAAGCCCTGCGCCAGGCCAAACTCCAACTGCTCGCCGCATCCGACCTGGATGCCCGCAAAGCCCCCTACTACTGGGCCGCTTTCACCCTCTCCGGCGCCGACGGCCCCGTAGCCCTCGGCGGCGGCTGGCCCTGGTGGGTCTGGGTACTGGGCCTCGGAGCGCTGCTGCTCGCTGGTATTGTAACGCGAATTTTCAATTCGCGGACACTACGCAGAGCAGCCGCGTAGAGCCCGCGAATTGAAAATTCGCGTTACAGCGCAATTCGTAGGGCCCGCGAATTGAAAATTCGCGTTACATTAATCCATCCAAATCAGTTTGCCGCCGGCCCGCACGCGGCGCGCATCCCGCAATTCCAGCCAATACCAACCCGCCGGCAAGGCCTGGCGCAACAACTCCTGCTGCGGCCCTTGTACCGGCAACTGAAGTATCTGGCGCCCCAGCGTGTTGCGCAGAACCAGATGCTGTCCCGGTTCGTACAAATTCCCCAGCCGCACCAGTATCCGATCGACACTTGGGTTGGGCCAAATTTCCAAGGGGCTCGGTGGCGGCGTTGGGCCGCCGGTAGAGGTGGGCAGGAAATTTTTGCCGACCGTATGGAACACCGTATTGGTCAGCACCGGCGCATTGAAATCAAAATAGATGCCGGCCCGGTTTTCGATGCGCGCGCCCAGCGGCACATCGCGCTGCTGCTCAATATTGAACTGGATAAACCCGTGCGACGCCACTTCGTTCACATTGGAATCGGGCAACAGGATGTCGGCAAACACAACCGTCAGGATTCCCTGCCCGCTCAAAGTCCAGGTGTAGGGGTGGCTGGCCGCGCCGGGCCGGATGCTGGCCGCATGGAGCCAGTTCGAGAGCGTATCGCGCAACACCACCGTGAAGGCCGTATCCGTACCCGTGTTTTGGAAACGGATGAGGTATTGGATGGATTGGTTTTGATCAATAAAATGTTGCTGCTCAGCGCCCTGCGGGAAAGCCTGCTTGTCGTTGGGGTCCCAGGAGCCGATCACCGGATGGCAGTCGGTGGCGTGAAACGGGTTGCCGGAGTAATTGGCAAACAGGTTCAACATGCCCAGGCTCACCGGTCCGCCGGGCAGGGGCTGACAAGCTTCCACGCCGGCAGTTGGCCGGTCCGGGCTCAGCGGGAAACCGGGCTCCTGCTCGGCAATCAGCCGCCAGGTACTGCCGTCGGCCCGCACACGCTCCTCCAGCACAGCGCCGGGGTTCAACTGGAACATACCCTGGCGGGTGATCACATGGTCGTCGACAATGATAAAATCCAGGGCTTCCGACATCGGCATGGTGCCGGTATTGTGCAGGCGAAACAACACCGAATCGCCTTCGCAGTGGGCGGTTACTTCGACCTGGGCGCCCGACCAGTTGGGCAGGTTGCTGGCACAAAGGGTGTCCGGGTAAATATGCGCCTCCACACAGAGGCTTTGCCCCAGTTCGGCGTCGCAACTCGTGGTCGTCACAAGTTGAAAACTGTTGCAGGCGCCGGCCGCCACCTGTCCGAGAGCAAAGGTCAATTCAGCCCCGTTCTGGACATAGGGCAGGGTACTGGAATTGACCTGCAACAAAGGGTCGAGCAACAGGGTTATGCTGGCCCCATTGGCCGGCTGGTTGCCCACATTGCAGTACTGAACCGAGTAGGTATTCTCCATACAACGCCGCAAAAACGGAGTGGCAACATCCACCTGCATCAGCGGACAATCGTAGAGCGACTGCACTTGAAAATCGAGGGTATCGGTCTGCACGGCCAGGCCGTTGAATTGTAGCGCCACTGTATCTGCACAAGGCTGCCAGAGGTAACTTTCCGGCGTGAGGACAACCTGGTAGGCGCCGCTGTCGAGGTCCGACAGGATGTAATTGCCGTCAGCGTCGCTGTTGCCGAAATACACCAGGCTGTCGGTAGTGCTCCGGGCCGACACCACCCAGCCTTCCAGTGGCGGATCGAAGGCATCGGGCAGGCAATTGAACGTCGAGTCGCGCTGCACCCGCCCGATGAGGGTGTGGGGGTGAATCACGCCCTCGCCCGATAGTTTGATCAAAAACAGATTGTCCTGGTGTCCAAATAGTACGAGGCTGCCGTCGGGTAGTTCCTGGCCGTCGGAGAATCCAGCCGGGTAAGCATCGGCCAGAAAAGGCAGTGTTTTTTTCCAAGCCAGGTTGCCGGTGGCACCAATTTTTGCTACCCAGTAGGTCCAGGCATTCAAGAGGTAGCGCTGCACCACCACCACGGCTCCGCCATCGGCCGTAGAAAACAACAATTTCCCTTCCAAATTTTCCTGAACCCCCAGGAGGGTGTTCAGGTTGAAGGTGTCGAGCAGCGCGCCGG
>JADLDL010000380.1 GCA_020846655.1 Saprospiraceae bacterium | reverse complement strand
TCTCGCTCTAAAAAACAATTTGCCCTACGTTGCTACAAACGTTAGACCTCTCCGAGCTCAGGCGGCTAACCCGTTACAATAGATTATCCATCAATTTTCTTGGCCTTGCACTGGAATCCGTTTCCGAGCGCAGCGAGGGAACGGATTCAAACATTTGCACCCATTATTTTTGATACGTTTGCCCTCCCCCGCTGGTCGCAAGTCTTCATTAACGTAAAAAACCGACGCCGCGCGCGAGCGTCTTTGACGCGAGGCGTAACATCAGCCAGTCTCTGACTGGAGAATAAGCAACGATGGGCAAAGCAAATCGGGGACTTCCAAACCTGTCTTGTCCTGAAATATCGTTCCACCCAATGCACACCATTCGCCCTGAAGCCCCTAAAAAAACATTGATTTTTGAAGCCTTGACAAACAAGCCCTAAATCCCCACCGCCCCCGCTTCGTTTCAAATTTGCTACGCCTCAAGTGCAAAAAGTACCAGCGCCCGCCCGGCTGCATCTTTGGGCCATACAAGTGTGGGATTGGATGCGCGCGCAGGGTGGCGATTGCCCAAAAACGAAGCGCATCAAGGCTAATTTTGCTGCACTTTTTGTTTTTTCGGGCACTTTTCGTATTTTTGTTACAAATTGTTTCAAAATGGCCAAAAAATTAGTCCGCTTCGACTGGGCGATGAAGCGACTGCTCCGCAACAAAGCCAACTTCGACATCCTGGAAGGCTTCTTATCGGAGTTGCTCCATGAAGATTTTAAAATAAAACAAATCCTTGAAAGCGAAGGGAACAAGGAAACCGAGGACGACAAGTTCAACCGGGTGGATATTCTCGTGGAAAATAATAAGGGAGAGTTGGTTATTGTCGAAATCCAAAACACCCGCGAGGCCGACTACTTCCAGCGGATGCTTTACGGAACGGCAAAGGTTATTGTGGAGCATATCGCCGAAGGGCTGCCGTATTCCAAAGTCAAAAAGGTGTACTCCGTAAACATAGTTTACTTTGACCTTGGTCAGGGGGATGATTACGTTTATCATGGGGCAACCACCTTCGTCGGAATACACAGCAACCACGAACTGGAACTATCCGAAAAACAAAAAGAACTATTCAAGAAAACATCTGTATCGGAATTGTATCCAGAGTATTATGTGATAAAAACCAATCGGTTCAACGAAATCGCAAAGGATACTTTGGACGAATGGATATACTTTCTAAAGACGGCCGAAATCAAAGACGAATTCACCGCAAAAGGGTTGAAGGCCGCGAGCCAGAAACTCGACATTCTGAAATTAGAACCCGCTGACCGAAAGGAATATGACAGATACCTGGAGGCGCAGCGGAGTGATGCCAGTTTTGTGGAAACCGTGCAATTGGAAATTTCCAGCGCAATCCGTGAGGTGGCTGAAAATGCGTTGGTTGAAGGAGCATCAGCCGAATTTGTCGCCAAAATTACTGGGTTGACGATTGAAGAGGTTAAGAGTATCGCTGAAAGCCTTAACCTAAATAAATAAGTCGCCCAACTAACGCCTCCTTGGTGCGACGTGAAAGTCACTCAACATACTGTCGGACGCTCCGGCAGGAAGATTATGCCCTCCCCCTAACTCCCCGCCACCCCCGCTTCATTTCAAATTTGCTACGCCTCAAGTGCAAAAAGTACCAGCGCCCGGCCGCCCGCCCGCATCTTTGGGCCATACACCGGAAAAGGGACCGGCCCCATATCCATCAACGTAAGATTTACTTACTTCGACATTCGATATTCAGTGGTTCGATATTCGATATTCCAACGTAAATGGCTTAAAAAATATCGAATATCGAACCACTGAATATCGAATGTCGAAGTAAAAAAGCGCCTTCAAACGTTTAAGTTGATGGCTATGGGGACCGGCCCCCCGCCCGCCTCCTTTTTGCACACCGACCAAACACAATGACCGTATGAACCGAAGCGCCCTGGCCCCGACCTACGAAACGCTGCGCCAGTTTATGCAACAGGCGCCGCAGTTCGACGCGACTGCCCGGCAAGACATCGAAGCCTTTTTTGCCGACTGCAAAGCCGGTATGGACGACGATTCCGAAAAACTCCTGGCCACCCTGTTTCTCAAAGCCCTGAACATCCGGATCAACTCCGAATTCATCGGCGAAAACATCTACGTGGGCAAATACGAGATCTCCCAGATCCAACTGTTCAATATCCTGATCGAGAAATTCCCCTTCGTCCGCTTCAGCCAGCAGATCACCAACGCAGCCATCGTGGCGGAAATGCAAGGCTGCCCGGAAGTGACGCTCCTCGACATCGGCATCGGCCAGGGCACCCAGGTGCTCCACATCATCCAACAAGCCAAAACCCTGCCCGGCCTCCGGAAACTGCACATCGTGGGCATCGAACCCTACGGCGAAGCCCTGCAGCGCGCCGAAGCCCAAATCCTCGCCTGCCGCGAACAGGTGCCCTTCGCCATCGAATGGACCGCCCTGCACACCGTTGCCGAACAGGTGGATTTTGCCGCCCTGCCGCCGCTGCCCGGCAAGATCATCGTGAACGCCTCCCTCGCCCTGCACCATATCCAGTCCGACGCGCTCCGCCAACAGACAATCGCCCGGATCAAACAACTGAACCCCGGCGCCTTTATCCTCATCGAACCCAATGTGAACCACTACGAGCCGGATTTCTTGCAGCGCTTCCAAAACTGCTACCGCCATTTTTACCATATTTTCCAGGTCATCGACCGCATCGAGCACATCAGCCAGGCCGACAAAAATGCCCTGAAACTGTTCTTCGGCCGCGAAATCGAGGATATCATCGGCAAGGACGAAAAAGACCGCTTCGAAAAACACGAGCCGGCCACCCGCTGGATCGAACGCCTGAAACAACAGCGCTTTGCCATCCGGGAAAATTTCCTGCACCAGCCTCTGGAAGCCGGCTGCGGCGTGGACATCCGCTACCACCGCGAAGGCTTCCTCGGCTTCAGCCACGGCGATGAAACCGTGCTGGCCGTCATCTACGCCAACTAAACAAAGCCCCGCCCGCCGCACCCAAACCCACGCATCTCTCCAAGCGCACATCCATGAATAGCCTGTTTTTTAACGACACCCTGAAGGGTGCCCCAGCCCGTATTGCCCCAGCCCAGGGCCCCGCCGCCTGCCGGCTCGACAAAAACGAACAACCCGAAGACCTCAGCCGCGCCCTCAAACAGCAGGTGCTCGAGCGCCTGCTGGATACCGACTGGAACCGGTACCCCGCTGCCGACCTGTCCGATATCGAAACCAGTGTGGCCCGCTACTGCGGCCTCTGCCCCGAAAACATCGTGCTCGGCCCCGGCTCTGCCGCCATCATCACCACGCTGCTCAATTATTTTGCCCTGAACAACAAACAAATCGTGATCGCCCAGCCCGGCTACACGCTGTTCGACTACCACTGCAACACCTACAACATCGCGTACGAGCCTTGGTACCTGTCGGCCGAACTGGAATACGACTGCGAGCAACTGCCGGCCCTGCGCCCCGGCTCGGTCCTGTTCCTGACGACGCCCAACAACCCGGTGGGCAATTCGATCCGGCAAGAGCAACTGGAGCAGATCCTGGCTGCCCATCCCGGCACATTGGTGGTGGTGGATGCCGTGTACGCCGAATTTACGGATATGGACCTGGCGCCGCTCGTCGGGCAGTACCCCAACCTGATCGTACTGCGCTCGTTTTCCAAGGCTTTTCCGGTGGCCGGCCTGCGCCTGGGCTACCTCTGCGCCGAGCCGCAAACGGCGGCGATCCTCCGCAAGTTGATGCTCCAGTTTTCGATCAACCACTTTACGCAGGTGTTTGCGCGGGAAGTGCTGTTTCGTCCGGAGTTGCTGGAGGCCTCGCGCCGGCGGGTGCAGGCCATTGTTGAGGAGCGGGAGCGCCTGTACCGCTGCTTGCAGCAGCGCCTGGATGGCCGGGTGCTGAAGGTGTTCCGCTCGGCGGGCAACTTCCTGCTGCTCCGCATTTTTGACGACGCGGCGTTTGCGCGGCTGTTGTCGGAGCTGGCACAACACGGCGTGCAGGTGCTGAATACCTCGCCGTTTCCGCTGCTGCGCAACACCTTCCGGGTGTCGGTGGGCAGTGCCGCAGAAAATGATTTTTTCCTGCACTGCCTCCTGCGCAGCCTGGGGCCGCAGGCCCTCCGGCAACCCATACAACTCAAACAGTTTAAAGGCTTCCGGCCGCTTACCGGCGCGGAGCAGTTTCAACTGGCGAACAATTAAATCCCCGAACAACAGGACCCAAGCGATTGGTACAGTCGGGCCGAAACCAGCGCCGTTGCCGGGGGGCGGCGGCCGGGGCCGGGCGCGGCTGAAGGTTTAGGTTGACTACTATTGGACCAACATCCAATGCCCTTCTTCAAAAGCGAAGAGGGGCTTTTTTATTGCTGCACCTGCGGTACGGGGCCCGGGCAAACGCATCAATTTATTCTGGGGAAATGGGTTGCGCGGGTGTTTTTTCAGGTCCCTCGCTGCGTTTAGGATGACAACGCCAGCCGGGAATTGATCGGTAGGAGAGCGAGGTCTGAAGACTTTTCCCGGCAAGGACTTCCGGACGAAGTCCGGCAAACGGGGTTTCGAGCAGCGCGAGGGTTCTGAATCCACTGAAACGACCAGGAAATCCAGAAAGAAGCCTGGATTTGAGTTCGACGTTGGTGCGTTTGCTCTGGCCAGGGCCCGTGCCATGTTGCCGAAATCCCGCCAATTCATCCGTACCTTCGCCCCTCGGTGCGGGTGTCTCCTTCATCATTGTACATGGAACATTGGGCATTGAACATTAAATTTTTAAAAATTTAAAATTCAATACATTAGAAAATTGAAATGCCCAATGTTCAATTTGCAATGATGAAGGAGACACCCCGCTGTCCGGTATGACGAAGCTGCTCTCCATTGTCGTTGTCCTCGCCTGTTGCTGTTGGGAAGGTACTGCCCAGGAGTACCGTGCCTTTGCGCGCCGCTACAGCATTGAGGAAGGCCTGCCGCACCGGCAGGTGAATGACCTCCTGCAGGACCGGCGCGGCTTCATCTGGGCGGCGACCAACGGCGGTGTGGTGCGCTTCGATAGCCGGCGTTTTCAGGTACTCAACCAATCGGAAAACGGGCTGGGCGGCGATATCGTGGACTGGCTCGCAGAAGACGCCAACGGCTACATTTGGGCCTACCGGATCGGCCCGGCCGGCTGGCTCAACATCATCGAACCGCTGTCCTGCACCCTGGTGCCCGTAGCGGAATATTTTAAAAACTATCCGCTCAAGAAAAAGCCGGAAAACTGGTTTGAGGCGCCGCAAAAATTGGCCGACGGCACGCTGCTGTTGTGTGCCACAGATTCGACCCAGGTGCTTCAGTTTCATCCGGCCAGGGGCTGGAAACAAATGCCGGTGCCCCAAGGCCGGTTTTTTTCCCTGGTGAAGACCACCAGCCGGCAGACGATGTGGGGCTTTCACGTGGATGGCCAGGAGCGCACTTCGCTGATGGAAGTGGATGCCAGGGGCGACATCCTGCACCGGATTTGGACTACTCCCAACCATACGTGGTGGCCAACAGAAGGCGAAACCGGAGACCCGGATGGCTTTTTTGTACTGGAACGCGATGCCAGCGGCCGCCTTAGCCTCTTCGAAATAGACGGCCAGGGCAATCAAAAACCGGCCCAAGCCCATGCTCCCTTCAACCAGGCGCGCCAGCATGCCCGCCTGGAAAACGGCCAGATCGAAGTGACCTTCCCCTTGATTTCCGACCAGTCCGGCAGACTGCTGGTCGACCTACGCACGCCATTTCCGGAACTTGACCCGTTTCAATACCGGGATTACCTGCGCGATAAAAACGGCAATATTTGGATCGCCACCACCTTCGGCCTGATCGTCATCGAACTGCGCAAGAATTATTTCCGGCGCCTGCTGTTCGATGAACACGCCCAGGGCGGCCGCGGCAAAGCCTGCCGGGGCTTGTTGGAACTCGACGGCCACCTGATGGTCAATGTCGAAGGCTATAACCAGGGGCGGTTTTTGATCGACTTGAAAACCGGCTACCCCAAACGCCTGACCGGTAGCGCCGGCATTGCTGTGGGCCGCAGTGCCGATGGCGCCGTCTGGACCGATATGGATACCGTTGGCGCCGGATATTGGAACCTCTCGCTGCAAAAAACCACAGCGGCCGGCCAGCCCATCGGGCCGCGTTTCCAACAAAAAAGGACCGCTGGCCATATCTTTGCCATCCTGGAGGAAAGCCCGCAGCGGGTGTTGTTGGGGCATATCAACGGGCTGACGATCTATAACCCCCAAACCCGAACCGCCGAACCCTGGCACGATACGGCCTTCCCCGCGATCAACACGGCCAGCGTACACGGGCTTCAAAAAGACCGGCAGGGACAACTATGGGCCTGCACCGAACAAGGCCTGTTCCGGCTCAAGGCCGATGGCGGCGGCGTCGCCGAACGCTACTGGTCGGAAGGACAGGGACTTTTCTACCTGCCCTACAACAATATTTTGCATTTCTACGAAGATCCGGACGGCATTTGCTGGCTCAGCACCAGCGGCAGCGGCCTGATCCGATGGGACCGCAGCGCCCCGCCCGGCCAGCATACGCAGGTCTTGTATCGCAAAAACGGCCTGCTCAACGGCGTGGTATATGCCGCCTACGAAGACCAGCACCAGCACCTCTGGCTGCCCACCGACTACGGTATCGTACAACTGGATAAAAAAAACAAACAGGTGCGCCGTACCTGGCTGACGGCCGACGGCCTGACCAACAACGAATTCAACCGGATCTCTCACTGCCAGGGCGCCGACGGCACCCTGTACTTTGGCGGCCTCAATGGCGTGACGGCCTTTAACCCCGACGATTTTTATACCCATACGGACCTCCCAAAAAGTAAAACCCCACTGGTGGTGTCCAACTTCAACGTATTGGACGCCGGCAGCGGACAACTGGAAAACAGAACCGCCGAACTGGTCCGGACCAACCAATTTACCATATACCCCGGCGACCGGTATATCCAGCTCGAATTTGCTTTGTTGGACTATGTTGCCCCGGAAAAGGTAACCTACACCTGGAAACTGGAAACCAACCGAGGCGATTGGGAAAACCTGAAAGAACCCGTGTTGCGCTTGTCGAGCCTGCCCTTTGGCCGGCAGCGCCTGCGCGTCCGGGCGCAGGCGGCCGACGGCTCCTGGGCGGCCAACGAACTGAGCATCGAATTGCGGGTATTGCCGCCGGTCTATCAGCGCTGGTGGTTCTTGCTCTCGGTTCTGCTCCTGCTGCTGGCCGGTCTCCGGGCCTGGTACCTGTGGCGCACCCGCACACAACGCCTGGAACAGGAGCGGCTGGAGACGGAAGTGGCCCGCCAAACCGCCACGATCCGCCACCAAACCGAAGAACTGAAAAAACTGGACGAGGCCAAAAGCCGCTTTTTTGCCAACGTCAGCCACGAGTTGCGCACCCCGCTCACCCTGGTGCTGGGGCCGCTTAGTACCTTGCTCAAAGGCAAACGCCTCGACCCGCGCGATGCCGCACACGCCCAATCGGCCCACCAACACGGCCAGCAACTGCTGCAACTGGTCAATGAAATCCTCGACCTGAGCAAAATGGAATCGGGGAAAATGACGCTGCACGAAACGGCCGTATCCTGCCAGCCCTTTATGCGCCGGCTGGTGAGCGCCTTCGAAAGCCATGCCGAACGCCACGGTATTTTGTTCGTCTTCGAGTATGCCTTGCCCGACCGCCTCCGGCTCCTGGTCGATGAGGACAAGTTGCAAAAAGTGCTGAACAACCTCTTGTCCAACGCCCTGAAATTCACGCCGCCGCATGCCGGCGGCGCCATCACCACCCGGGTCAGCGCATCGGAAGCCAACATCCGGATCAGCGTACAGGACACCGGCCGTGGCATCCACCCCAGCGACCTGCCGCACGTGTTCGAGCGTTTTTACCAAAGTTCGCAGCCCGACACACCGGTGGAAGGCGGTACCGGTATTGGCCTGGCGCTTTGCCGCGAATTCGCCGCCGTGATGCAGGGCCGGATCTGGGTGGAAAGTACCCTCGGGCAGGGCAGCACCTTTTATTTTGAATTTCCCAAAAAAGAAGTCCTCGGCACGGGCGACGCCTACGTCCCCGACCCGGAAGACCTGGCTGCGGCCATTGGCGAACCCCGGCCGCAGCCGGCTGCCGCCCCTGCGCTGCCCGGCGGGCAGCCCGCCCATACCATCCTGCTGGTGGAAGACAACGACAGCCTCCGGGACTACGTGCAGTCCATCCTGTCGGTAAAATACCGGGTCGTGACCGCCGAAAACGGCCAGGCAGCCTGGCAGCGCCTGCTGGATGCCAGCCCGAACAGCCAGCCCGCACCCGGCTTGCCCGAGCTCATTCTTTCCGACGTGATGATGCCCGTGATGGATGGGTTCCAATTGTTGGAAAAACTCAAAAGCGACGACCGCTACCGTCATATTCCGGTGGTGATGCTCACCGCCCGTGCGGATTTGCGCGACAAGTTGCGCGCCCTGCGCATCGGGGTCGACGACTATTTGCTGAAACCCTTCGAAGAAGACGAACTGCTGGCGCGGGTGGACAACCTGCTGCGCAATTACCGGGCGCGGGCGCAGCCGGCCGATGATTTGCCGCTCGCCCCCCCCGATGCTGCCGTGGCGGAAGAGGCCGCCCCGGCGCTGAAAACGGTGTCGCGGGAGCAGCAGGAGTGGCTGGAACGACTCGAAACCATGGTGGCTGATCACCTCGGGGATTCCCGGCTAAGCGCCGATTGGCTGG
>JADLDL010000379.1 GCA_020846655.1 Saprospiraceae bacterium | reverse complement strand
TTAACGGGCAGTATGTATACCATAGAATAACCCTGCGCCGCGCAACACCCTTTTACATTTTGACTCTTACATTTTACATTTTGCCTTTTTACCGGGCAGTATGTATACCATAGAATAACCCTGCGCCGCGCAACACCCTTTTACATCTTACATTTTACATTTTACATTTTACATTGTTTCGCCTTGCTTCGTCGGGGCGACGACTTGTGGGGCAGATTTCGCGACGATCGGGGGATGTTTTGCCGAGGGATGGTCGATGTTTGCAGGAAAAAAACCAAATTGGTATGCAAAAAACATCTTTGTTGTCCTGGTTCTTGCGCCTGCTGGCAGCGGGCATCCTCGCTCAAACCCTCTTTTTTAAGTTCAGCGGCGCTGAAGAGAGCCGCTATATTTTCACCACGCTGGGCATGGAGCCTTGGGGGCGGTATGCCGTAGGGGTGTCGGAATTGGTTGCCGTGGTCTTGCTTCTGCTTCCGCGCACGGTTTGGCTGGGCGCGCCCCTGGGCTTGGGCGTCATTGCCGGCGCCTTGTTTTTTCACCTGGCCATCCTGGGTATTGAAGTGCAGGGCGACGGTGGCACCTTGTTTTACCTGGCCCTGGCGGTTTTTTTCGCTTGCCTGGGTTTGGTGTGGCTGCACTGGTCGGAAATTCGTGCGAAACTGTGGTTTCTATAATTTCTAAGTGCCCTTCGTGTTAAAAAAATTGAACCACTGAGAACACGAAGGGCACTTAGAAATATTGCTATGCTGCAATATCGACAAACCTTTTGGCGACCCAGCGTTCGTCGAGACCGATGCGCAGCCAGTTGTTGCTTTGCGCGAAGATGATCACGATCTGGCCTTTGTTGACGCTTCCGACGGGCGGGTTGAACTCGATGCCGGGGCCAAAGCGCACGTTGAGGTCGTCAGTATTGACCACGCCGTGTTGCACCCGGGTGAGGTTCCGGGCGGCCACCCATTCGTCTTTGCCGGCCGAAATCCGGAGCCAGTTGCCATGTTCCTCATAAATCCGGAGCACAGAGCCGAAGGGCGTCGTATTAATTTTTTTGCCCAGAATATTTGGTTTCCGGCGGATCGCGATGCTTTTGGCGGTCACGTAGGCGTAGTACAGCATGCTGGATGCCGGCGGAGGCACAACGCCGTCGATGGCTTTTTGTACCAGGGGGTAAAAATGTTGTTTCGCTGCCGCCACGGTATTGCCGCCGAAGAAATTGGTGCCGGGGCAGGATTTGGTGACGCCGCTGCCGTCGGTGCGGTTGCCGGTATTCAGGTCAAACCAATGGTGGTACACCACCCGGCCTTCATCGGCAGGTACGCGGAAACGCTTGCACAAGGCTGCCGTGACGCGCACAATGGCCTCTTTGTGCTCGGGGCGCATCGTATCGCCGCCGATATCGAAATTGCCCACATTTTCAATGCAAATAGAGTTGCTGTTGAAGCCGAAGATACAAGCCGGCGAAATCTCCAGGTTTCGGCCTGTGACCACCATGCCATCGGGGAAAATACTGAAGTGCTGGCCGATATCCTGCCAGCCGTTGACCGTCGTATGGTAATTCTGCATTCCTTTTTGCAGTTCGAAGTGGTTGTTGCCCTTGAAATGCACATAGTTTGGAGAAAATGTGTGGTGCTCCTGGATAAAAAATATGGTCCGGGCGACATCCTGTTCTTTGATCCAGGATTCAAATTCGGTGGGGGTTAGCAGCGTAAAGCCGTACTTTTTTTTCATTCGGGTTGTTTTTTTAGTATGTTGGGAACGTTGAGGAAAGAAACGCAGTCCTGAGCAAATACGGTGTATACCTGGAGTTTTTTTTATGAAAAAAAGGTTGTGTAGCGCAGCGCTTTGCTGCGGCAAAAGCCAGTGGGAGCCGGATTACCCGAGGAAACCGGAAATACCTGAAGCCGGGAAATCTTGGCACGACTTTCGTGGTGGAAAGCGCAGGCGAGAAATGTCAGATAAGCGACAGCCCGCTATTGCGCAGCCGGGGGAACAACATTAGTTGCTACCTTTGTTGTGGTAAATTTCCACTCGGACGGTAATACCGTGCCGTATGGACGTAAGTCATCTTTTAATCTTTTTTCCTAAAGCCGATTCGAGAGGGTTTTCGCCTATCCTGCAGGATTTATTTTGCCTGCCTGGGAATGCGCGGGATCATTCGTGTCGGTTGAACCGACAACAGAATAATCCTATGACAGATTACCCTTCCACCCTCCGGGACCCCGTTCCGGAAATTTCCAGGGCTTCCCTCTTCTGTGCCCTGGTACGTAATATAGTGCCATTCGTTACGTATATTCCCAATTTTACACCCTTCTCCCGTCCGTCTATTTGGTTTTGTTTGCCCAACTGCGTTGCCATGCTGCTGGGTACTCCCGTCTTTACATCAAAACATGTCTGTGTATGAACCAATTTCAACAAACCAGTTTCACATCCCGGTTTACATCCGGCTGTTTATCGCCGGTGTCGCACAACGCTTCGTGGTTGCGATTTTTTACCTTGGGCATGCTGATTGTAGCCTTGGGCGCTCTTGCGCAACCGCTACACGCCAAAGTGACTGCCAGTATTGCCACCGGCAACTGGAGCGCCGCCGGCACCTGGAACAACGGGGTGCCAGCCGATGGCGACCAAATCACGATTTCGGCCGGACACACCGTCACCCTGACCGCTAATATTGTATTTGTAGGCGCCGGCTCCACCCTGACCGTGAACGGCACCCTCAACATGAGCACCTTTACCTGCCGGGTGGCCACCACCACCGTTGCGGCAGGCGGCACGGTCATTCAAAACAGTACCGGCGGTGTGGCAGTAGCAGCCAATTTGACAGCCATCACCCTCACGCTGAACCCGGCCAGCACGTATTCGTATACCGGCAATCCAATCGGTTTTACGGGCCTGCACCCGGCGGCTTATGGTCACCTGAGCTATGCCTCGAGCTCGGCCAGCGCCGGCACCTTCGATATCAACCTCAACGTAGCGGGCAACCTGACGATCAACAACTCGGGGATCGGCGATATCCGCTTTGCCAATACGGTCAACCGCAGCCACACCATCGGCGGCAACCTGCTAATTAGCGGCGGCAACGTCGTGGGCAGTGGCGGCGCCGGCAACACGGCGCTTGACGTCAACGGCAATTTCACCATCAATACCAGCACCTCGTTCAAAGCCTGTGCGGCGGGTGGCAACACGACCCTCAACCTGGCCGGCAATTTTGTGCAAAACGGCACGCTGACCAGCCCCGGCGCGGGTACTTTCGGGGTGGCGTTTGACGGCGCCACCAACTCTGCTGTGTCCGGCCTGGCTACGTTCACCTTTCAGAACGTGACCCTGAATAAAACCGGTGCGGCGTTTGCGTCGCTTAGCCAGCACCTCACGATCAGCAAAAATTTGACCTTTCTCAACGGCAAATTCAAGATCGGCAATTTTAACCTGACGATGGCAGCCGGCGCCACGATCTCCGGCGCATCCAATGCCACCGGTTTTGTTGAAACCACCGGCACCGGCAAGTTGATCATAAGCGAATCCAACCCCAGCGCTACCTTTCCCATCGGCATCGGCGATTACACCCCGGTATCGTTGGTGCCCACCCTCAATACGGCCGCCTTTGGCGCCCGTGTGGTGGATGGGTTTTCGGCTGAAATGCCCGGCTGCAACGGCTTTGTCACCGACGATGCTGTGAAAAAAATGTGGATCGTCAGCCTGGAACAAGGCAATGCCACCATCCAAAACATCACCCTCAACTGGAACGGCTCCAATGAAGGCTCCACGTTCAGCCGCTCGGTGTGCGGCGTCGTGCGCTACCTCAGCGGCGATTGGGAAACACCCGTGCCGAATGCCGCTACCGGCAGCGACCCCTACCAACGGAGCCGCAACCTGAGCGGCGTCAACGGTGGCACTTTCGGGGTGCTCGACCTCAGTTCGCTGGTCAACCTCAGCCCGCCCACCGGCAACAGCAACAGCCCGATTTGCGTGGGCCAAACGCTCGACCTGAGCCGTACTTCGGCCGATGTGTCGGGCGCCGTTTACCAATGGTCCAAACAAGGCGGAGGGTTTAATCCGCCCGCCGGCCCCAACGCCAGCCTGAACAACGCACAAATCACGGATGCCGGTTTTTACCTGCTGACCCTGAGCAAATACGGCTGCAATTTTACGTCCACTGGCGTGCCGGTTTTCGTCAACCCCTTGCCGCCCTGTACGATTACCGGCCCGGAACAAGTGTGTTCCAATACCTCGGGCCACGCCTACCAGGCGCCGGCCAACCTGGCCACTTATGCCTGGAGCGTTGCGGGCAACGGCTCTATTTCGGGCGCCTCCAACGGCCCCAATGTCTCGATCGATGCCGGGGCCTCCGGTACCTATACCCTGACGCTGACGACGACCGATGCCAACAGCTGTTCGTCGACCTGTACGCTCCTGGTTAAAGTGCTGACCCGCCCTACCGGCGCGCTGAGCGGCTCGGCTACCATTTGCGAGGGCGAATGCGCCGACTTGCTGATTGATGTGACCGGGGAAAGCCCCTGGAGCGGCACCCTCTCCGACGGCACCCCGTTTGGCGGCAGCACCAGCCCTATTGTGGTGACGGTATGCCCCGATGAAACGACCAGCTATACCATCAGCACCCTGTCGGATGCGTTTTGCATCGCTACGGCCAACGACCTGAGCGGCTCGGCAACGGTGACGATTGACGAATTGACTTTGTTTGAACTGACCGGCAGCGGCGCCTATTGCCTGGGCGGCGATGGCGTTGAAGTTGGCCTGAGCGGTTCCGAAACGGGCACGTCTTACCAATTGTTGCTCAACAACAGCGCCAGCGGCGATCCGGTGGCCGGCACGGGAAGTGCAATCAGTTTTGGCCCCCAAACCGGCGCCGGCACCTACACGGTGGTGGCCACCCGGATCAGTACCGATTGCAGCGCCACCATGAGCGGCTCTGTTTCGGTAACGATCAACCCTTTGCCGACGGTGTCGCTGACCTTGGGCGACGACGAAGCCCTGGTATCTGAAACCAGCGTAGCCCTGACCGGCGGCGCCCCCGGCGGCGGTGTGTACAGTGGCCCGGGCGTCAGCGGCAGCACGATCAACCCCTTTCTGGCCGGTGTAGGCGTGCATACGATCAGCTATACCATCACCGACAACAACGCTTGTTCCAATACTGCGACCGACCAGTTTACGGTGAGCCCTGAACCGGGCCTCAACCTCTTGGTGGAAGTGCCGGATTCGGTGGAGTGCAAAGAAGAATTCTCCATCGATATTGTAGCGGTGGCCGGTTTTACGGACCTGGGCACCCTGCAATTCAGCCTGGGTTGGGACCTGAACCTGTTCGAGTATGTGGGTGCCGATCCTACCGTGATCGATGGCAGCACCCCCTTGGTGGGCCTCATCAACGATACCTTGATTTATTCCTGGCTGGATGAAAACGCCAGCCCCTACGGATTCAGCCTCCCCGACGATACGGTATTGCTGCACCTTACGTTCAAACCCCTGGCTGCTTGCGGCACGACCGGGCATTTTTCCATCATCGGCAAGCCCCGGGTGATCGAAGCCTCCGACAGCGGCCTGAACGTAGTGCCGGTTACCATTTTGAATACCAATGAACTCGTTATTTCCGACACCCAGGCGCCTGTGTTTGACGATGGCCTGGCGGACATCAGCGTGGAATGCAGCCAGGTGCCCGACCCGGCTGAGCCGGTAGCCAGCGACAATTGCGACGACGATGTGGACGTCAGTTACGACGGCCAAACCATTGACGAGGGCAATTGCATCGGCGAATACACGATTGTCCGTACCTGGACGGCCACGGACGATTGTGGCAACTCGGCCACTACCTCCCAGGTGATTGTGGTACACGATACAACGGCGCCCAGTTTTACCGTGCCGTCTGATATAACGATTTACCTGGACAGCGCCTGCGAATACGATTCATCCCCGGAATTTACCGGCGGCGCCGGCAATGCTTCCGACAATTGTACGCCGGAACAAACGCTCATGCCGCACTGGTCGGATGAAACCGCGCCGTTCAGCGGCAATCAGGCCATTATTACGCGGACCTGGACTTTGTCCGACGATTGTGGCAACAGCGCATCCGCGCAAATCCAGTTGATCACGGTGCGCGATACCACGCCGCCCTCGATCACTTGTCCGGTCGACGTGGAAGTGATAGCCGGCGGCAGCAATTGTGATTACACCATTAGTGGCCTGGGTTTCCAGGCGTTTGATAATTGTGGCATTGCCGATACGGCCTGGACCCTGAGCGGCGCCAGCACCGGTGCCGGCACCGGCTCGCTGAATGGGGTAGTGTTGAACATCGGTGTGACGGTCGTTACCTGGACGGTGACGGCGCAAAACGGCCAAACGGCCACTTGTTCCTTTAGCGTATCCGTGGCTGAATGCCAGGGCATCACCGGCAAACTCATCTGGGAAGGCGACGACATATCGGGCGTAGCCCAAGCGATGGTGGTCCTGAGCGGCAGCGCGAGCGACAGCGACGGACCAACGGCAACCGACGGCTTGTATTCGCTGGATGGCGCCGGCGCCACGCTGGAAATCACCCCCAGCAAAACCGCGCCGCCGGCCGATCCGCTCAACGGTGTGACCGTGGACGACGCCCTGCTGGTGCGGTACCACGTGTTGACCACGTTGCTCATCACGGACCCTTACAAACTGTTGGCCGCCGACGTGGATTTCAACAACGTCATCAACAGCACCGACGCCTCGCTGATCCGGCAGGCTGTGTTGGGTAGCGGTACGGCACAACAATATTTCATCGCCAAACCCTGGCGCTTTGTACCTACGCCCGATCCGGGTCCGGGTTTTTCGGGCTATACGCCCCCGGCCGACCCCTTCTCCGCGCCTATTCCAGAAAGCCGCATCCTGACCGGCGTGGCCGGCGCGGTGAGTGGACAAGATTTTTATGGCATAAAAACCGGCGATGTGGATGCAACGGCTATCCCGGCCTTGCACCCGGACAACCAGGAATCGCTGACCTGGCTGGTGGCCGACCAGGCCCTGGTAGCGGGCCAAACGGTGGAAGCCGTCTTTACGGCCTCGCATTTCGAGCAGTTGGCGGCCTACCAGATGGGTTTGAAATTTGACCCGGCGGTGTTGCAATGGCAGAGCGTGGAAGCCCTGCCTACGGGCCAGGGGCTGAGCGCTACCGAAGATTTTGGTTTTTATCAGGTAGAACAAGGTGAGATCCGCAGCGTGTGGCTGAAGCCTTCGGGCGTTAGCCTGGCGGAGGGCACAGCGGCATTTGTGTTGCGCTTCAAGGTGCTGCACAGCGGTGGCCAACTCAGCGAGGTGTTGCGCTTGTCGGAAAAAATCCTGCGGCCACAGGTGACCACCGTGGCACTGCAAAAAACCGGGATGCAGTTGGTGTTTACCGAAACGACCGGTTTGCCGGCTAGCCCGGCGGAGCAAGCCGGCGTACGCTTGCTGCAAAACCGCCCCAATCCGTTCACGGGCACAACGACGATCGGCCTGGTGTTGCCGGCGGCTGGCGAAGGCCAGTTGCGGGTGCTGGATGCCGCCGGGCGCGAGTTGTGGCGGTTGAACAAGAGCTGGCCGGCCGGATACTCGGAAGAAACGGTCCGCCTGGAACAGGCAGTAGCCTCCGGGGTATTATACTATGAACTTTCCACGCCATACGGGTTGCTGACGCGCCGGATGGTGGTTGTAGCGCGGTAAAAAAGCGCGTTTCGGGCTTGTTTACACACCGGGATTTTTTTTGAGAAAACCATGCTTCTTTATCCACTATAATGCCCCTATCGCTATGGGAAATTTTCAACCGAATACTACAAATACATTGTCTAAATCACTTTTTATTATTGCTATCCTGTGTGTATCAGGGTTTTCGAACCAGGTGTTCGGGCAATGCGAACCCAATACGATCAATACGGCCAATACGCTGATTTGTACCGGCGGTACGCTGACGATCAGTGCCAACAATATACCAGGCTCACAAACCTATTTGTGGGAGGTATCGATTGATGGCGGCCCTTTTGGGGCAGCTGCCGGCACCAATACCGGACAGAACTATTCCCTCCCGGTAGCCTATCGCAACACGCCTGGGGTTTATATTTTCCGGCGGGTGGCCACGGATACGGCACCCGCAGCTTGTTCGATTACAAGTGTCCCCGTAACCATCACGGTAGTAGCCGATCTTTCTTCGGTCACGATCGTGCCGGGGCCGAGCACCACGGTGTGCCTGGGTGGCACGGTGACCTTAAGTGTGAGTGCAACTACTGGAGGCTCGGGCAACTGGGCCTACGACTGGGAGCGGTCCAGCACCGGTGTCGGTGGTTGGGCGAATGCCTCCGGAACTGCCAATGCGGCGACATATGCCGTGCCCACCACTACCGTCGGTACCACCTATTACCGGCAGCAGCTGGACGACAGCGGTGTTGGCTGCGGAGACAATGTTGTTTCCAATATCATTTCTGTAACTGTAGTAGCCGATCCAACGGCCCCGGTCTTGGCAAAAATACCGAACCAGGCTTCGGTTTGTACCGGCACGATGTTGACCATATCGGCTACACCCGGAACCGGTGGTACCGGTACTTGCGTGGATGAATACCGGTACTCGACCGACAACGGCGCCAACTGGAGCGCTTGGAGTGCGACGCTGCCCAGTTTTGCAGCGGTGGCCGGTACCAATTTGGTAGAAGGGCGGCGCAATTGCGATGGTTCAGGCTGCGACTTGTCTACGAGTACCTCCGTCTCCTGGACAACTGTACCCTTCCCTACTCCGACGATTTCCGGGGAAATGTCAGTTTGTCCGAATGCAATGGTACAATTGACGGGAACACCCGGAATCTCGCTCCCGGCACTGCTTGCCAGTGAAAATTGGACTTCCAGCGATAACTTGATTGCTCAGGTGGACAACACGGGGAAAGTAACCGGAGTAGCCGAAGGCATAGCGAGTATTACCTATACTGTGACTGATAACACGGGCTGTTCGTCCAGCACCATGGTGTCAATCAGCGTATTTCCGTTGCCGATGGTATTCGCCGGGGCGTATGAACCGGTATGCACAGACGCTCTGGATATTCCCCTGGAAGGTACGCCTCCCGGTGGTACATTCAGCGGTACGGGTGTGACGGGTAATCTTTTTGACCCATCGGTCGGCACACAAATCATCACCTATACCGCTACCGACGGGACCGGCTGTACCAACAGTACAACGACGACCATCACGGTGTATCCGCTGCCGACGGTATCGGCCGGGACCTATGGCCCGGTATGTGTAGATGCTGCGGATGTGACCCTAGAGGGTACGCCTTCCGGCGGTACATTTAGCGGTACGGGTGTGACGGGCAATTTTTTTGACCCAACGGCCGGGACCCAAACGATCACCTACACCTATACGGACGAGAACAGCTGCACCAACAGCGCCACAACGACCATCGTCGTGAACCCCCTGCCGGTAGTATCGGCCGGGATTTATGGCCCGGTATGTGCAGATGCTGCGGATGTGGCCTTGGAGGGTACGCCTGCCGGCGGTTTGTTCAGCGGTACGGGTGTGACGGGCAATCTTTTTGACCCATCGGTCGGCACACAAATCATCACGTACGCCTATACAGACGTGAACGGCTGTAAAAACAGCGCCACAACGACCATCACGGTGAATCCGTTGCCAACAGCTACGATCAGTGGTTCGGCCACCGTGTGTTTGGGGGCGACAGCGCCGGAAATTACAATTTCCGGTACTGGTGGCACGGCACCCTATTTTTTTACGTACACCATCAATACCAACACCCCTCAGCAGGCAAGCTCAACTCTTGGTAATTCTGTTGCGCTTCCACATCCGACGGGCACGGCTGGCACCTTTGAATATACGTTGGTAAGCGTAGCAGATAATAATGGCTGTAGCCAACTTCAAAGTGGTTCGGCAACCATTTCGGTTAATACGCCGGCCACGGTAGAGATTAATGCACCACAACTTACACCGGAAACCTGTGCAGATCCTACGGCTGTTAGTTTTACGGCTGATGTCCTTCCGGCAACGCCAAATGGCGGGGATTACACTTATACCTGGACAGCGCACGGTTGTTTGAATGCCGCTTGTGTGGATGCCGGTGGTTTCACACCACCTTCAGCAGATCAGCAAACCGTCACGCGGGCGTTTAGTTCGGCGACCAACGGCGGAAAATCCGTGAAAGTAGTGGTGGCGACGCCGGGTTGCCCCAGCACTGCCATGGATGTGCTGAGCTGGAACCAAAACCCGGAACCCAGCACCACGCTTGCGATAGCGCCCGATCCTGTTTGTTTGGGAGAGTCGGTGTTGCTGACGGCGACCAGTACAGCCGGTCCGGCAGTAGGTATGTACAGTTGGCTGGGGGATGACGCCATGAGCCCGGCGACGACCCCTTTAACCACCACGATGCCCCCCAATAATACGTATACGCACACACCGACTGCTACCATGACCCGGTATTACCAGGTAGTGGTGGACTATTCCAGTTGGGGCTGTGATGATGACGTGGCGAATGCAAGTGTTGTGGTGAATGCTCTGCCAACTGCGGACATTAATGTCACGGAAACCTCGGGTATGATGAATAATGACGGTGTTTTGTGTGCCGGCGAAGAAGCCACGCTCATTGCGGACGGCGGTGTTTCTTATGTTTGGAATACGATGGAAAGTGGCGAAACCATTACGGTAAGTGATCCGGGCACATACACGGTAACCGTTACGGATGAAAATGGTTGTACCAGTTCAACAACTACGACCATCACGGTAAACCCCTTGCCAACAGCGGCCATCGATATCACGGAAACCTCGGGCACGGCGGATGACGACGGTGTTTTGTGTGCGGGCGATGCGGCTACCTTGACCGCTTCGGGCGGCACATCGTATTTGTGGAGTACGGAGGAGGATGAGGCGAGTATTACGGTAACCAGCAGTGGCAGTTACACCGTAACGGTGACGGATGCCAATGGTTGTTCCAATTCTACCTCAACCCCGATCACGGTCCATCCTTTGCCTGCGGCCTCTATCTTGATCAGTGAAACTTCCGGTTCTGAGAAAGATGACGGCCTTTTGTGCGCCGGCGATGCGGCAACGCTGACGGCCTCCGGTGGAACGTCCTATGTTTGGAGCACCACCGAAATGAGCTCTTCCATTTCTGTTAACACAGCCGGCACCTATTCGGTAATAGTTACGGATGCCAATGGTTGTACAGAAACCGATATGGTGGGTATTGTCATAAATCCATTGCCAACGGCAATGATTACGATTGAAGAAACCTCGGGTGCGGTGGATGACGACGGCAAGTTGTGTGCCGGCGATGTCGCCACGCTGACGGCCATGGGCGGCGTATCGTATTTGTGGAGCAATGATGA
>JADLDL010000378.1 GCA_020846655.1 Saprospiraceae bacterium | reverse complement strand
TACCTCCACGGCTGGTCGCCCACGGGCAAATGGCTGACGTACACCGCGCTGCGCGACGGCGATTACAATATTTACAAAATAAAAGCCAGGGGCGGGCGGGAAATACGGCTCACCGACAGCCCCGGCCTCGACGACGGCTCGGAGTACAGCCCCGACGGCAAAACCATTTATTTCAACTCCGTGCGCAGCGGGCGTATGCAACTCTGGCGCATGACCGCCAAAGGAAAACGCCAGCAAGCCCTCACCGACGATGGCTACAACAACTGGTTCCCACACGTGTCGCCGGATGGAAAATGGATCGTTTTTCTCAGTTATCCGCCTGAAGTAAAACCAGACGACCATCCTTTTTATCAACATGTTTACCTGCGTCGGATGCCAGCCGGTGGCGGCAAAGCGGAAATAGTCGCTTACTTTTATGGCGGCCAGGGCAGCATCAACACGCCCTCCTGGTCGCCCGATGGCAAACGGTTGTCTTTTGTCAGCAACTCGGAGTAAAGGGGGTTGGATATTGGGATATTGGGATATTCGATATTTTATAAAATGACCATTTATGCGCTATAAAATTATTTCTGCTGTGCTGCTGCTCGCGCTGTTGCGGAGCCAGGATTTGCCAGCTCAAATTGCGGTCAGCGGCTACAACCATGTAGCCCTCGCCGTGAAAGACATCGAGGCCAGCGCCCGGTTTTACCGGGACTTTATCGGGCTGAAGCCCATCGAGGTGCCCGAGCACCTGAAGGCCATCCGGTCCTGGTTCAGCATCGCAGCCGGGCAGGAATTGCACCTGCTGGCCGGGCGAACATTTCCGGTCACGAACAACGATCCCAATGCCGCACATTTTTCCCTCACCATCGCCAACGCCGACCCCGTGGAAGCCTATCTCAAAGCCCAGGGCCTCCCCTACCTGCGCCAACAGCGCTTCGACGGCGCCTGGCAAATTTACATCAGCGACCCCGACGGCTATTTTATCGAACTCAACGAACCCAAAGTACCCTGGCAGTACCTCTTCAACGGCAAAGACCTGAGCGGCTGGGATACCTACCTGGGCGCCCAATTTCCGGAAAAAGGCACCGATCGCAGCGGCATCGCCCCCATCGGACTGAACAAAGACCCGAAAGGCGTTTTTAGCGTCGTGACCGAAGACCAACAGAAAGCCCTGCGGCTCTCGGGCGAACAGTTTGGCGGCCTCTCCACCCGGGATGAATTTGAAAACTACCACCTGCAATTGCAGTTCAAATGGGGTACCCGCAAATGGCCGCCCCGCGAAAACAACAAACGCGACAGCGGGGTGCTCTACCACGCCGTCGGCGAACACGGCGCTGACTGGGGTTTTTGGATGCAATCGCAGGAACTGCAAATCCAGGAAGGCGATTGCGGCGACTACTGGGGGCTGGCCGGCGCCGGCGCCGATATTCCCGTGCAAAAACTCGGCGAAAAAGACTGGATCTACGACCCCGCCGGTACACTACAGCCTTTTTCTGAACAATCGGCCGCCGGCCGGCACGTCGCCCGCTCCCTGGATGCCGAAAAACCAGCCGGTGAGTGGAATACGATCGATTTGTATTGCCTGGGCGACACCGCCGTACACGTGGTCAACGGCAAGGCCGTGCTGCTGCTCTTGCACTCGCGCCGGCCTTCCACGAGCGGCACGGAGCCGCTGCACAAGGGAAAAATTCAGATCCAAACCGAAGGCGCCGAAGTGTTTTACCGAAATATCCGGATACGGCCGATTGCGGAAATACCAGTCGCTTTGTTGAAATAGACGTCAGCCCGGATCAATTGCCCTATCTTTGGCCCTCAATCCGAGCGCGTACTATGACTTTTGAAGAGTTGAAATTAAAAACCCCGCTGCTGAATGCCCTCAGCGACCTGGGTTTTGTCGAACCGACCCCCATCCAGCAAAAAGCATTTTCGGTGGTGTTGTCGGGGCGCGATGTGGTGGGTATCGCCCAAACGGGCACCGGCAAAACCTTTGCGTACCTGCTCCCAATCCTGCACCAACTGGCCTTTTCGCAGCAAAAAGATCCCCGGGTACTGATCGTGGTGCCCACCCGCGAACTGGTGATTCAGTTGGTGAGTGAAATCCAAAAATTGACCAAATACATGACCGTCCGCGCGGAAGGCGTGTATGGTGGTACCAACATCAATACTCAAAAACTACTGGTCATCAACGGATTGGACATCCTGGTAGCCACCCCAGGCCGCCTGATCGATCTGGTTATGATCGGGGCGCTCAACCTGAAATCCATCCGCCAACTGGTTATCGACGAAGTCGACGAGACCTTCAACCTCGGGTTTCGCCCCCAATTGGTCCGCATTTTCGACCTCCTGCCCCGCAAAAAACAAGGCCTGTTGTTTTCCGCCACCATGACTGAGGAAGTCGACGACATGATCCACGATTATTTTACCGCCCCCATCCCCGTGGAAGTGACCCGCGCAGGCACTCCGCTGGAGCGCATCGTGCAGCAAGGCTACCGCGTGCCCAATTTTAATACCAAAATGAACCTGCTCGAGCACCTGCTCAGCACCGAGGACTCCATGCAAAAGGTGCTGATTTTCGGCGCCTCCAAGCGGATGGCCGACCAGATTTACCTGCGCCTGGAAGCGCGTTTTCCGGAGCAGTTCGAACTGATCCACGGCAACAAGTCGCAGAATTTCCGGATGAATGCCGTGAAAAAATTTGAACTCGGTTCCATTCGCGGCCTCATTGCCACCGACCTGCTGGCCCGGGGCGTCGACGTGTCGGATGTGACGCACGTCATCAACGTGGATACCCCCACCGAAGCCGAAAGTTACATCCACCGCATCGGCCGGACCGGCCGGGCCGACCGCGAAGGCGCGGCCATCACACTGGTCACTGAAGCCGAAATACCCGCCCAAGCGGC
>JADLDL010000377.1 GCA_020846655.1 Saprospiraceae bacterium | reverse complement strand
CATCCAGCGCGAACTCATCCAGGTGAGCACCCGAACCATCAAAGACGCGTACGAAGACACCACCGACGTGTTTACCCTGCTCGACGACGCCGAAAAAGGCTTGTTTGCCATCACCCAGAACAACCTCAGCCGTACCTTCGAAAGCATGGGAACCCTGAGCAGCCGCGTGCTCAAACAGGTGGAAGAACTATCGGGCAAAACCGACGGCCTCACTGGTGTGCCCACGGGCTTCACCGACCTCGACCGGCTGACCTCCGGCTGGCAACCCTCCGACCTCATTATCCTGGCAGCCCGCCCGGGTATGGGCAAAACCTCCTGCGTACTGGCTATGGCCCTCAACGCCGCCCGGGACTTTAGCAAGGGCGTTGCACTGTTTTCCCTGGAGATGGCCAGCACCCAGTTGGTACAGCGCCTGATCTCGATGGAATCCGAAATAGCCGGCTCCAAAATGCGCAACGGCAAACTGGAAGACTACGAGTGGCAACAACTGCAAACCACCGTGGAACGGCTTTCCACCGTCCCGATTTTTATCGACGATACGCCTGGTATCAATATTTTTGAACTGCGTGCCAAGTGCCGCCGCCTGAAAATGCAGAATGACATCCAGTTGGTCATCATCGACTACCTGCAGCTCATGACGGGCGCCTCAGAAAACAACCGCAATGCCAACCGCGAACAGGAGATTGCCGGTATTTCGCGGGCCCTGAAAAATATGGCCAAAGAACTGAGCGTGCCGGTCATCGCCCTGTCGCAGCTCAGCCGGGCTGTGGAAACCCGGGGCGGCAGCAAACGGCCGCAACTGAGCGACCTTCGCGAATCGGGCGCCATCGAGCAGGACGCTGACATTGTGTCCTTTATATATAGGCCGGAATATTATGGTGTGCTCGAAGACGAGCAAGGCATGAGCCTCAAGGGGGTGGCCGAGTTTATTGTGGCCAAACACCGGCATGGCGCGCTCGATACGGTGCGGCTGAAGTTTACAGACCAGTTTGCCAAATTCGGCAACCTCGACGACCCCGCTTTCGCGGGGCTCAACGATCCGCTGTCCGGCCCCTACTCGCCCAGCACCATCACCATGCCCTCGCGCATGAACGACGAAGATATTCCGTTTTGAACCATTGCCGTTTTTTCGGGTTTCCTGGAAAGGCGGACACAAAAAACCCCTGCCGGTATGGGAACCAGCAGGGGTTTTTAATCGAAAATGGGTAATACCGGAGATTTATTTCTCGATGGATTTTTTTTCCGCGTCGCGCATGCCCTGGCGGATTTCGTCTTCCACGGAGTTTTTAGCGTTGTTAAACTCGCGAATGCCTTTGCCCAGGCCGCGCATCAGTTCGGGGATTTTGTTGCCGCCAAACATCAGCAATACGACCAGGAAAATAAGCGTGAGTTCCGTAGCGCCGAGATTGCCCAAAAATAGAAGAGTGGAAAGCATAAGTTGTACGTTTAAAATGATCAGAATCGAACCGGCCCCGCCGGAAAATATATGCTGGGTAACGTCCGTTTGACCGGAAAACCGCAGCAAAGTTACATTGGTTGAAGGGCAAAAGAAAGGTTAGGCCACAAATTAACCCAAAGCCGGCAAATTGACGCCTCATTTCTTCCGGCCGGGCCATCAGCAAAAAAATTACCCATATGCAGATCAAAGATATACTCGCCGTGCTGGAAGCGGTCGCCCCGCTCCAGTTGCAGGAATCGTACGACAACGCCGGCCTTATCGTAGGGCATCCGGACACGGCCCTCACAGGCGTGTTGTTTTGCCTGGACTCTACGGAAGCCATCGTGGAGGAGGCCGTCCGGAAAGGTTGCAACCTGATCGTGGCGCACCATCCGATTGTGTTTCGGGGGCTCAAGCGGCTGAACGGCTTCACCTACGTGGAGCGCACGGTGATCCAGGCCATCCAACAGAACGTGGCCCTGTATGCCATCCATACCAACCTCGACAATGTCCACCGGCAGGGCGTAAACGAAAAAATCGCCCTCAAACTCGGGCTTGAGCAGACCCGCGTCCTGTCGCCCAAACCCGGCATGACCGATGTTGGCGCCGGGCTCCTGGGCGTGTTGCCCAGTCCGATGCCCGAAGCGCAGTTTTTGCAACACGTCAAAACAGCCCTGCGCACGGCCTGCGTACGGCATACCGAATTCTGCCACAAGCCCGTGCAAACGGTGGCGGTGTGTGGCGGTAGCGGTAGTTTTTTGTTGCCGGAGGCCTTGCGAGCCGGTGCGGATGCATTTGTGACCGCCGACTTCAAGTACCACGAATTTTTCGACGCAGACGGCCGTTTGTTGCTGGCCGATGTGGGGCATTACGAAAGCGAACAGTTTACCATCGAACTTTTATATGAACTTATCCGCGAAAAATTCCCTAATTTTGCGCTCCATTTGACCGAGTTGAACACCAACCCGGTTTTTTACCTATAGCAGAGCCTGATTTTTGGACCAAAAACAGGCGCCGCCTGCCCCGGAAAACGCTCAATCACTCCATCACTCAACACTGTCTGACAATGTCTGTCGAAGCATCCATTACCGAGAAACTGCAAAAAATGTGGGATCTGCAGCAAGTCGATTCCCAATTAGATGAAATCCAGATCCTGAAAGGTGAACTTCCGATGGAAGTAGCCGATTTGGAAGATGAGATTGCCGGCTTGGAAACCCGCTGCAAAAAATTGCGTGCCGGCGTCAAAGACGCCGAGATGGAAATCACTAAAATGCAGTCCAGCGCCAAAGACGCAGAGAACAATATCAAGCGGTACCAGAAACAGCTGGATGAGGTAAAAAACAACCGCGAATACGAAGCGCTGCAAAAGGAAATTGAACTGGCGAAACTGGACATCCAGTTGTCGGAGAAAAAAGTGCGCGACGCCAAAACCAAACTCGACGCCCAGAAAGATAGCCTGACCATTGCGGAGTCGAAACTGGAGGCCAAGCAAAAAGACCTCGACGCCAAGAAAGTGGAACTCCAGGGCATCATTGAAAAAACGGAGGCTGAAGAGAACCGTTTGCGCACCCAAAGCGGCAAAGCCCGCGAGGGTATCGAGCAGCGTTTGCTCAACGCTTACGACAAAACCCGCAGCACCTACCGCAACGGATTGGCTGTTGTGACCGTAGAGCGCCGTTCTTGCGGCGGTTGTTTCAACAATGTGCCCCCTCAGGTCCAGTTGGAAATCGGGTTGCACAAAAAGATCATTGCCTGCGAGCACTGCGGCCGCATCCTCGTAGATCATTCCATTGCCTTTCCGGAAACTACCGCTCACGTGTAATTAACTTTTGGCACTTTTTTTGAATATGAATCCCTTGAATAGTTTTGTTCAAGGGATTTGTTATTAAAAAGGTGCTGGCAATGAGAATTTTGTCGGAAAAACTGTTAAATCTGCTTTTCTTTCCAGCAGATATTCGTTTCTTGCATGGCCTTTTTTTAATAATCTTACAGTGTTTCCTGCCATGCGGATTCTGAACTTGGTTTCCATTTTGTTATTTTTGGCTCCCTGTGTTACGCGGGGGCAATCCTTTACGGTGTATGAAAGATTTGAAGATCTCGAAACTCGCATTCGTGAAGCAAGCAGTAATTCCACGCTGATCATTAATTTTTGGGCCACCTGGTGCGGCCCCTGCGTAGAGGAATTACCTAGTTTTGAACAACTCAATAAAAATTTTGGCGGCCCCAACCTGAAGGTTTGGCTGGTTAGCCTGGATTTTAAAAGCCGGCTTGAAAAGCAGTTTGTTCCTTTTTTGGAAAAGCAACAACTCAAATCGGAAGTGATCCTGTTGGCGGATATGGATGCCGACGCGTGGATACCCCGGATCGATCCGAATTGGGAAGGTGCCCTGCCGGCAACCCTGATCGTCCGCAATGGCCAACGGGAACTCTTTCCCACAGCCTTCGAAAATTATCAGGAACTGGAGTCTTTTGTGCTGTCTTTTTTGAAAAATCTCAAAAAGGTGGCGGGTATGAGTACGAATGGAGGTTCGCGGTAATTGAACCAGCCTTCCTTTTCGTTGAAGTGGCGACCTCCCCTGCGGAGGCGAGGCAAACCGATTTCCGTAAACCGTTTACACTTTAATACTCCCTAATACTCATGAAAAGACCCGTCATCACGCTCGCTTTCATTGCCGGGGCGCTTTTGTTGTTCAATGCCGCCCATTTCCCTGAACCCTCTACCTACGTGGTCGGCGACAGGGCCGAAGATTTTTCCCTCCGGAACGTAGACGGCCGCATGGTCTCGCTCGCCGATTATCCGGACGCCAAAGGCTTCATCATTGTTTTTACCTGCAACCACTGCCCGTACGCCCAATTGTACGAACAGCGGATCATTGATTTGCACCGCCGCTACAATGCCAAAGGCTTTCCGGTGATCGCGATCAATCCAAATGATCCCAGTATCGTGCCCGACGATAGTTTTGCAGAAATGAAACGGGTGGCGCAGCAAAACCACTACCCCTTTGTTTATCTCTTCGACTCCACCCAAACCGTATTTCCCAAATTTGGCGCCAGCCGCACCCCGCATGTTTTCGTGCTCGACAAAAGCCTCGTCGTGCGCTACATCGGCGCTATCGACGACAACCCCGAAACCCCCGGGGCGGCCCGCCAGAAATACGTAGAAAATGCCGTGAACGCCATGTTGCGCGGCGAACGACCCGATCCGGATTATACCCGGGCGATCGGTTGTACGATCAAGAAGAAGAAGATAAAGTAGGGTGTGTTGGGGTAAACAGTGTTAGGCCCCTTCTCAACTCAACAACATCTCCAATTCCGCCCGCGTCAGCGCCGGCGCCTCCGCGCCAGCGGCAAAGAAATCGATCCCGAGTTGCTTTTTGCGGTCCTGCAACTCCCGGATCTTTTCCTCGAT
>JADLDL010000376.1 GCA_020846655.1 Saprospiraceae bacterium | reverse complement strand
TGCTGCTAAACGGCATGACGAACATTTCCCCAAATGAAATGGCCACGATAAACACCAGCGCCGTCGCCAGGCCGCCTGGTGGAAACACGAAAGCCAGGTAGGCGACGGCATACAACACCAGCCCCAGCCGCACATATTGCAAGCGCGGTCGCCGGCCCTCGATCCGGTAAATCAACGGCATTTCAATCAAAAACACCAACAGTCCGTTCAGGGCCGACACCAGGCCAATGCTGTGCTCGTCCCAGGCAGAGGTTTCTTTGAAAAAGATCGGCACCGTCCATAAAAACTGCATAAACACCGTTGCTCCCAAAATGGTAACCGCAACGAACAACAGAAAATGCCGGTCTCGGTAGGGTGAAATGCTTGCCTTGGCTGCTCGCTGCACTGGCGGCTCCTGGGAGGTGCCCGGGAATAAGGTTTCTGCCGGAGCCGGTTTGGGCGCGATGTACACCCAAAGCAATACGGCCGCCAGCAGGCAGGTAATGCCATCGATCACAAACAACCAGTACCAGCCCAAACCGGCCAGGATACCGCCCAAGGCCGGCGCTACCGTCCAGCCCAGGTTGACCGACATGCGGTACAGCGAAATGGCACGGGTGCGGTTTTCAGTCCCGCTATACCGCGAAATGGCTACCGAATTGGCTGGCCGGAATACTTCAGAAATAACGCTCAGCAGAAACACGGCTCCACACATCACCCAGAAACTGGACAAATACATCAGCACAATCAGCATCAGGCCGTTCAGGATCAGGCTCCACAGCATGATCGGGTAATACCCAAGGCGGTCGGTGAGTTTGCCGCCGGCGTAAGCGCCCACAAATGCCCCCGTCCCAAAACAACCCAGCACATAGCCGGCCTCCCGAATACCGTAGCCCAGGTGCTGCGTCAGGTAAATGGTCAAAAAAACAACGACCATCGATCCGCAACGGTTGACCAAACTTACGAGCGACAGAAACCAAACCCGGGTAGGGATGCCGACGTAGGAACTACGCCAATGAGAATACAACCGGTACAGCATGCGGAAGGAGATTGGAGGATGAGCAAAGGAAGACAAGCGGGAAACAAAAAAGGTTGCCGCCAATTGGCCGCAACTCCCGAACAAAAAACTGTACTCCCTGAAAAATAGTTTCCGTTAGCGAAGAATATTTGGAAACCGGCTGATGCAGAACAAAAAGCGCCGGCTGCGTAATATTGCAGTCGGCGCCGTTCATACAATAGAAAGGATTAGCTTCGATTGGTTAACTGCCCGGGAAGAGAAAGGTACCTTGCCCGTGCTTTGCGGCGCTAAAATCGAAACTTTGTGCGTAAGAAAAAATTTTTTTCAACAAAGAGGAAAAAAACGACAATGACAATCACTACCCAACGCTTGTTTCTTTTGCCCACTTCTCTTGAAAGGGTAGAGGTCATCGTCGACGAAAATTGGGCCGTGCTGTCTACCCATTTGGGCGGCGTGAGCCTCGCCGAGGAGGTGTTTCTGTTTCCGGAAGCCATGCTCTGGATGCGCAATTACCTGCGTGAGCACCCCGACGCGCTCGACTGGTGGTCGTACCTGATCATCCACCGGGCCGATGCGCGCCTGATCGGCACCGGCGGCTACAAAGGCTCGCCCAGCCCGGAGGGGACGGTCGAGATCGGCTACAGCATCGCGCCCGCTTACGAAAACCAGGGACTGGCCACCGAAGCCGCCGACGCTATGGTCCGGCATGCCTTCGATCACGAAGCCATCCGTGCCGTGCTCGCCCATACCCTGGCTGAAGAAAATGCCTCCGTCGCCATCCTGCGCAAATTGGGTTTCCGTTTTGCCGGCGAAATCATCGATCCTACCGACGGCGCCATTTGGCGCTGGGAACTGCTGAGAGAGCAGTAGGCAGTGGCAGTGGGCGGTAGCAGTTGGCAGTAGCAGTGGCAGTGGGCGGTAGCAGTTTGCAGTAGCAGTTTGCAGTAGCAGCGGGCGGTAGCAGTTTGCAGTAGCAGTTGGCAGTAGCAGCGGGCAGTGACCTTTGTCAATGGATTGCAAAACACCAATGACTGCCCGGTAGCCCGGCGGGTAGTTGTATTTTTGTACACTCATTTTTTTCAATACACCTTTTATGCTTGTTCCCATGCGTCTAAAATACTACCTCGTTCTCGCTGCTCAATTGGTTTGGCTGTTTAGCCTGTCCGCACAGAGCCATATGGGTTGGAAACAATTTCTGCTGCGCGAAAACCCCAATTTTTACACCATTTGCAGCGAAGCAGAGCGGTATTTTGAAGAACAGAAAACGCAGACGCAACGAAAAGAAGAAACCGACGCAAACGAAGGCGAAGGCTCCGCCTACAACCAGTTTCAGCGCTGGAAATGGTTCTGGTCCACCCGGGTCAATCCGGACGGCAGTTTGCCGGACCTGCCAGCCACCGCGTTTTTTCGGGATTCACCCGGCCATCCAAGCGGCGTGACGGACCGCAGTGGCGGCCCCGCATCCTGCGGCTGGGAATTGATTTCCCAAAATACCTGTACCGGCGGCTACCACGGCATGGGCCGCACCACCTCCATCGCATTTCACCCCAGCAACGCCAATATCTACTATGTGGGTGCACCCAATGGCGGCATTTGGAAAACGACCGACGGCGGCGACTCCTATACTTCGATCAGCGAGGGCCTGCCCTACAACGGGGGCTCCAACCTGATGGTAGACTATCAGAACCCCCAGGTGCTATACCTTTCCAACGGCGATCATGTAGGCTGGTGGACCTATAGCACCGGTATCTACAAATCTACGGATGGCGGCAATACCTGGTTTCCTACCAGCCTCAACTGGCCCCTCTCACAAGGCGTTGCCGTGCTGAGTGCTGCCATGGACCCGCAAAACCCCGCCGTCCTGCTGGTTGCCACCAGCATTGGCCTGTACCGCAGCGACGACAGCGGCGGTGCCTGGACCAAAGTGCGCGACGGATTTTACTCCGACGTGAAATTCCGCCCCGGAGATGGTTCCACCGCGTATGCTGCCCTGCACGACTATTGGGGCACCAGCCAGATTTTTAAATCGGTAAACGGCGGCCTGGATTGGGCACAACTCAGCGACTTCTCGGCCTCCCAAAACTGGATTCGCCTCAGCGTCACACCGGCCAACCCCAGCCTGCTGGCCGCCGTTTGTAATTACGGCGACAACCGGCAATTCTACATTTCCACCACCAATGGCGCCGACCTGAGTTACCGATCCGAGTGCCCCGAAAGCACGATCCTGTTCGCCTCGCCTAACGACCCCAATACCCTGTATTGCGGATATGTGAATATTTATCGCTCCACAGACCAGGGCCAAACCTGGGAACAATTCACCAACTGGTTTGGCGGTACTGCCCAACCCGAAGTACACGCCGATGTGCATTACGCGGCCGCCCAACCCGGTACCAGCCGGGTGTTTTTCTGCAACGACGGCGGCGTATACCGCTACGACGAAAACACCAAAACCTGGCTGGAGCGCTCCAATGGTCTGATTATTACCCAGTTCTACCGCATCGCCGTCGCCCAAACCGACGAGATTTTCATGATTGGCGGCACGCAGGACAACGGCGGCCGCAAACGCGTAGGCCTGGGCGAATGGGAAGCCACCAACGGCGGCGACGGCATGGAAGTCGCCATCGACTACACCAACCCCGATATCCTGTACACCACCTACATCAATGGCCAACTCTACCGCTCGATGGACGGCTGGAACGGCGATGCCGTCCGCATCAGCGACAACCTGCCCGGCCAAACCCCCAACCACGACCTCAGCGGGGCCTGGGTAGCGCCTTACCAGATCGACCCGGTCAATCCCGCCGCCCTCGTGCTGGGCTACGCCGAGGTATACCGCACTACCAACCGGGGCAATACCTGGACCCAGATCAGCGACGGCCTCACCGGCGGCCAAACCCTGGAGGCGCTGGTCATCGCCCCGTCCAACCCCAACGTCATTCTGGCGGCCCGCAGCAATAAATTGTACAAAACCACCAACCTGGGCGCCAACTGGAGCACCTACACCGTGCCCGGTAGCGCTCCCATTACCTCCATCACCGTGCATCCCTGGGACCCCAACATCATTTACCTCACGCGGGGCAGTTACAATGCCGGCTCCAAGGTGTTCCGCTCCACCAACGGCGGTGGCACCTGGGTGAATATTTCCGGCAATTTGCCCAATGTGTCGACCAATACCCTGTACCTCGACGTGGCGCCCGACAGTAGTTACACCCTGTTTGTGGGCAACGACCTCGGGGTGTGGTACCGCCGCAGCACCATGAACAACTGGGTCGGCATGAACCAAAACCTGCCGGTGACGGTGGTGAGCGACCTGGAACTGCAAAAATCCTCGCGCCGCCTGCGGGCAGGTACCTTCGGCCGCGGAATCTGGGAATACGACCTGGGCCATTTGCCGGCGGCGGGTTTTGCCGTGTGCACGGAAGAAAATCAGGCCCGCATTTGTTTGCCGCAGAGCTACACGGCGACCCTCTCGGCTGATGCCTGGCAGAACCTGGGCGGTTCCATTCAATTGTCGCTGAGCACCTTGCCAGCCGGCGTCACGGCCACCTGGAGCGCCCAAAGCATCGACCCCGGCAGCACAAGCACCGTCACCTTCGATTTGCCGGCGGGCTTGCCCGAAGGAGAATATCCGGTCACGGTTTTTGCCGTAGCGGCCGGCGATACTGCCACGGCCACGCTGCGGCTCCGGCTGGTGTCCAACGATTTTTCGGCACTGAGCCTCCAGCAGCCCGCTTTCGGCGCCTCCGGGGTGAGCCGTTTCCCGTTGTTGCGCTGGCAAGGCGTGGTGGATGCCAACCAGTACGAACTGGAACTGGCCACCAACCCCTCTTTTGAGGCGACTGTTTTGGTGAAATCCTACACCGGCCTCAAAGCCGATTCGCTCCAGTGGAACCTGGTGCTCGACGAGGGGCAGGTGTACTACTGGCGCGTCCGGCCGCTCAACGAGTGCGGCGCAGGCGCCTGGGTAGGGCCTTTTGTATTTGCTACAGCGTCGAAAAATTGCGTGACCCTGGTGTCCAATGATGTACCCAAGGTGATTTCTTCCAACGGCACGCCAACCGTTGA
>JADLDL010000375.1 GCA_020846655.1 Saprospiraceae bacterium | reverse complement strand
TCTTCCTGCAAGGGGCGGAAGGCTGAAAAACCCCAGTGTTGCTGCAGAATGGAATGCGGGTCGCTTGGCTGTGGCATGGAAGTCGGTTTGGCCCGACAAAAGGGGAAAGGTTGCGGAGGAGGAGGGATTCGAACCCCCGGTACCCTTACGAGTACGACGGTTTTCAAGACCGTTCCAATCAACCACTCTGGCACTCCTCCGTACGAAAGCCGCAAAGGTATAAAACACTGGCGGCAAAAAATACCTGCCGGATGATTCTTTGATGCCGCACCGGCTGCATTATTCGGCAGCAAACGGCACTTTCATCCGCACCGGGACGTCGCCATTCGGATCGATATGCTGGAAGAACGTTTCCAGGTATTGCAACAGTTCCGCTTCCGATTCTCTGGACAAATATTTCGAACGACAAATGGAATTCAAATCATTTTGAGCGCTCTTAAGCACCTGAATGGCTTTGCGCAGCGCGTCCTGGCTCATGCCGTGGTGCATCAAAAAGCGGTCGCGCACGGTGAGTAAGCCGCTCTCGGAGGAAGGGCTGGCATATGGCGCACTGACAAAGCCCGAAAAATCAAAATCGTAGGGGACGACCAGGACTTTCTGGGAGTCATTGGCCCGGATCAGCCGAACATTCCGCATCATGGCAATGTCCCAGTCGGTGTTGCCGATCATATATTCGAACATGGCCACCAGGGCTGCCTGGTTTTGTATGAGGCTGTCGGCTGGCAAGCCATATTGTTCAAATTCTTTGCCATTTAAACGAACGGCCGTTTCTTCATTGTCTTCCAAGACAATGGCATACATGCTTTTGCGCGACTTTTCCACATGGGTGTCCCGCAACGTCAATTTAACCAGCCGGGCGCGCACACTGGCCGTAGTGAGGCGCTCGAACATCCGGTATGCCAAATATTCCCGGATGATCAACTCGTCACCCAGATTGTTATCATAGCAAGGGAGCACAAGTTTGACCTCGTTCAAGGTGTCCAAGCCTTCTGCGGCAAGCGATTTTTTGGTGAATTTCACCTTCAATGGAGGGATTTCGGCAACTTTCCGACGATACTTCCCTTTGGCTTTAATTTTCACCTGAAACGACTTCCCATCAGGCATGGTCAATAAACCCGGGTAATAATCCGATGTTTTGCGGTTTTCGAGCAGGGTCGTCATATCCGCATCCAAGGTGAGTTTGGCCATTTCTTCCTGCGTGAGGTATTCGAAAATGGTGCGTGGCGGCAGAACCTTCTGACCTAACGCCATATTGAAATTAGAAAAAAACAATATGAAAAGGAGCGAATATGCTGCAATAAGTTTTTTTGATATCATGGCCACAGAATTTAATTCTGTAATTTTGTTTTAACTTCGGTAATTTACTTTTTCAAAATAAAAGCAACTTTTTGCAAAGTTACATTAAAACAATATTCTGGGAAAGGGGTTTAAAAATCCTTCGTCCAGAATTATTGTTAATTTAACGTAAATTGCATTTGGATTGGTTCGTTTGCTGTCGATTAATTTTGTTTTAAATATGGATGCCAGATGTATCCGAAAACGGTCTTCAGCGTCGTAAAATAGGCTAAAATGTCGTTACCGGACAAGATACAGCCACAAACGTTTGTTACCTTTGCCAGCCATTGATTATCACACTTCGAATATTGTTCCGCTAATGAAAAAATTCGTGTTTTTGCTCACCCTCGCCGCAGCGTGGGGGGCTGGGATTTCTGCCCAAAATCTGGTACCCGCCTGTGGCACCAGTTTCCAGGATCAACTGCAATTTGAAGAACGCCTGCTCCGGAATGTTGAACGCGCCGAAAGCGGGCAAGGCGTGTCAGATCGCGGCGCCATCCAATATGTGCCCGTACATTTTCACCTGGTGGGCGATGCCAACAGCAATGGAAAAGTAAAGGAGTATAAGGTGTTAGACCAACTGTGCGGACTAAATGCCGCATACGCGCCCATGGATATCCGCTTTTATCTGAGTCCGCATCCGGTCAACAATACTTTGTTTAATTATGCCATTAATTCGACCAATGTATATTCCAATCAAACATCCTGGTTCACGATGGATGTAAACCGGCACCCCAATGCCATGAATATATATATTGTCGAACAAGCCGCCACTACAAACGACAATCCGCCCGGTGTGGTGACCCTGGCTTACTACAGCCCTTCGCGGGATTGGGTGGTCAGCCGGAAAGACCAAATCAACGGCCAACCCAACAACTCTACGCTGCCGCACGAAGTAGGCCATTTTTTCAGCCTCCAACATACCTTCTACGGCTGGGAAAGCGACCCCTTCGACTCCGATGACGCAGGTTGGCCCAAAGCCCCCGCTACCTCGCCAGATGGCGTGCCGACGGAACGGGTCAATGGCACCAACTGCAACAATGCCGGCGATAAAATTTGCGACACGCCGCCGGACTACAATTTTGGCCTGATTTCCAGTACCTGCACCTACTCTTCCGGCGCACAAGACCCCTTGGGCACGGTAGTTGATCCCCAGGAAAACAACATGATGGGCTATTTTGAGACCTGTTCGAATTATGTTTTTTCGCAAAGCCAGCAAAATGCCATCCTGTCGGACCGCAATTCGGTATACCGGAATTACCTGGACAACAATTTTAGCCCGGCTGCTACGGAGATCACGGTACCAACCAACCTGCTCGTTTCTCCGGCATCCGCCCAAACCGTTCCGTATTACGATGAAGTGACGGTAGAGTGGAATGCTGTACCCGGCGCCACATACTACTTGTTGGAACTGGATATCGTCAACGCCTATTCGACACCCTACTCGCAGTCGTTTGTCGTGAAAAACGCGACGTCCAAACTCCTGACGACCCTGTTGCCCAACCGCACGTATTACTGGCGGGTCCGGCCGTTCAATGAATATTACACCTGCACCGAAGCGCGTCAACGCACCTTCAAAACTACATCAACCAGCGCCATTCGGGATATTGCCGGCTTGAGCGCCTGGCAGATTAGCCCCAATCCACTGCGCAACGGAGCGGGCGCCACGGTGCTGGTCAATGCAGAAAAAGGCTTTGATGCAGCAATCCGGGTGTATGATATGGCTGGCCGGGTCGTTTTCCAACAGACCGAAGCCACATTCGCTGCCGGCGAAACCAGAGTAGAACTTCCCTTAACCGGCCTTGAAAACGGCATGTACTTCGTTATCTTACAAAACCAGGAAGGCCAGTCGGTGCGAAAACTATCCGTTTTGCGCTAGTCTGACCGCAAGGTAGTCCAGATACAAGCCAGGCCGCAGCATACCGTCTATTCCGCAAGCAATCGGGCCAGACGGTATGCTGCGGTTTTTTTATTTTCTGGAAACACTCCAGGCTATGGCCAGCCAGCCGGCCATAAAAAACAAGCCGCCAAGCGGGGTGACCGGACCCGCCCAGCCGACCGGAAAGGATAAAATATCCCGACAGGCCAACAAGTACAAGGAGCCGGAAAAACAAACAATGCCGGCAACAAACAGCCAGCCGGCCCACACCAAAATTTTGCTGTCGGGCAGCCGGCTAAGCAGGGAAGCCACGGCGAGCAAGGCCAGGCTGTGGTAAAATTGATATTGGACCCCTTTTTCGTAAATGGCCAGCTGGTATTCGCTCAGCAACGGCTTGAGACCATGGGCCCCAAAGGCGCCGATGCCTACGGCCAAAAAACCGGAAATGGCGGCCAGTTGAAGGAATTTTTTTGACAGAGAAAGATGTGTAATGAATTGTTATTCAAAGTATTGAAAAATATTTGTTTGACTGTTCCTGATCCGCCCGCTGACTGCCCCCCGCCATTTGCCCGAAAATTCTAAAAAAATTACCTATTTCGCCCCAAAGCTTACCAATGTACAACATATCCAAACTAGCCAACTGGCGAATCGTAATCCCGACGGGTCTTGCTCTGTGCCTGATTTTATATTGGACCGTTTGGGGGCGGCAGAATTGCCGGCTGGAACAAGCAATTCCTGCCCAAACTGCTGTCGTACTTACCTACGAAGGATTCAAACAAGTGGACCGCTGGTTGAGCCATCAGGACGATTCCAGCGGGCTGGGCTTGTCGCGCTTGTCGCTGTTGCGCTCGGCCCGGGGCTTCGCCGCTAAAGCCGCCGCTGTCTTTCAGCAACAGGAAACTATTGTCCAGGCGTTTCACAACCGCCCGATGGCCGCAGCGTTCAGCCTGCTGCCGGCAGATAGTTTGCAACCTTTGTATGTGCTGGATCTTGATCAGCGGGTCGATTTAAGCACCTTACTCTCCGGCGCAGCCGGCACCTTAAAGGCGTTTTCTGCCACGTTTAAAGGCCACACCTTGTACACGGTGCACTTGTCCAAGCAAGAGCGGCTGGTGGTTTGCAGTATCGGCAACCTGCTTGTTTTTTCCAGGTTTTCCTATTTGGTGGAAGATGCCCTGGTACAGATGAACAGTGGTGGCCAATGGTGGGTACAAGAGGCTCGCGAGGCCGGAGTTGCAGCCGGCATTGCTCCGTTTCAATGGATTATTCGGCCGGCCGTGCTGGCCGAGCGCTGGCGCGGCAAAGTCCTTGAACAATGGGGACAAATCCCGGATTGGCTGAGTGGGCAACTGGATTGGGTCAATATTTTCTGGACCGGCAAACTGTGGAAAATACGGGCCGGCACCACCCCACAAACCCGCGGGCTTGGCGCCTGGGCGGAGGTGCCGCGCGATGACCTTTTTTCCATTTTGCCCGACAACACGGCCCTCCTGGCCTGGATGGGCGGCGAGTTGCCCAAGTTGTGGCCGGCTGTTTTGCCCCGGGATGGCTCCGCAGCCGACTTTCGGCAATTCATCAAACCCTGGGTCGGCAGAGGCTTGGCTTGGGTGGTCGTGGAACCCTTTTCTCCGGCCATGGCAGAGGATCAGTTCTTAGTGCTGGAGATGCGGGACAGCGCCAAAGCGAGGGTCTTATTGCAAAACTACGGGACGGAACGGGGGCTCCTGAAACAATATGATTACCAGACCTACGAAGTCAAACAATTGCTGAGCCAGACACTGCTGGAACCCTTGTCGGAGGCCAAAAACGGTGTGTTTCGCAACCCGGTCTACGCCTTGATCGGCAATTATGTGGTGTTTGGCGCTACGCCTTCCGCCATTGAATTGTGGATCGACAAATATATTGTCAGTCAGACCCTCAGCAACCGGCCCGATTTTTTACAAATGAAATCCGGATGGAAGCCTGAAGGAACCGCCTTGCTGTTGTGCAATACCGGCTATTTAGCCCGCCTGGTGAAAAGTGTGTGGCAGCCCAGCCTCGACCCGGTGAGCACCGATGATATCCGCTTGCTGGGCAACCTGGGACTAGTTTCTTTTGACTTGTTAGCGAATACCGATGGTTTTTTGGACCTGTCGGTTCGCCATCAACCACAAAACGAAGCCTTGCGCGGCGCCAGTATTTTTTGGAAACTCAGCCTGGGCGGCAAGGCGATCACGAAGCCGAATCTGGTGGTTACCGATTTGGCTCGCAATGAGTCAAGCATTTTGATTCAGGATGATCAATTGCAATTGTACCGCATTACAACCGGGGGCACGGTGGTTTGGCGAAAACAACTCAACCAAGCCATCCTGTCGGCCATTCAGCCGATCGATTATTTCAAAAACGGCAGTGTTTGTTTTCTATTTAATACGGTGGATGCGATCTGGATTTTGGACGCCGAAGGTCATGAAATTGCGGGTTTCCCGCTAAAACTGCAATCGTTTGCCAGCAATGAAGTGGCTGTTGTGGAATTGGACGGTGCTAAAAATACCGCCTTGTTTATCGCTTGCGCCAATGGAAATTTGTATGGTTTCGACCAGTTTGGCCGGCCGCTGCCCGGCTGGAATCCACAAGCCGGCATAGGGCGGGTAAAATTCCCATTGATTTATTTCAAGCATCAAACCAAGGACTATTTTGCTGTTTTAAGCCTGGATGGGCGCTTGTCTGTGTTTAACCGGGACGGCAAGCCGCACTTTCCAGCCATGTCCTTGGAGGGCTCTTTTGGGCAAAGCCCCTTGCAATTTGATGCGGATACCAAAACGCCCCGCATCGTTGCGATGGATACGGATGGCCGCATCGTGGTCGTCAATTTACAAGGTGGCTCCTTTCCACTTCGGCTCACTAAGGCCGGAAAGCAATCGACGGTATTGGTGCTGGAGAATTTTTTTGGCGACGGCCGCAAGGAATTTGCCGTGCTGAGCGGTAAGGGTCTGACGCTTTCAGGGTACGAACAAAATGCGATCAAAACCAAGTTTCAGCATGTTTTCCAGTCCCCCCAGGATACCTTGTTCAGCGCCGGATGTTGCGCTGCGATGGGGGCGCTAGATAAAACGAACCGGCAAATTTGGTTGCTGGATGAGCAGGGTAGGGTGCATGCTGATTTTCCCCTGCCAGGCACTACGGCATTTGTGTTGGCGCAGGCGCCCGGAAACCGGGAACATATTTTAATTGCTGGCAATGAGAGTACTGTTTATGCCTATAAAATAAGGTAAGGATTTGTTTTTCAAATAGTTAGAATTTATCCTTCTTCAAATTGAGCAAATTTTCGCCATTTCTAAAAACTAAAATCTTGCCAATCACAGGATTTGAGAAATATATAACTGTCGTTTAGGTGTCTTAAAAATAAATAGTCGGCAGGAATTGAAAAAATCCTTGGCGGCACTCAGTATATTGCAGCCCTCTATTAATGTGTAACAATCCTTTTGCTGCTTATGAAAAAAATTTTATTACTACTATCCATTTTATGGATGGGCCACACCGCGCTTTTGGCTCAATTGCCCAATGGAACGGTTGCGCCAAACTTCACTGTAGTGGATGTCAATGGCCAATCCCATTCGTTGTACGCCCTGCTTGATCAAGGAAAAACGGTTTACCTCGATTTCTTTGCTACCTGGTGTGTACCCTGCTGGAACTACCACAACTCAGGCGCCTTAGAGGGCATGTGGGAAGAATACGGTCCTCCCGGAACAAACGAAGCCTACGTGATGGCTATCGAAAGCGATCCGAGTACAACCATACCCTGTATCACTGGTTTGCCCAGTTGTTCAGGCGGCACAGTTGGGGATTGGACTGCGGGCACTCCGTATCCCATCGCAGATGCCGCCGGCGTGGCCGGCCAATATGCTATTTCGTACTACCCTACGATTATGATGGTTTGCCCGGCAGACCGCAAGGTGTATGAACCCGGGCAATTGCCCACAGCCTCCTTGTGGAGCTATCGCAACCAGACTTGCCCGCCATTGGTGGTCAATACGGCGGTTAATCAGGTCGAAAATGTGACCTGCATTGGTTCGAACACCGGTGATATCGACATCTCCGTATCCGGCGGATCGGCTCCATTTACATACACCTGGTCCAATGGACAGCATACCCAGGATTTGCACAACATCCCGGCAGGTACCTACACGTGTACCGTCACGAATGCGCAAGGCTGGATGGGGATTACCGATCCAATCACGGTAGAGGCCCCGTCCGAGCCGCTTGATGTTGCTGTAGTGGAAGTAATTGAAGTGGGCTGCAATGGCCTGACGGGTACTGCCACAGTAGAAGGCGTAGGCGGTTGGTCTGGAGGCTACTCCTACACCTGGAGCAATGGCCAGGGAGGACCCATCGCCGCAGGGTTGAGTGTCGGTACGTTCACTGTTACCGTGACGGACGATAACACCTGCACCAAAACCAAATCGATCGTCATGGCGCCGCCGGTTATGCCCCAGGTTTCGGTGGCGACGCCCGGCAACGTCACTTGTCTGAACCCAACGATTACCCTGAGCGCTTCTGCTACGGGCAATGGTGGGTTTACTTATCAATGGTACGCCAATAATGGGGGTAACATCACTTCCGGCGCCACCAGTGCGACGCCCACAGTAAATGCCGGCGGAACCTATGTAGTACAAATTACCAACGCCACCACAACTTGTGCCGGTTTCGGCAGCGCTATTGTAGCGGCGAATACTACCCAACCAACGGCAAATGCGGGGCCATCCATGACCGTTACCTGTAGTGCACCAACCGTGAACCTTGCCGGTTCCGGCCCTTCGGGCGCGAACTATTCCTATCTCTGGACTGCCAGCAACGGCGGGACCATTTCTTCCGGTGCTAACACCCTGACGCCTACCGTTGGCGCCAGCGGCACTTATACTCTGAATATTACGGATTCCTCCAACGGGTGCTCGGCTAGTTCATCGACCACTGTTACAGGAAACAACGTGTCACCCACCGCCGAAGCTGCCGGTGGCAGCCTCACTTGTGTGCTCAATGCTGTCAACCTGGGCGTAACCACCAATGCGACCACGCCAAGTTTTGCCTGGTCGGGCCCCAATGGCTACAGCTCCACAGAACAAAATCCTGTAGTGGCAACAGCCGGCGAATATGTTGTGAGTGTACTCGACCCCACTACGGGTTGCGTAAATGTAGACACCGCTATCGTTGGATTAAACACAGCCGCTCCGGGAGCAACCGCTACCGGTGGCACGCTAACGTGCGCTGTATCCAGCATCACCTTGGGTGGCAGCACACCCGGTACTGGCGCCGCTTACCTTTGGACAGGCCCGAACGGATTCACCAGTGCTGAGCAAAACCCATCCGTAGCCAGCACGGGGGAATACAGCCTGCAAGTCACGTCAACCGCAAATGGCTGCACATCTGTTGCAACCACCACCGTTGACCAAAATACTACGGCACCCACTTCCAGCGCTGCCACGCCGGGCAACCTGAATTGCCAGAATGCTGAATTGCAACTGAGCGGTTCCGGCTCTTCGGAAGGCGCCAATTTTAGTTATGCCTGGACTACCACGAATGGTAACATTGTGATGGGAGCCAACACCCTCAGCCCGACGGTAAATGCCGTAGGTGAGTACACCCTGTTAGTATCCAATACGGAAAACGGTTGCAGTTCCAGTGTTGCCACTACCGTGGCACAAAGCGTGGCTGTTGAAGCAGCGGTGAACAGCCAGACCAATGTTTCCTGCAACGGAGGCGCTAACGGCACAGCCGCTGTCACGCCAGCAGGTGGCAATGCTACCTATGCATTTGTTTGGAGCAATGGCGAAACTACACAAAGCATTTCCAACCTGGCTGCCGGCACCTATGGTGTGACGGTTACCGATGGCGAAAATTGCAGTGCAGCAACAGCCGTTACCATCAGCGAACCTGCAATTTTGGCTGCCAATGCCAGCGCTACCTCGCAAACGGCTGCCGGAGTAAATGATGGCACCGCAACAGCAAGCCCAGCTGGCGGCACCAGCGGCTACACCTATTTGTGGGACAACAACGAAACCACCCAAACTATTTCCGGATTGGCGCCAGGCACCTACATGGTTGTCGTCACGGATGCCAATGGGTGCTCCGTTACACAAAATGTTACGGTGAATGCGTTTGACTGCGCGTTGACCGGCGGTATTTCCGGTACCAACGTGACTTGTTTTGGTGTGGCAAACGGCACAGCGATTGTAGCGCAAGCCGGCGGCAATGACCCCTTGACGTACACCTGGAGCAACGGTGGCAGCACGCCCAGTGTTGAAAATCTGGCTCCTGGCACGTATACCGTCGAGGTAAAAGACGTAACCAATTGCGCCGTTATTCTGAACATTTCCATCAGCGAACCGTCCTTGCTGAGCACCATGACGACCGTAAGTGCCGAAACGGCTGCCGGCGCCAACGACGGTACGGCATCTGCCAGCCCGAATGGCGGCGTTGCCAATTATACCTACTTGTGGAGCAATGGTGAAACGACAGCCAGCATAACTGGTTTGACACCAAACGCTTATACGGTTACCGTGACGGACGCGAATGGCTGTATGGATGTTGAAACAGTGGTTGTAAATTCCTACAACTGTATCATCACGGCTGGTACATCCATCACCAATATTGCCTGCTTTGGCCAAGCCAATGGCAGTGTTTCGTTGGCGATCACCGGCGGCACAGAACCGTTCACCTACCTATGGAGCAATGGCGAAACAACAGCCAGCATCAGCAACCTCAGCCCGGGCGCATACACCGCGACGATCACCGATGCCAACGGCTGCCAACTGAATGCTGAAGGCGCCGTAACCGAACCGGAAGCACTGGATGCCTCCTCGGTGACGGTAAACCCGGTATGCGCCAACGATCCCTCCGGCGTCATTGATGTGACAGCGACCGGCGGTACTGAACCCTATGCCTTTGTTTGGAGCAATGGCCTCAACACAGGCTCCGTTTCCGGCCTGTCGCCAGGAAGCTATACGGTTACACTGACCGATGCGAATGGCTGCGCCATCAACAATTCGTTCACGCTGGCCGCTACGGACCAGGAAGCCCCCGTTATCGCCGCACAAAACACCAGCCTCAGCCTGAGCGCCAGCGGCAATGCAACCGCAACCCTTCAGTCCTTGGGCGCTGTTGTTTCGGATAACTGTTCCGTCAGCAATTCCACGATTTCGCCCAACTCCTTCGACTGCTCACAAGTGGGTAGCCATGAGGTAACCATTTGGGCTACCGATGATGCGGGCAACGTTTCCTCCTCCACGATTACTGTAACGGTGGTGGATGATATTGCTCCTACGGTAAGTTGTCCGGCGAATATTGTTAGCTGCTGGTACGAAAATACCATCAACTACGGCGCACCGGTAGCGGTTGATAACTGCCTGAGCAACAGTGGCAACTGGAATCAAACCGAAGGTTTGCCCAGCGGCTCTGTTTTCCCGGTAGGCACTACCGCTCAAACCTACACCTACAAAGATGCCAGCGGCAACATTGGCTCCTGCACCTTTAGCGTAATCATCACCGAACCCATTCTGGTGGCGGTCTCGGGTGTTACCAACGACGTAAACAACCAAGGCAATGGTGCTATCGACATCACCGTTGGTGGTGGATCTCAGCCCTACTCCTATGTTTGGACCCGGGAAAACCAGGTGGTCGGAACGACCGAAGACCTGACCGGCCTTACGGAAGGCACGTATGTTGTCAACGTCAAAGATGCCAACGGCTGCTTAGTTGCTATCGAAGGCATCGTGGTCGGCAATACCACTTCGGCTGTCGAACCCATCTGGTTGCGTGGCGTTTCGATCCGCCCAAATCCGACGACTGGCCTGACGCAGGTCGTATTGTCCAACCTGCCTGCTTCGACACTGGAAATCAGCGTGTTGGATGCTATGGGCCGCGAAGTACTGCGCCAACTCAGCGACCAACAGGTAGTGATTCGCCTGGATTGCAGCCTGCTGCCTGATGGCGTTTACCTGGTTCGTTTCCGCACCGGACACGAAGTTGGTGCGCGCAAATTGGTTGTCAGCCACTAAAACAGGCATTGCCTGGTTTTAATACACCATGCGCCCCGTCGGTTTTCCGGCGGGGCGCATTTTCTTTACAGGAGACCCTCTTTCCGGGCCAGACGTTTTGCGGCCCTCGCTTTGAAGGACCAGGTAATCCACATCCGGGCCGCTTCCGTTCCATCCGGCAACCGACCCACAGTGCTCAGCCGCACAACCTGGGCTTGGCGGGTCCGAAACGTTTCATCAAGCGCCGACTCTACCAAGTCGCCCTCTTCACAAGTAAATAGCAGGGCCTGGTCGGCTTTTTTCAGAAATTCAGCTTCTATTCGAAGCACCAGCATGGATACCGGATCTCTTTCCTGTAAGGCTACCAGCGCCAACAGGCCGGTTGATAATTCACCCGCAGCACATTGCGCCGCGAAATAGGTTGACCGAAATGGGTTTTGTGACCGCCAGCCATACGGCAAACACACCACAGCGCGCTGTGGTGTGCAGGATTCCACCCGGACTCCCATGAACCAGGCTGCCGGCAGTTTCCACAGCAGAAATAGGCGCATCCAAAATGGCGAATTGACCCGTTTGATAAAGGAAGATTTGTTCATTCGTGTAAATCCCGGAACTCTTTTAGCAAAAGTTTGGTTTAAGTATACATTAAATTTGGAACATATTGCCCCAAATCGCTATTCTGAATGCTAAATTTGGGGCATTCTTTGATTATCCGGCAATTAAAATTGAATCGCCTGCACCCGCCCTGTTAAAAGTGACCTGATCTCTTTTTGTTTCATCACCAAACATTTACCATCTTATGCATTGGAGAAGACTCAATGGGCAGCGTATTGATCAACCCTTGCTCACAGCGGTAGAAGAAACGATCCGCAGAGAAACCGCTGCGGGCTATCAGCTCAAGGTTTGTATTGGAACAGACTCGCAAGTGATTGGCGGAGAAGTACATTTCGCTACAGTTATCGTGTTTTTGCGGGAAAAAAGAGGCGGCTTCATGTTCATTTCCAACGACAAAATGCAGCGCACCATGACCCTCCGCGAACGGATGATCCTGGAGGTTGGCCGCTCGGTAGAGGTGGCCTATTCGCTCTGCGAATTGTTGGACCGGTATGATATCGCCCTGGAAGTACATGCCGATATCAACACCGATCCCACGTTCGAAAGCAATACAGCCTTGAAAGAAGCGATGGGGTACATCCTTAGCATGGGTTTTGTGTTCAAAGCCAAACCCGACGCTTTTGCTTCCTCTTCCTGTGCGGACAAAGTGATTTAAGCCTGGCAGAAGCCCCTATTTGTTCCTTACCCAGCGGTATCATCCCGATACCAGAAGGGGCAGTCTCAGGCTGCCCCTTCTTTGTTTGTCGGACACAAACCCCTTCGGTCTGACGCTTTTGGGCGAACGTTGGCATTCGTTTATCGAAACCAGGCAAAAATTAGCGCCGATCTCTGCACTTTTGCGCTGCTTTTTGACGCCAAAATGTTCAATTTCAAACCATCGTTATGAAAAGATGTATTCCAGTTTTCATGTTACTGTTTGGCTGGCTGGCAACAGCTACAGGCCAGAATATTAAATTTGTAGAGTACGAATTGCCGAATGGCCTGAAAGTGCTGCTACACGAGGATCATTCCACACCGATTGTGGCCGTTTCGGTCATGTACCATGTTGGCTCTAAAAATGAAAAACCCGAACGCACCGGCTTCGCGCATTTCTTTGAACACTTGCTGTTTGAAGGCTCCGAAAACATCAAACGGGGCGAATTTGACGACTACATCAGCAACGCCGGCGGCATGAACAACGCCAATACTACCTTCGATCGGACGTTCTACTACGAAAAACTACCGAGCAATCAGCTCGGCCTCGGCCTTTGGCTCGAAAGCGAGCGCATGATGCACGCCAAAGTAGAGCAAATCGGTATCGAAACACAGCGCCAGGTGGTCAAAGAAGAACGCCGGATGCGCTACGACAACCAGCCCTACGGTCGCCTGCTCGAAGAAGCCGTTTCGCACCTGTACACCAAACACCCCTACAAGCACATGCCGATCGGCTCGATGGAACACCTTGATGCCGCCCAGGAACAGGACTACGTGCAATTTTATCAGGATTTTTATCGCCCGGACAACGCTATCCTTTCCATCGCCGGAGATATCGACATCGAACAAACCAAAAAACTGATCGATGTGTACTTTAAAGACATTCCGCGCGGCAAAACGGAGATCTATCGCCCTAAAATCGTAGAGCCCGCCATGACCAGCGAAGTGCGCGATACGATTTTTGACAACGTCCAACTCCCAGCCGTGGTTTTTGCCTATCATGTTCCTGCACAGGGCACGCCGGATTTTTACGCCGTAAAAATGCTGACTATGCTCCTCAGCCAGGGCGAAAGCAGCCGGATGCAGAAAAAAATCGTCGACGAAGAGCAAAAGGCTGTGGCTGCTGGATCCTTCGCGTTTGAACTCGAAAATCCTGCTCCTTGCATCATGTACGGCGTAGCCAACATGGGCGCAAATGTAGCCGACCTGGAAAAATCAATGGACGAGGTTATCACCAACGTTCAGGACGAATTGATCTCGGAAACGGAATTTCAAAAATTGCAAAACCAGGTAGAAGCCGACTTTGTGACGGCCAACAACAATGTCGCCGGCATCGCCGAAAGCCTCGCCAATTATGAAATGTACTACGGCGACGCCAACCTGATCAACACTGAACTCGAACGCTACCGGAAGGTTACCCGTGCTGACCTGCAACGCGCTGCAAAAAAATACTTCCAAAACAAAGCACGTGTCGTGTTGCACTGGATGCCCAAAGGCAAGCAACCGTAGTTACTGTTTTGGATATCAATAATTTAAAACGAATAACGTACTAATTTTTGTATGAAAAAATATCTCCAGATGCTGGCTGCTGCAGTATTCCTGACGGCCACATTCCATACTCCGCTCTCTGCTCAACAGACCAAAAGCGGTGCGCCGGTAATTCCAATTCCCAGCGGCGAGATCCGCAAATCATCTCCCAAAGCCGGCTCGGCGCCTAAAATTCAAATTGGCAAAGCCGAAACTACCAAATTAGCAAATGGCCTGACGGTGATCGTGGTAGAAAACCACAAACTGCCGCAAGTCTCCTTCCGGGTGTTTGTCGACAAAGACCCGGTTCTGGAAAAGGAAACGGCCGGCACAATAGACCTGATGGGCGAATTGCTGACCAAAGGCACCAGCACCCGCTCCAAATCCAAGATCGATGAAGAGGTAGACTTTATCGGTGCATTTTTGTCCTCAGACGGCAACGGCGTTTCGGGCGCATGCCTCAGCAAACACTCGGACAAACTGCTCAGCATCATGGCCGATGTGCTGATCAACCCCAGTTTTCCGCAAGAAGAACTGGACAAGGCTAAGCGGCGCTCGGAAAGTGGCCTGGCTTCGTCCAAAGACGATGCCGGCCAAATTGCCAGCAATGTAGGTGCAATTCTGCGCTATGGAAAAGAGCATCCCTATGGTGAAATCCTGACGGAAGCCTCGCTTGCGAAAATCACCCTGGATCCCATCAAGGCACATTACAACACCTATTTCAAACCGAATATCGCATATCTCGTTGTGGTCGGCGATATTACGAAGGCCGCTGCCCTGGCCAAGGCAGAGCAGTTTTTTGGCAAATGGACCGGCGGCAAAGTGCCTACGCACAGCTACAAGACGCCCAGCCAACCCGCCAAAAGCGAAGTAGATTTTGTGCACAAACCTGGGGCCGTACAGTCCGTCATCAACATCACGTATCCCGTTGAACTGCCACAAAATAGTCCGGATGCCATTGCTGCACGGGTTATGAACACGATTCTGGGGGGCATCCCGCTCAAGTCACGGGTAGACGCCAACCTGCGCGAAGGGCATGGCTACACCTATGGTGCCCGTACTGCACTGGTGGCCGATGAACTGGTGGGATATTTCAACGCCAACGCCAGCGTCCGCAATGCCGTGACCGACAGCTCTATCATCGAATTCAAAAAGGAGATGAACAAACTACGGGCTGAGAAAGTACCGGCAGAGGAATTGCAGGTAGTGAAAAACGTGATGACCGGACAGTTCTCGCAAAGCCTGGAGCAACCGGGTACCGTGGCTACTTTTGCCCTCAACACGGCCTTGTATGGCCTGCCGGCCGACTACTATGAAAAGTACCTGCAAAACCTCCAAGCCGTTACGGCAGAGGACATTCAGCGCCTGGCCAACAAATACGTGACGCCGGACCGCGCATACATCCTGGTCGTCGGCAACAAAGACGATGTCGCAGAACGGCTAAAACAATTTTCGGCCGACGGCAAATTGCGCTTTTTTGATGCTTTTGGCGCACCGATCCAAGACAATAACGTCGCTATCCCGGCTGGCGTCACCGCACAAACCGTGCTTGCCGACTATGTCAACGCCATCGGAGGAACCAAAAAAATTGCAGAACTCAAGGACTTGACGACAAAAATGAACCTGAAAACGCCGGGGCCTTCATTCGATATGACGATCGCACAAAAAGATGCGACGAAACTCGCCATCGACATGACGATGAATGGACAGGTATTGTCGCACCGCGTTTTTGACGGCGAAAAAGCCATGGAGTCGGGCATGGGCGGCGCACGTCCCTTAGAAGGCGAAGAACTGACCGACATGAAAGAACAAGCCCTCTTTTGCAAAGAAGCCAACTACGTATCGGCTGGGTACCAACTGGCCCTCAAAGGCATTGAGGCGATTGACGGCAAAAATGCCTATATTATTGAAGTGGTACGTCCGGATGGAAAAAAATCCACGGAGTACTACGATATGGCCTCCAGCCTCAAAGTGCGGGAAGTATCGGTCCAGCCGGGCCAGGATGGCGAACCGGCAACTATGACCAATGACTTTGGCGACTACAAGGCTGTGAATGGCGTGCAGTTTCCACACAAGATTACGATTTCCGGCGTTTTCCCCGTCCCGATGGTCGGCACTGTGCTGGAAATCAAAGCCAATACCGGCATTTCCGACACCCTGTTTGAAGTGAAATAAAGTTTTGAGGCCTTCCGGGCTCCGGAATTACCGACAGGAAAAACTACTTTTGCGCATCCCGGCACCGATTGTGTGTGCCGGGATGTTTTTTCTTATAAAATCTGAACCAACCATGTTGCAATTCATTCTCTTGCAAGCCGGACAACCAGGTGGAAGCCCCCTTATCGGCATGTTGTTCCCCCTGCTGATTATTGTCGTTTTTTACTTTTTCCTGATCCGGCCACAGGTCAAACGGCAAAAAGACCAACAAAAATTTGTGGACAGCCTGCGGGAAGGCATGGAAGTCGTCACCAGCGCCGGCATTATCGGTAAGGTGACAAAAATCGACGGCAACATCGTGCGCTTGTTGATTGATGAAAAAACCTACATGCGGGTATTGAAACAAACCATCACCGGCGAGTATCAGGCCTAGGCCCTGGCCAATAACTTGGTTTTGTCAAATGTTTTCTTGGCCGAGTAATTGTGCGTACTCGTCGGGAATTGCTACCATTTGAATTTTGCAATCGGGTATTTTTGCCGGCATATCAGAAACGGCTGGCTTACCAGACCTTTTCGGTTATTCAAACTCAAAAACTCAATATTCAAACAAAATCAGATTATGCGTCGCAATCACGAAATTGATTATCAAATCCACGGAGAAGAGATGCAGTGCGTGGAAATAGAACTTGATCCGCAGGAAACGGTCATTGCCGAATCCGGCAGTTTCATGTTCATGGACGAGGGCGTCCAAATGGCTACGGTTTTTGGCGATGGAAGCGGGCAGGAGCAAGGTTTTCTCGGCAAACTAATGTCGGCCGGCAAACGAATGCTCACCGGTGAGAGCCTGTTCATGACCACCTTCACCAACACCGTGCCGGGTAAACAAAAAGTCACGTTTGCGGCTCCTTATGCCGGCAAAATTGTTCCGCTCGACCTTATGCAGTTCGATGGCAAGATCGTTTGCCAGAAAGACGCATTCCTTTGCGCGGCCAAAGGCGTTCAGGTCGGCATTGAATTCCAGCGCAAATTGGGCACCGGCCTGTTTGGCGGAGAAGGCTTCATCATGCAAAAACTTGAAGGCGATGGGATGGCATTCGTGCACGCCGGCGGCTATATCCTCGAACGGGATTTGGCCGTAGGTGAGGTGCTGCGTGTCGATACCGGTTGCATCGTTGCCTTTACGCACCGCGTAGACTATGACATCCAATTTGTCAAAGGCGTAAAAAATATGGTTTTCGGTGGCGAAGGCCTGTTTTTTGCCGTACTGCGTGGCCCCGGCAAAGTTTGGCTCCAGTCACTGCCAGTGAGTCGTCTCGCTGCGCGTATCCTGCAATACGGCACTACCCGGGGCAAAGACGAAGGCAGTATCCTGGGAGGCTTGGGCAATATGTTGGACGGCCATTAATTTTCAAGTCCTATGCGTTCAAAAACGGGCCAGCCGGATCGGGCTGGCCCGTTTTTTTGTGGCTATCCGGCTTTTCAGGAAAACACAATCCGGATTTTGATGTTATGCCCACAAATCCATACGATCCAATGCCACAGCCTGTTGCCCTCTTCTGGTTTCGCCGCGACCTCCGTCTCGACGATAATGCAGCCCTTTTTCATGCTTTGAAAGGTAAAATGCCGGTACTGCCGGTATTCATTTTTGATACCCAGATCCTCGACGATCTGTCCGACAAAACGGACGCCCGAGTGACGTTTATCCACCAGGCTGTTCAGCAATTGCATCAGGAACTCGCCCAACTGGGTAGCACCCTCCTGGTGCGGCAGGGCGCACCCTTAGAGGTCTGGAAAGACTTGTTGCAGGAATTTCCTGTTGGAGCCGTCTATTCCAACCGCGACTACGAGCCGTATGCGCTGAACCGCGACCAGTCAGTGAAGGATTTACTACAAAATGCAAAAATCCCTTTTCACCAGCACAAAGACCATGTTATTTTTGAAAAAGACGAGGTGCTGAAAGACGACGGAACGCCCTACACGGTTTTCACGCCGTACAGCCGGAAATGGCTCGCCAAACTACAGTCCCGAAAACAACTACTGCCGGGTGAAGCGGAGCCGGTTTCGTTTTATCTCCGGAGTTATCCAACCCTACAATATGCTGCCAATTTTTTGACAACCCAGCCGGCCCCGATGCCGGAATTGCCGGAGATTGGTTTTGCGCCTTCCCAACAAAGCATTCCACCGACTACCGTAGCGCGTAGCCTGATTCGAAACTATGCTCAAACCCGCGATTTTCCAGGTCGTGCTGGCACCTCCCGGTTGGGCATTCATTTTCGTTTTGGCACGATCAGTATCCGGGAAAAGGCCCGACATGCATTTGGTTTGAGCGACACCTATTTAAATGAATTGATTTGGCGGGATTTTTACAGCCAGATTCTGGCCCATTTTCCAGGAGTCGTCGGGCAGCCGTTCAAGGCCCAATATGCGCGGGTGCCCTGGCGCGATGCACCGGAGGAGTTTCAGCGCTGGTGCGAGGGCCGAACGGGATATCCCATCGTGGATGCCGGGATGCGCGAGTTGAATGCTACCGGATTTATGCACAACCGGGTGCGCATGATTACCGCCAGTTTTTTAACCAAACACCTGTTGCTGGATTGGCGGTTGGGCGAGGCCTATTTTGCTGAAAAACTCCTTGATTTTGACTTGGCCAGCAACAACGGCGGCTGGCAATGGGCGGCTGGCTGCGGCACCGATGCCGCCCCGTATTTCCGGATTTTCAATCCGGCCGAACAAACGAAAAAATTTGACCCGGAGCACCAATACATCCGCCGATGGGTGCCCGAGTTGGGCAGCGTCCGCTATCCGCCCCCCATGGTGGACCATGCTTTTGCGCGCCAGCGATGCCTGGAGGCGTACAAAACAGCATTAGGCTAATGGCTAGGGCAGCAACCAGCCGTGCGGATATTCGCCCAAAGGAGCAAAATGAAAGGCTTCGAGTTGTTTGAGGGTGCGCTGCCGCAAATACCCCAGCCGTTGGTTGGCCAGCACAGGATGGCCTTTAGCCAAAAGAGGCTGGTATAAATTTTGAAAACGGGTAAATTTCAAGGTTTTGTGCCGGTGGGTTCGCCGGTCTGTAATGCCGGCGCTTGTTTTACTCACGCTGGCCATCTCTTCCAGGGCGTCGGTCAGCCAAATATCGCCCAATGCGTGATTGGCTTTGTACACCCGGCGGATCTGGGAGAGCGGGGCCGGCGTATTTTCCGAAGGTTTGGCCTTGCTTCTCCATTGACATATCAAGCCTTCCGTAGGGTTGGGCGGGCGGCTTGGGGTGCGGATCGTTTCCAAAATTTCATCGGCAATAGCGCCGCCAATATACTCGGCCCGAATTTTCCAGCCGTCAAAATTAAAGGTGGTTAAGGGCGGCGAGGGAGTGTCTTCTTCTTCCCATTGTTGTTTCTCCCAACGCACGACGGCAAGATTGGTCGCCCACTGGGTAGAGCGCCAGACCAACCAGCGCAAGGCCGTTTCCATCAACAACACCTGCGCATAAGGGCCACGGATGATGGCCAAGGGCTCGCCCGGCAACAAGAGCATGCCTTCCGGCGCTGCCCAGACATTTACCCGTAGGCGCATCCGTTGCAAATGATTCAGAAAACTTTCGCTGAACATCGAACAGCCCCGAACGTCGCTGACCTGCCCCATACGCTGAATCACATCCGGAGAAAAGCGGAAGCGGCGGATGTGTTCCGCCAACAAACCTGCTCCACAGGCAATAGCAAATGGGGCTTCCGGCTCGTACACCAAATGAAATAAACTTTCTTCGTGGTAAGTGCCGGAATGCCAGGCTTCCTGCGCGGCGAAGGCAGGACTGAGATCTGAAAGCCAGTCGAACGGGTGGGTAGATGTCATCGGACCAGGTGGGAAAAGTGAATGGCCTTACTCCGACTGCGCTTGGCGGCCAAACAACGTAAAACCAACGGCAAAGAAAAACATATTGCCCTTCATGTACGGGTTTTCCTTGTCCAAATTTAAATATCGATACCCCAACCGCACCCGAACACCCTGGTACGAACTTCGCACTTCGCTTTCAGGCGATTTAAATTTTACATCGGCCTGCAGGGCGCCGGTGAGGTGAAAACCCCTGAATTTGAAAAACTCATAATAATCCGGGTTAGGGCCTTCTTCTTCATCCGGAGTAGGTGGGTGTACGCTGCTAAAACCAACGCCCAGGGTAGGAAAGAGCCTGAACCGGGATTTGTTGAGGAGGTCGTAGCCGGCCTCCAGGTCCACTGCAAAAAAAGTCGAAGGGTCTTCTTCGGGCCAAACGTATCCGTTTTGGACAACATCACTCAGCAAACGCTGGCCGCCTACCGAAAACCGGAGCAGGTAATTCCAGCGTTTTTTCCAAAAAAACAAAGCAAAATCAGCCCCGAAACAAGGGCGAAGCGAGCGTTCTATCTCGCCAGACCAGGTGCCGTGCAGGAACAAGGCATCCAGGCCTACGCCCCAGTCGCCCGGAGGTGCCTGATTGTACATGCGTTTGCGGATGAAGCGGGCGAATCGGGTAGTCGGATACAGGGTCCTGAACTCCGTCAACCGGGCATCGTAAGCGGCTTCCGCCTCATCACCCGTGTTCAGGCGGAGCAAGAGTTCGAGAACCAATTGCCCGAACGCCTTTTCTTCGGCCGACAAAAAGGAGCCTGCAATTTCCTTGGCCAATTGTTCGTGCATCGCGTACATCCGGTTGTCCAACAACTCAAAAAGACTATCTGCCGGCGGCGGCACTTTGTAAATATTCTCTTCTTCGGTGGCAACCGAAAACCGGGCTGCCTCTTCGAGCAAAGGCGTGTAATTTTCCAGCCAAATGTACAGTAGCCAGCGTTCGTCCCATTGGGTTGGCAAGTGGTCGGCATCTTCGAGTTGGTGGAGTATTTCCAGCCAATACTGGACATCTTGCCGGTTGTCGATGGAAAACGCTGCGCGCAACTCGCGCCGGGCCTGGATTATTTTTTCAGCAGTCGACGACAGGCTATCCGTCTGGGCATGCCCAAAAAAAGGGAGCCAAAGGGCCAGCAAAAAAAGGTATCGATGTAGCATATGGGTTTGATATTTAAGGTCTGCAAGGTATTGCGGCCTTCCCGTACGATCAAAGGATCAAGGCAAATCTGTTTCCGAGTCAGGCAGGATGATTTCGCCGGAAAACACGCGTTGCGCCGGTCCGCAAAGCCAAATATTGCTGAAGGAACCATCTGCATGGGCCATCCAGCGCACACTCAACTGGCCGCCCCGCGTATGCACTTGTACCGAATGGGCGCCCGGCGACCAGTGCTTGCGGGTATGCTCAGCCAGTGCCGCTGCGGTGACACCGGTTCCGCAGGCCAGGGTTTCATCCTCCACGCCCCGTTCGTAGGTCCGGATTCGCAAATGCCCCTCAGGGCCTTCCTGTACTAAATTGACATTGATGCCGGCTGCCTGAAAACGGTCGGAGTACCGCACGGCTCGGCCTTCCGCCACCATATCCAGTTCATCTACCGAGGGAGCAAAGCGGATGAAGTGCGGAGAGCCGGTATTCAACACAAATTCCGGTTGGCCGGCTTCGTTCGATTCCACCGCAGCAACATCTGTCATTTTTAATTCCACCCATTCGCCACCCGGGCCTATCGGGTGGGGGAGTGTTGCTTCGTGCAAACCATCGATGGCCCAGAAGCGGTACTGCTCACCCGGAAGGCCCAGGTGCTTGGCAAAGGCGGCGATGCAGCGCCCCCCATTTCCACACATGGTACTTTCGCGGCCATCGGCATTGAAATACACCATTTCAAAATCACACTCCGGGTGTTGTTGCAAGAGGATCAGGCCGTCGGCACCAATGCCAAAATGGCGGTTACACAAAAAGGCAATGTGCCGGGTATGCGATCGGTCGAGGGTTTGGGTGTGGCGCTGATCGAGCATGACAAAGTCGTTTCCGGCGCCCTGATATTTCCAAAATTGTATTTTCATAAAGTAAAATGCTGTTCTTCGCAAAGGTCCGGCATAAAATGTTGTTAAGATTCGTGAAAAGGCATGATTTTTATAGGGAATGGTTGTTGTTTCTGTTGAACCGGGGCTGTGTGTCCGGATGTTTAAACTAAAACACAGAATGCTGCGTTTTGTCGTCTATACTTTTTGAAAAAAACATTTAACTCCAACTAAATGTTTTACCCGCTTGTGTCCATGAAAAAACTCCTGTTGCTATTCGCTGTTTCCATCACCAGTTCGGTATTGTCCGTTTTCCTGTATCGTCAGTTAGAAGGCCCACGCCGGGTGTTGTGGAACTCGGGCGAAAATGGCGAGGTGCGGTATACGGGCCTGGTGGACAAACTTTTTAATGCCCGGTCCAACAGTTCTTTTTATTCCGCTGCTCCAACGGAATTTACAACGGCTGCTGAGGTAGCGACGCCTGCCGTGGTCAATATACGGGCGTTGCTGGAATCGGGGAGCGGTATTTGGGGCAACAGTTCATTGACGGGCTCTTCCGGCTCCGGGGTTATCATGTCGCCGGATGGCTATATCGTCACCAACCACCATGTGGTGGAAAAGAGCAGAGACATCAAAGTAACGCTTTCAGACAAACGGCAATACCAAGCCACTTTGATTGGATCGGACCCTTCCACGGATATTGCCTTGCTGAAAATTGACGAGTACGACCTGCCGTTTATGGTTTTTGGAAACAGTGATTCGGTCAGGGTTGGGGAATGGGTATTGGCCGTGGGGAATCCTTTTAACCTGGAAAGTACCGTAACAGCGGGTATTGTGAGCGCTAAAGGCCGAAATATCAATATCCTGGGGGGCGTAACGAGCATTGAATCGTTTATTCAAACGGACGCTGCGGTAAATCCGGGAAACAGCGGCGGGTCTTTGGTCAATACTGCCGGCGAATTGATTGGCATCAATACTGCTATCATTACAGAATCAGGTAGTTATGAAGGCTATTCTTTTGCGGTGCCTTCCAATCTGGTTCAAAAAGTCATTCGGGATTTGCGGGAGTTTGGCGAAGTGCAACGCGCGTTTTTGGGCGTAAACATTGAGGACTTGGACAGCGAGGTAGCGCGCGAAATTGGCTTGCCCAATGCGGATGGCGTTCGGGTAACCCGGATCAACAACAATGGCGCGGCAGCAGATGCCGGCTTGCGCTCGGGTGATGTTATCCTGGGGCTCAATGAAGCCCGCGTGCGGCGCACCCCGGAACTGCAGGAGTTCGTGGGTCGCTACCGGCCTGGCGACCGGATTCGGGTGGAATTTTGGCGCGATGGCCGCAAACTTTCGGCCAACGTATTGCTCAAAGACGGCAACAATTCTACCGGAAAATCGGCGCAGTTTCGAGGCAATGAACTCGAAGAATCCCTGGGTTTTGAAATTCGAAACCTGACAGAGGAGGAACAGCGCCGGATGCGGGTTCAAGGGGCTATGGTCACGAGCGTGCGCCGGGGCAGCATCATTTACACCACGAATATGCAACCTGGCTTCGTGATCACGAGCGTGAACGGCAACCGGGTAAGCGATATTTCAGAAACCGTTGAGTGTGTGCGCAATGCGTACAACAATATCGTTTTGGATGGGTATTATGAAGGAGAGAGTGATTTGTACTCCTACCGGTTCAAGAAACGCGACTAAAACCAGCCAACCCTCGTGATCTCGCGCATCCACCTTCTCGGCGCGCCGGGTTCAGGCGTTACCAGCCTGGGCAAGGCACTGGCCGGCCATTTGGACTACCCTTTTTTCGATACCGATAACTACTATTGGTTTACGGACGACGCCTTGCCGTTTCGGCGCAAGCGCAATCCACAACACCGCTTGCAGGTCATGAGTGCCGATCTGAAACAAGCGCCTTGCTTTGTTCTTTCGGGCGCCATGCTGGGCTGGGGAGATGTCTGGAGTCCTCGTTTTGAGGCTGTTGTGTACCGCTGGCTACCTGCCGATATTCGCCGGGCGCGCATTTGGCAACGGGAATGCGAGCGCTATGGCCGGGAGCGGGTGTCGCCCGGCGGTGATTTGCACCCTGTGTATGAAAAATTTGTGGAGTGGGCCGCCCGCTACGACCTTGAACCGGACAACCGGCGCAGCCGCCAGGCCGAATTGGCCTGGCTGGATACCCTGAGTTGCCCGGTGTTGCGCCTGGAGGAAGACTTGCCGTTGGATGTTTTAGTCCAACAAACGCTTGCGTTCCTGGCCAAGATTTAGTTGTCGCCGTTCTTTTGTTTCTTCTTGTTAATTTCCTCCTGCAGGCGTTGCAATTCGGCTTGTGCCTTTTGTACATCCGACTGAAGTTGCGTCAGTTGTTGCTGGGCCTGCTTGACCTTTTGGTTTTCTGCTGCAATAGCCTGGGCTGCGTCGGCTTGGGCTTTAGCGATTTCGGCGGCTGCTTCCGATTTTGTCTTTGACACCTCGGCGGCGCTGTCGGCTTTTGCTTTTGCTACTTCGGTGGCGCTTTGGGCTTTCGTATCGGTCACTACTTTGGCTTCCTGGTCTTTGGTCGCCTGAATATTGGCGGCGGCCTCTTGTTTGGCTTTGTAGACCGATTCAGTGGCTTCTTTTTGGCCGGCGGCGATTTCTTCCTGCGTTTTTTTACGGGCCTGTTCGGTTTCCATCGTGTATTGCCGGCGTTTTTCTTCCGCGTCTTTCCGGGCGGCGGCTACTTCGGCGGCAGCGTGGGCCCGCACGTCTTCCATTTCTTTCCGGGAGCGTTCCTGTGCGTCGGATACTTCCTTGGCCATAGCGGCTCTTTTATCATCCGCCTCCTTTTTGGCGAGGGCAATTGCCTCCAGGGCTTGCTGTTTGGTGCCGGCCACTTCTTTGGCAGCACTTTCACGGGTGCTGGCGATCAGGTTGGCGGCTTCTTCTTTTGCTTTGGCAACGGCTTCTGCAGCCTCCTGCCGGGCTTTGGCGGCATTTTCTTTTGCCAGTTTTACATCTTCGGCGGCCTTCTGGTTGGTGGTAGCGATTTCCTGAGCGGCGCGTTCCCGGGCAGTTGCCACATCCGAAGCCAGGCGTTGCCGTTCGCGGGAGGAGTTTTCGCGGGCTACCCGAACACTGTCGGCTTCGGCGGTTTTGATGGCAGAGATGGCTTGGGCGCTTTGTCGTTTGTAATCGGACACGGCATTGGCGGCATCCTGCTGGGCGCGGACTTGCGCCTCTCTGGCGGCGGCGATATCCTGGGCGGCTTTTTCCTGGGCTTTAGCCACCTCTGCGGCGGCTTTTTCCCGGGCATTGATCACCTCCTGCGCTGTCATGGTACTGGTTTCCTGTTGTTTCTTCTTGGCATCCGCGATGGATTGAGCGGCCTCCTGCTGGATTTGTTTGATGCGTTCATCGGCGGTTTGTTTGGCCGAAACGACTTCCGTGGCGTACAATTTTTGGGCCTGGTCGGATTTGGAAACAGCGTCCTGCACCTTGCTTTGGGCTTCCTGTTGGGCTTTGCTGATTTCTTGTTGGCTGCGGTCGCGGGCGCGCATGACTTCGGTGGCGCTTTCCTGTTTGATTTTATTTTCCTGCTCTTTGGCGGCAGCGATGGCGCGGGTCAGTTCGTCCTGGATTTTTTTCAGTTCATCTTCAGCCTTTTTTCGGGCATTGATGATGCCGGCGGCGATGGAATCCCGTTCCATTTTAGCACGGATTTGGGCGTCGGCAATAGCTTTAGTGGCTTCATCTTGTACCTGTTGGACACTTTGGGCAGCGCGCTGGCGGCTATCGGCCACTTCTTTGGCGATATTCGATTTGTCTGTTTCGGCTTTTGTTTTTTGGGCTTGCACTTCCTGGCGGGTGCGTTCGATTTCTTCGGCTGCCCGTTTTTTAGATTCCACCACTTCGAGGGCAGAGGCTTCTTTTTGTTTGGCAAGGTTCTCGCGAATCTCAGCGATTTCGGCGGAGCTGTTTTGCTGCACCAAGGCTTTTTCTTCGGCTGCTTTGCGGCGGGATTCGGCGAGCTCGGTAGCGAGACGTTGTTTTTCCATGACGGCGTTTTCACGCGTTTGGGCTACCTCGTTGGCGGTTTCTTCCTGGATTTTGAGGATTTGTTCGGAGGCCGTTTTTTTTGCAGTCACCACGTCTTCGGTGGTTTTGTTCTGCTCCAGTTTGGCTCGTTCGCGGGCGTCGCTCACGACCTTGCCATTTTCTTCGCGAATGCGTTTGAGTTCCTCATCGGCATTGGAACGGGCGCTGGCGATTTCATCGGTGTACTGAAGTTTGGCCTGGTCCAGTTTTTCTTTTACTGCAGCCAGTTCTTTGGCGGCATTTTCGCGCGCTTTTTGCACCTCTTCGGCTGAGGCGACCCGGGCGCGTTGTACGTCTTCGGCGGCTTTCCGTTGGGCTTCCTCCACGCTATTGGAAATGCGGGAAACAGCGGAATCTGCCTTCATCCGGTTCTGATTGATGTAGGACTGGGCATCGGCTTTGGCCTTTTCGATCTCCGCGAGGCTAACTTTTCGGGCCTCCAGCACTTCATTGGCGTATTCCAGTTTTTTCTGGTTGGCGGCTTCCCGTGCAGCAGCAACTTCCTGCTGGAGCTGAAGTTTGATCGATTCGCCGCGTTCTTTTTCAGCCTTGATCTCGTTGCGCAGCGCCTCTTTTGTTTTCTCAAGATCGGCTCTCAGGTTCGTCACCTCGTCGTCGCTCACTGCCGCAGAAGATTTTGTAGGCTTGGCGCCGGTAGGCTTTCCGGTGGCGGAGCCTGTATTTTTGTCAGCCGCTGCGGTGGCAGCCGCTTGTTTGGGCTTGATTTCTACTTGTGCGCCGGGTGTGTTTTTCACAGAAGAGACTTCCAGCGAATTAAAAAAGCAAACACACAAATTGCGGAACTCGCTTTGGCGGTTGGGGTTGATCGTAAACTTGTACTTCTGGCGGTCTACAAAATTGATCAGGTTGATATTGGTGATCGTTGTACTGGATAGCCACTGTATGGCCTCAAGGTCCAGTTGCAGGTTGTTTCGATGGGTTGGCACGTTGCCGGGCACCACTTCGCCGAGGCTGACAAATTTGTAAATCCGTTCTTTTCCGGTAAAATCCACAAAAACAACCTGATCGTCCTGATTGAACTCGATGCCTCCAACGGAAGTCATTCGCCCATAAATGCCCTTTTCGTCGGTAAAAAACTCCATACCGTAGTTGTATCCTCCGCGCACCACAATGGTGATGAGATCGGTCCGTACAATTTGCAATCCGGAAATTTTTTTGTTTTCTTTAATGGTTGAGGTACAGTCTTGGGCTTGCAAGGACACAGAAAGACACATGCCCACAAGGAAGGCTGAAAAAAAACGAAGGTTGGATATCATGTTGCTGATCGGGCGAATAGGTTGAAAAAACGTTTGAACGATGCGGGGGCAATTTAGATTTTTTCCGCACAGTAAAAAAAGTTACGGCAAAATCGTTTTCATACCTCCAAATTTAAAAATATAAGTGCAGCGAATCTCGCAATTTGTCATGCTCTTGCGCATGTTCTGCCCAATAAGGCGACTGTTTTACGGAGAAAAGGTTGCCTTTGCTGAGCAACTGGCCTTCGCTTCGTTCTTCCCAACCGAGTATCCGGTGCGGGAGACGTCTCGTACCGGATGGCTAAGGTCCGGCGAATACTTTGGTATTGTAGGGTTAACGCAGGTTTGTTGGTATTGGCTGGGTTGGAGGGTTGAACGAAGTATCATTTGCGCCGGTAAAGCTCCATCCAAACACCGGCGGACTCCTGGCGTTTGATTAAAACCCAGTCCCGCGAAAGCAACTGATAATCCTCTTCGGAGAAGTCGTTGAAAATGTTCGATGTCCAAACGAAACTATTGCGGGAAAAGTCTTTTTCCTGAAATATTCGATGGTCTCCATCGAGCAAAAGTACCTCTCCTGAATTTATATTGGGGAAAGCAGTTCCAATGTTTTGAAAATCTAGTTGATTTTCCTCCAGATATCGCATAAAATCTGCTCGCAGGCGGTAGTAGGGCAAATGTGCCAGGGTTGAATCCCAATCCATCGAAATGCCGCGCGGATAAATCCAGCCATTGCCGGTAAGCAGGCCGGCAAACAAGGCGCCTAAAGCCAGGTTAGTCCAGCCTTTCGGAAACCTGGTTTGCGCCACCCAACCCAACACGAGCATATGCAAGGCCAAAAAGAGGGGCAAAAAATACCGGTGTGCCGAAAGATTCTGGTAGAGTAGGGCAGAGGGACTTAAAAATATAGCCAGGCAGGCCAACAAACTGAGCAATACCCGCACGTCAATCCCGGCTTCTTTTTGCGCCCCGGCACCATGCCGCCACCAACGTGCCAACAGCACAAGAAGCAACAGCCATTCGAAAACCCGCCCAACGTCTGTCCAACGCCACCCGATGACCAATACATTGCGCAGCAGACCCCAGCCTTCGCTCGTAGCAAAGGCCTGCGCCCAAGGAGAGCCCGCATGATACCCAATCCAGCCGGTCTGCGCCAGATGCCAGGTTAAAAACCAGGCGCCAAAGGCAAATCCGGGCAAAAAGGCGAGCCAGTACCGCCAGATAACCTTCGGAAAAACGGCAGGCAGAAAATAAGCGCCGGAACACCAGGCAAAAAGCGCCGCCGCCGTCATCATACCACGCATACTGATCATACACAAGCCCAGCACACCCAGCAGGAGCCACCCAAACCGCCCGTCCAGCACCCCTTCCAGGGCCAGCAACAAACACAGCACCAACACCAGGTCGGGGCTAACCAACACGCTTTGGCCGGCCAAAACCGGATCGGCAATTGCCAGAGCCGGCAGCCACCAGGCCTTGGCCGCGCCACCCAAGCGAACCCCCAACCGGAGCAGCAGGGCCACGATCCCACACAGAACTGGCCACATCATCCAATGGCTGATGGGCAATGTTTTGCCGAAAAAGGTCCAGGCCACGGCCAGCATGTAGCCAAAAACCGGCGGGTGTCCGCTATCGATTTCAGGCGGCAGGGGCGCCCATTGGAGGCTGTTGTCGTAAAAAAAATGCGCGTGTTTGCTCGCCAGTTGGACCGTATCCCAAAAAAATGGGTGGTGTTGCACCATGGCCGTCCAGGCCGCCAGGGCGGCAAAAGCAAGGACCAGTCGAAAAGGAGTGCTCAAGGGCAGTTTTGGCGGAAAGATCCGGCGTTTAGTGCAATTTGCTGCTGATCAGGCGCAAAAACTCACCCCGGGTTTCGTCATTTTTGAATTCGCCCGTAAACGCAGAGGTGGTCGTTATGCAATTTTGTTTCTGGACGCCGCGCATCATCATACACATGTGTTGCGCCTCAATGACCACGGCCACCCCGAGCGGGTGAAGCGTTTCCTGAATAATATCCCGGATTTCAATCGTCAGGCGTTCCTGGACTTGCAGCCGCCGCGCAAAAACATCCACTACCCGGGGGATTTTACTGAGCCCGACGATATAACCGTCCGGGATGTAGGCGACGTGGGCTTTGCCGAAAAACGGCAACATATGGTGCTCGCACATGGAATACAACTCGATATCCTTCACCAGCACCATTTCGCTGTAATCTTCGCGAAACATGGCTGAACGCAGAATGGCTTCGGGGTTTTGCTCATAGCCTTGTGTCAGAAACTGGATGGCTTTAGCAGCGCGTTCCGGGGTCTTAGCCAATCCTTCGCGCTCCGTATTTTCTCCGATATGGCCAAGAATGGATTCAAAGTGCGCCTGGAGTTGTTCCGTGCGGACGGGATCATATTCAACCTTAGAATTCAGCATAATGGTATTCTGTTTCCCAAAAGTAATGGCTCGCAACCGGACCGGATTCGGTGAAGCACCGCGCTGTTTGCCGCCAAAGGTGGATAACAAGGTTTTCTGTGGTTGGTTGCATCCCCGTGCGGATAAAATCCGCCGCCAGGCTCAAAACATTGCCGGGGGCGTTCTTGCACAACTCAACAGGCAATACTGAAAATGGAGGCGGCAAAGGTAAACGGAAAACCCTCTTGAAAAACAAGCCGATTGGTTTTAGAACTGCCGTTACCTGTCGCTTGATCCGGCGGAGTTCCCGGTTCATCTAATTTTTGAAACGCCTGAGCCGGTTTTCTGTTCTTTTACCGACTTTTTGCTTTTATCTACATGACTGCGCGGCGATTTATAGACAGGCTTTACTATGCACTTACCCTCCGGCCGGTGTACCACAGCCTTTTTTGGGTTACTCTGTTTACCATTATGGTATTCCTGGGGCTTAGCCAGCACCATGATTTGGGCTTTGTGCTGGAGGCCGAACTAATCAGCCTGATCTTTTACGGCGTCTTGGTTTATTTCAACCTCCTCTACCTGATCCCCCGATACCTGGCCCGCAATGTGCTCTGGTATCTTGGTCTGGTGATCGTTACCTGTGCTCTGGTTACGCCAATCCGAATCCTGGTGCTGTACCTGAAATTTTCCGGCGACTTTGGTTACCAGGAACAATTGGTACACGATCAACCCTTTTTGTTCCTGGGAAGTTTTTTGGTGATGCTGTTGTCCACCATTTTCCGAGTCATCACCGATTGGTGGCGGTACCAGCGGGAAAAGCAAAACCTGATGACCCAAACCATCCAATCGGAACTGCGGTTTTTAAAAAGCCAGATCAATCCGCATTTCCTGTTTAATACGCTGAACAACCTGTATGCCCTAACCTTAAAAAAAAGCGACCGGGCGCCGGATATCGTGCTGAAACTCTCTGAAATCATGCGGTACATGCTGTACGAGTGCAACGAAAAGCGGGTCCTGCTCACCAAGGAAATTCAGTACATCAACAATTACCTCGATCTGGAGCGCCTCCGGCAAACCGGTGAGGCCGATATCCGGTTTACCACCGAGGGCCATATCAGCGACCAGACCATTGCCCCCCTGCTGTTCGTCCCGTTTTTGGAAAATAGTTTCAAACACGGCCTCAACCACCATGTGCAGGGCGGTGGATTTGTGCGCCTGCACCTGGCGGTGCGCGGCGAAGACCTTGAATTTTTTATCGAAAACAGCAAAGCCGAACGCCTGCCGCGCCAGGAACATCCCCGAAGCGGGGGCATTGGCCTGGTGAATGTTCGGCAACGCCTGAATATTCTGTACCCCGATAGTTACAACCTGAGTGTAGAAGATGAGCCACACCGCTACGCCGTCACACTTCAGTTGCAACTAAATTGACAAACTGGGCGCATTGCGCCCAACGCATTGATAGCCAAGAGTTTTTTATCGGAGAAAACCAAACGCGCCGATAAAATTTTGGTATTCAAAACAGAGAAACTACCTTAGGCCACCGATTTACGCAAACAAGACCTCCTTTTCTGACTTATGTTGAACGTATTGATTGTAGACGATGAACCGCTCGCACTGGATGTGCTCGAAACCTATATCGGGCAGATGCCGGAACTCCACCTCGTCAAACGATGCAGCAATGCCCTGGAGGCCAATGAAGCGTTGAAAAGCAATTCCATTGATCTCATGTTCCTGGATATTCAGATGCCACAACTGACAGGCATCGATTTTGTAAAAACGCTCACCAAACCCCCGATGATCGTCTTTACAACCGCCTACCCCAACTATGCCATCCAGGGATTTGACCTCAACGCCCTGGATTACCTGCTGAAACCGATTTCCCTGGAGCGGTTTATGAAAGCCGTAAACAAAGCCATGGAGCAGGCAGATCTGACCCACCGCGAAAATCACCCGCCCGCTCCCGCCGCCGAGGAAATGGAGTTTTTCTTTGTGAAAGCGGATAAAAAACTCGTCAAAGTCAATTTTGAGGACATCATTTACATCGAAGGCCTGAAAGACTATGTCATCATCCGCCTGATGCTGGGCCGGGTCATCACCCTGCAAACCATGAAAAGCCTGGAAGACCGGCTTCCCTTCGGGCGTTTTAAACGCATTCACCGGTCCTACATCGTGGCAATGGACAAAATCACGGCCATCGAAGGCAATATGGTCGAAGTCCTGGAGAAAGACAAACCCAAATTATTGCCGATCGGTAAAAACTACCGCGACGATCTGCTGGAACTCATTGATAAAAACCGGCTGTAGCCGGTTTATCTGCCCAACAAAAGCGGGGTGGTTTTCCAACTGGAAAACCACCCCGCGTTTGTTGGGCGAAGCCTGACAGCGCTCTTATTTGAATTTTTCCAACAGGACTTCCGGCGTAGGCAGGTGGCGCCAGTGGTAATTGTCGATCACCACACCGTCTTTCCAGATCACCACGCCCGGATTGGAGCGAATGATCGTTTTCAGCAGTTTGTCGTCGCCCCGGTAAAATGGATACTTGGCGTTTATTTTTGCCCGGAATGCATCGGCCATTTCAGCGTCCTGAAAGGTATTGAGGGCATATACTTTCCAGCCGGCATTGGCTGCGGCTTCCGCCAGCGGGTTTACCTTGTTTTTGTACAGAGCGCCGTAGTGTTCTTCCGGCACGAAGGTTTCCCGCTCTACTTTTTTCGGCTCGATGCTGCCTACTTTTTGCCCGACTTGAAACGAGTCGGCACTGATGCGCAGCGTATCGGGCAGCCAGGTGGTGTCTTGCACAACAACCGTTTCCATCTGTTTTTCGCCATAAAACTTATAGGCCACGATCATGAGGCTATAGCCTGGTTCGTTGAGGATCTCCTCCGCCATTTCGTTGTTGTCGCTGTCTTCCACGGCAAAATCGGTCACCTTGGTTTCCGTGACCACTACGCGCTGGCCGTCTTTTTCCACAAAGGGCTCCGTTTTGATCTGGTCTTTTACTTTCCAGCCTTTGTCTTTTGGGTATTGCGCCAGCAGTTCTTTGTACCGTTCCATCGGGATCATGGCTGTGGCCACTTCGCCGGTTTGGGTATTTTCCATTACCCAGCCAATAATTTCAATGTTGCCACGGGCCTCTTCTTCCAGGGCTTTGCGTTCGCGCACGTTGGCGTCTTTTTTAAAGGGCCGGAAATCGACCACCGGCAAATCCCAATAGGTGTTTTGCAGGCAAAAAACAAAGGAGCCAACCACACTCAGCCCAACGATCACATTCCGGCCCCGGGCCGTAAACAACTGGTGCATTTGCTGGCTGCGGAACAGGAAAACAAAGGTCGGAATCAACAGCCCCAAGTCCTTAAAAAAGGAAATTTTGGGGTCCAGTTTGATAAAATCGCCGAAACAACCACAGTCCGTCACGCGCATCTGCGTTTTGACATAGGGGCCCCACTTGGCAAAATCAAAGAAATTGGCTTCCGTGGGTACAAATCCGGTGAGGTAGGTGAATCCGGTAAGGAAGGTAAAAAACACGACAATCAGGGCGAACAGCCAGGCGGTGAGCCGGCGGGAGAAACCCACGATCAGCATCACCCCCAGGGCAATTTCCAAAATGATCATCAAAATAGAAAATCCGGTGCTCAGGGTGGCCAGCGAAGGAAACATTGGCGCCAGGTGCTTAAACGAATTTTGAAGACCGGCAAACGTGGTTTCAAACTGGGCGAAATAATCCTCCATTTTGTAGGCGGTTCCGATCGGGTCAACGGCTTTGACCAGGCCGGAAAACACGAACCAAACGCCACAGAAATGCTGAAGGAAACTCAGGAACAGGTTTTTCGTTTTTTTAGTCAGTTTGGTCAGGGCCGTAAGCGCCAGACCAACGAGGGCAAACGAAATGAGCAGAGTAGGTAACGATGTCATATGGTTGCTACAATGTGCTGGCTGCCAGGCAGCACAGCGTGGTGATGCTAAAACGGTTATTTTTCCTGCAAACGAATCAGCGCAAAAACGGCATAGTTGATAATGTCCCGGTAGTTGGCTTCCAGGCCTTCCGACACCAGCGTTTGACCGGCATTGTCTTCTATTTGTTTGATACGGAGCAATTTCTGAAGAATCAAATCGGTCATACTGCTGACGCGCATGAGCCGCCAGGCTTCGTCGTAATCGTGATTTTTGGCTTGCAACAAGCGGATGTTCTCCTGAATTTGGCGGTCATACCAGTGACTTACTTCCCCGGCGCTCAATTCCAGCGGCGCGTCCGGCTTCAGGTCCAGCAGTTGAATCAGCGCCAGCACACAGTAATTCACCAGCCCGATAAACTCCGATTCAACGCTGTCGGATACCCGTTGCTCGCCTTTTTCCTCGATACTCCGGATGCGCAAGGCTTTGATATACAGTTGATCCGTGATGCTGGACGGGCGCAGAATACGCCAGGCCGTGCCGTAGTCGGTTGTCTTTTTTAGAAAAAGATCGCGACACCGCGTCACGATGTCCTGGAATTGCCGGAGTGTTTTTTCCATGTCGAATGCGGCAAAAGTAACAAAGTTGGATTTGCCAGGGTTGGGCTTTGGAAAATGTTAACGCAAGGCTTTTTTATAAATAAATTGTTTTAAATAAAATACATTTGTGCTCTTACACACACTAACCAACTTCATCTATGAAACGAGTAACCGGTATCGGCGGCATTTTTATCAAATGCAAAGATCGCGACAGCACCCGCGCCTGGTACGAAAAGCACCTGGGTATCCCTATGGAATCCTGGGGTGCCCAATTCAACTGGAACACCCACGAGAACCCGGCCATCCAACCGTATTCGCTGTTGAGTTTCTTCAAGGAGCAAACCGACTATTTTGAGCCGTCTACGCAGCCGTTTATGATCAACTTCAGGGTGGATAACCTGGATCGTCTCCTGGAAGCGCTACGTAGCGAGGGCGTTACCGTGGTTGGCGAACCCCTGGCAGAAGAGTATGGGAAATTTGCCTGGATACTGGACCCGGAAGGCAATAAAATCGAACTCTGGGAACAATTGTAAGGCCGGTCCTTACTTCATTTTTGGCATCCGGCGTTTGCCACCCGGGCGGAATCCGCCGCGCCCCATCATGCCAACCATGCTGGGGTTCATGGATTGCCCCAACTGCTTGAGTTGTTTCTCCAAGTCCCGGATTTGCTCTTTGAGCATACTTTCCGTGATGTTGAGTTTTTTGATGTCGGCCATATAGTTTTGGGCGGCCATTTTGTTGTTCTTGGAGGCCGAAATCATAGCCAGTTGTAACATCGCCGCGCCACGTTCATTGTCGGATGGCAAACCGGCTTCCAAGGCCTGTTTCAGCCACACTTCGCCCGTATTGAAATCCTTCTTTTGCAAGGCCAGGGCGCCATGTGTCATGTAATACACGCCCTTGTAGCCTACCAGCAGGATGCGCGGGAAAAGGGTGAGTTTCAGGCGCTGCTCCGCTTCGTGAAAACGGGTTTGGCTCAGGAGCATATTGGTCGACATGATCGTGCCCAACATCAGGTACCCGATCAGGAGAAAAATGCCGGTCAACAAAAAGGGAAATCCGTACCAGAAGCCATAAGCGGACCAGAGTCCGATACCGCCAATAATGCCGACGGCCATCAGAGCAAAACGCAGGTAAATATTAATCGTAAACATGGGTGTCTGTTTAAAATGGAGCGCAAATGTAGATAAATTTGACTACTTGCATGGCGCGCATGGATTAACACTCATGCCGTAGTTTGCGCCTTTTGGAAATTCAACCACCACCATAAGGTGCTCGTTTTCCTTTTTTAATTCCAACGAAAACGTGACGTTTTTGTGGTTTCGGTATTGCACGACCGCGCCGCCCGACAGGGGAGAAAAATTGGTGGCTATGGACAGGCAAAGCGGGAAATTATTGCCGGTATAAATTTCCACCACCTCCGGCGCAACGGGCTTCAGCATAAAAGCCGTGGTGATACCACTCGGGCCGATTGCCAGTTTGGTCGCTCCCGGCGGCAAATAAAAATAACGCCGCTGCATATTTTCCTTTTCGGCATTGACCACCAAGGGCTCGCCAAAAGGGCCATCGCACCAATTGACCGACGACTCCTCCGGCGTGGGCGGCGCCAATTGGCTGAACCGAAAACGCAGGCCGCTGGGTTCCGCAGAAGGCGCCTTTTCAGATTGGGTAGCCGCAGGCGGACTGGACGGCGCCCCACAGGAAAAAATCAGTAAAATTGAACAAAAAATACCGGTCACATAAAGAACCCGACACTGCATCATGGCAAAGCATTTGATAACTAAAAAAGGCGGGCGAAGGTAAAGTTTCAACAGAACCTTCGCCCGCTTTTCTCAAATTTTCCAGTCCAAACGGAGCGTGTAGTTCCGCGGCCCTTCAAGCAAAGCCGGGCGTACCGAATACACTTCATTGAGAATATTGCCGCACAAAAGACTCACCTTCAGGTGATTGCCGATTTTCTGCGATACCCGAATATCTACAATTCTTGCACCGTTGTTGTGTTCCGTCCGGAACGTATGGACGCCGGGAATAAAATACTCGAACACCCCATCCACTTTTTGCATGTGGCTGTTGTACTGAAACGAACCACCCACACCCAGGCCGCGCCACACGTATTCGAGGTCGCATTTGAAGGTGTGGCGGAAGCGGTATTTCAGCACATTGGTACTGTCGTCGGTGGGCAGGCCGTATTTGGCGGGGTCGAAGACTTCGCCATCTTCCAGTTTGTACTTCGGGTCGATGGAGGTGTACCCCGTGAGCAGGTACAACATGCCATTGCCTATTTTCCCTTGCCCCATAATCGAGGCCTCCCAGCCGGTCACCCGGGTGTTGCCGATGTTTTTGGATTTAAATGCGATGGAAGGCACGAGCCGGTCGAGGTTAAACTCCATCATACTTTCGTATTCCGACACAAAACCGGTCAGGTCAAAAAAGCCTTGCCAATCGCCCAGCGCGAAGCCTTGTTTCATGCCGAGTTCGGCAGTCCAGCCTGTTTCCGACACCAGTCGCGGGTTCGGGATGACATTGCCGACGCCAAAGTCTGTTTGGATAAATTTCTCTGCGATCGTCGGGTAGCGATACCCCTGGCCGTACGAGACCCGGAAAAAAGTGGCTTTTGCGGCCTGGTAGTTGGCCCCGATCCGATACACGGGTTTGCCTTCCTTGGTAATCCCGTTGGGGATGGTATCCACCTCCACGCCATCAATCGGAATAATTTCCGGGCTGTGCAGGATGTTCCGTTCGTAACGCACGCCGCCGGAAAGGTTGAGGCGGTCAAAGGCCTTGTAGTCCAATTGGATGGAGCCCGCGTAGTTTTGTGCGCTGTAATTGGCGTTGTTGTAGAGTTCGGCATCGATGGTGCTGTAGGTGGCTACCACGCCAGCCGTTGCCACCAGGCCGATATTGTCCATGGGGCGCTGGTATTGGTATTCGCCGTAGAGCATCCGGCTGTCGTTGCTTTGGTTGCCGCTGTTGTTGTTGTGCACATAAAAATAGCGGCCCAGGAATTTGTGGCGGTTGCCGCCCCGGTCAAAATACTGGACTGAAGGGTCGACAGTAAACCGCAGACGGCCTTTGGTATAACTGGCGGATGAAAGCCCCGGCGTGTAGGTGCCTTCCGAATCATCGTTCCAGGTAAAAAAGGAGCCACTGCGTCCGAAGTTGAAATTGGTGTTCAACCCAACCAGGAGCCGATCAGAGAAGCGGTACCGAAAATTGGGTGTAACGCGCATGTACCGGCTGTACGTATCCTTGTTGTAGCTATCGCGATACAAGCCGTACGAACCGAATACCATGTCCAATTTGCCGGCCTTGCGTTTGTGGCAAAAACTATAGCCGGTTTCGATGGGCATCAGGATGTAGGAGGTATCGCTACCCCACCATTTCCGGTTTATCTTTTGCCCTTCTTTGCCGGGGTGGTAGTCGTCTTCTTCTTTGGGATTGCCCCATACCTGACTAAATACGGCGGCACTGGTTTCCGGTTTGTCTTTGGCAAACCCAGTCCGGATGTTAATAATCCCGTTCATGGCCGAGGAACCGTATAGCGCAGAGGCAGCCCCTTTGAGCACTTCGATTTGGCTAATGTTTTCGACCGGGAAATCGCTCCAGTTGGGCAGGCCGGCATCTACCTGCATCGCCGGCATATCGTCGACCAGGATCAATACCCGGGTGCCGGCGCCATAAGAAAAGCCCGCGCCACCCCGGATACTCGCCTGCCCGTCGATAATACTGACGCCGGGGATTTTCACCAGCGATTCATCAACCTGCGAGGCATTGATATTTTCCAACAAGCGCGGCTTGAGCACATCCAGCGACACCGTCACCTCGCCCAGGGGTTTTTCAAATTTTCCTGCCGTCACGGTTGCCTGTTGCAGTAAATTGTCGGCATCCCCCAATTGCATCGCCAATACATGCGTTTCGCCGGCGACCAGGTGTACGGCTTGTTTCCGGTCTTCATAGCCGGTGTAGGTGAACGTGATTTCGTAATTGCCCGCCGGCAGTTCAAACCGGAATGCGCCATCGATATCGGAAATGGCGCCGATACTGCCGGCGCGTACCGACACGCCAACCAGGGCTTCGCCGTTGGCAATATCTTTTACAGTTCCTTGGATAACAGCATTTTGAGCGAAAAGGGCGGTGGCCAGGAGAATGGACAGGAGGGTAAGAGGTGTACGCATACAGCTTGGTAAAATTTGGTGAACACAACTCCGTCGGGCAGGGTAGGGGGCGTATTACGATTTGAGGTAAAGAGCCGTAAAAGTAAAGAATTTTGCTGCCGCACCAATTGCTAAGCGCATCTTCCCATAGGAGAATTATTTTATTTGTAGGATCAGGTTGGTTTCCTCCCGGTAGATAATATCGCTGTGGTTGTAGCGAATAGTGCCGGTGATCAGGGAAGCCGGCACTCCAAGGCCGATCAGGTATTGGCGTAAGGCAGCCAGTTTTAGCGCAGCCAGTTCTTCGAGGCTGAGGGCTGCATCTTTGGCAGGCGCCAGTTGCTTGTCCGTTCGGGTGCCTGTTTCGTTGTCTATGAGGGCGTAAGCCGCCAAATCCGCGTCCAAATCGCCCGAGTACGTCAAGCCCGGCGCAAAGCCCAGGGTGTTTTGGTCCTCCTGCAATTCCGTCACCAACTGGAGGGAAAAGGATTCGGCGCCCTGCCGATCCAGTTGGCGCATCCGGGAAACAATATGTTCTGCCAGCCGGCGCAATTCCGGGCTGAGTACATATGCCTCGGCATCATCGGGGTATCGGTAGGTGACGCTTGCAACCGGGCCATCGGTAGCAACCTGTAATGGAAACAGGTTGTTCGGCTTGTCCGACATGGCAGCCAGCGCCTCAGCAAACAAATCCTGGACGCAATCCCTGTCTCCGGCGCGCAGGCAGGCCATCTCGGAGGTGCCAGGTTGCAAGGCCATGCAGCGTTCGGTGAGCAGGGCTTGAATGGTTTTGATTTCTTCCAGTTGGCGTAGGGCAGCGTTGCGCAATTCGGCGGTAGCCACCAGGCCGTTTTGGGCGCCAGGCGGGAGTAGTTCGGCTTTAGCCTGTTTTTCCTGAAGCAGTTTTTCCCCCTGGAGGTAGCGTTGTTCCAATTCGCTGATCGTTTGTTCCACCTGCACGATCTCCCGGTTCGATTGACTGATCAGTTCGGCGCATTGACTGGCATAGGCTCCTTTTTCTCTTCGTTTGGTCGCGTCTGTTCCCCGTTCGATGGCACCTTGAATCTGGTTTTGCCGGCTCCGGATGAGTTCCAGTTCCACATTGATCGCCATGTTCAAGCGTTTCGATTCTTCGTACATTCTGGCGATAAAGTCCGACGTATTGTCGGCGGGCGGAAGTACGGCCACCGTTGCTGCTGCTGCTTTTTCGAAAACATATTGCAAGCCAATTTCATAACTGGCGCCCAACACGCTGTGTTGTTCAGCCGTGAATTTCAGGCGAAATGCCGGCGTCGGCGCAACGCCGAGTTGTACGTGAAATCCACCCTTGCCGGTACGCAGCCCTGCTCCAACCATGAGCAAGTTATTTTTTAAAAAGTAGGCATTCAGGTTGAGGTCAAAAATACCGGTCTGCAAGGGCCTATCGCCGCTGAGCAAGCGAAAAGCAGCATTGGGTTCTACTGCAAAATCCCGTCCCTGGTACAAAAAACGGACATTGGCTAAAAAATGCGGCACCAAGCCATATACTGCCGGTTGTTTGACGGATGCGTCAGCGCCGGCTATTTTGACATCATTACTAAACAGTTGTGGCACAGCGACATCGAGGCTCATGGCTGAGCCTCCTTCGGCCTGGTACACCAACGACATGCCCGGACCACCGTCGAATCGCTTGGCATCTACCTGACCATTGAAATACAGCAGATCGAGGGGGTCGCTGACGCGAATTTGATCGAAATCGAATTGTTGGTTCATGAAACTGGCCATAGCGCCGAGCGAAAAGCGCAATTTTTCATTTTCCACCAAGTGATATCCAAAAAAACCTGTGGCCTGCATTCGTTTGAGAATGTGGGTTTTATCCCCCATAACCTGAAAGCCTAATCCGGTTTTTTTTCCTAAAAACGGCGAAACATCGGCGTGTAACAAATAGGTGCTGGGGCGAATACTTTTATCAAGGTCATGGAATTGGGTGCGGTATACGGCGGTAATTTCACCCTGGTTGTCGGCGCCCTGACTCGCCGGATTGAACAAGCGGGCATCCCAGGTATATTGGTTTAAAAAGGGAATTTGCTGGGCAGGCAGCAGGGTAGCGCTGGCCAAAATGCCTATTAAAATCGGTATCGGTGGGAAAATTCGTATCATGCTTGAGTTGCCTGGAATGCATTATTGCCGGCGGAGAATCGTAACTGCCCCCCGGATGGTTTGGCCATCCGGGGGGGTCAGGATATAGTAGTATGAACCGTCCGGATAATCATCGGCGTTAAACAAAACGCTCAAATTGCCGGTGAAAACCTGCGAGCCATACCGGTTGAATACCGAGAGCAGGTAGTTTTCCGGTGGACTGGCGCCGCCCGGCAAAATAATATTCCAACTGTCGTTCAAACCGTCGCCATTCGGCGTAATCAACTCTGGGATATAAATATTTTGGTCGGCATCCGGCAAAATTTGCACGTTCACTTCCACCCGGTCACTGGTGCAACCCGGGTTTTGACTGTACAAATAAAATTGAACCATGCCAGGCGCCCGGTCGTCAAACAAACCATATGGCTGATCCTGGATAGCGCCTTCCCCGGAGGGCGGCACGCCGGATACATTGACCACATTACTTGCCCAAATGAGTAAGCCGTTAGATGCCTGGCAGTCCAGGCTGAGCGGATCTCCATCATAGATCGTCTGGCTGAATGCATTGCACGCGACGAAGGGTGTAGGCTCCAAAACAATAATTTTGCTACCCGCATTGGTACAACCGGATTGCAAATCAGTAATGGTGACACCATAGGTATTCGGGCCCAGATTGGTAGGGTACACGACCTGGGTTTTGTTGCCGCTGTTGTCGTTCCATTTGTAGGCAGGCGTCGGGATATTCGTGGAAGCCGTCAGCGTAACACTTTGGTTGGGACAAACAGTGTCCTTCGAACTGGTGATTTGCAAGGCCGGCAGGGTCATAAGTTGTGAAATTTGGGTGCTACTGGACCGCTGGCAGCCAATGTCGGTCGCCGTAACGGTTACGTTGTAGGTGCCCGGTGTGTTGACTACGATAGAACTTGAACTGGACCCTTCCGACCAGGCGTAGGTAAACTGCGGCGCACCGGAGGAAAGCTCGGCTACGGCATTCAATTGGATTTCTTTTGTCAGGCAATCCAACTGAATGTTCCCGCCGCTGCTAATGATTTTGACCGAAAGCAACGGGATCGCGCCCGCCTCCATTTTCAATTGCCCCACGGCGGCGCAGCTGTTGTCGTTGCGCGTCACGACCAGGGAATACACGCCGGCACTGCGAACAACCGGACTACTCGTGTTGGCGCCGCTTTGGATGTCGCCGCCATTTAGCGCCGTCCAGGCATAACTCAGGTTGGACACCGAAGTGCCGAAATTTTCTACTGAAACACCCGTGATGGCCTGCGTGCAAGCCTCCAAGGTCTGCGGATTGGGCGCAATACTCAATATCGGCATTTGTGGAGGATTTACGGTAGCCAGTTCAGCACCGGTGCAGCCCACAGGGCCGGTAATTTTATATTGATAAACCCCTGCAAGGTTGGCTTTATACTCTGTGCTGGTGGCACCTGGAATCGGCACAAACAGGTTGTTCGTAAACTTGAACCATTGGGCAGAGAACTTGTCGTGGGGCAATGGCGACCCCGTCAGGGTCACCACATTGCCGGGCACACACTTCAAGATGGGAGGACTCGGATTCGTCTGAATCGTCAGGTTGACCTGCGCCTGGCTGAACACAATAAAAAAGGTGTAGGTTGGAATACAATTCCCGCAAACAACGCCAAAAGGGGCGCAGGCTGCCGAAGAAATAGTGAGGCTGTAGGAGCCCGCATCCAAATCGGGTTGGTTGGAAGGTATTTTGAAGGTGTTGGCGGCTTTGTCGTAGACCAAGACATACGTAAAACCATTTTGGAGCAAGGTCGCTACCAATTGTGTTGAATCTTCAAAATATTTTTCTGTATTGCTTTGAAAATCAAGTACGATACTCAGGTTTTCAATTCGCCTGGTGCAGGGTATTTTTAGCGTATCTCCCTCGTCGGGTAGTTGAACACTCAGGCTCGGGCTTAATTCAAGGCGCGACTTGCTTGTATTGATGCTGAAACAGGCCTGTGCCCGCCCTAGCGAGGGCCCCAGTAATCCAAGTAGCAGGAATACCAGTGCCGGGATGCGTTTGGGGAAAAACACGTGATTGCTCGTTTTCATTAATTCGTTTGCTTAATCGGTATCCGGGCAATAAATATGCCATTAGCGCCGCCGGTTTCGGCCCGACTCCCGGGCTTCTTTCTCCTCCCATTGCTCAATATCCCGCAGTTTTTGAACATACCGGTACCGTTTCCAGAATTTCGGAAACCAAACCAGCAACAGCCAGGCGGCAAAAGCCAAGCCGACAGCGCCCAACACCAACATCCAGGTGGTTAGTTTTTGGATGTGGACGGCATCTGGCTCCCGCAGTAACAAGGTACTCAAATCATTTTCATATACCTCCAGTGTGTGTGGCCCGTTGCCGCACTGCTGGCACACATCTTTGGCAAAAGTCCAGATCTGGTCGGTTTTTTCAATGATATAACGCTCTTTCGTGTATCCGTTTTGAGACAAGAAAACGATAAACGGAGCATTTCCGCCGCTGGCTTGCACCCGAAACGAATCGGATGTTTCACCCAAATACCGGATAAGTACCCGCTCCAGGGGCTTTAAATCCCTAGGCCGGTTAAACGGGGCATTTTTTCCCAAGTCGGCAATTCGAAACGAATGTACCGAATCCTTCAGGTCGGTGAGCACCAATTGGTATTTACCCGACTGGCCTTGCGACAAACGCCATTGCCAGCCGCGCACATGAGAGGTGTCAACAACAGGGTTTACGGCGTAATTCAAGGTGTAGGTGTAGGTATTGCCACCTTTTTTTTCCGGTATGCTGGCGCGCAGCGGGATGTCTTTTATGGCCTTGGCCACCAGGGGCGAGCCGGGTTTGGCTTCGGCAAATTTGTCCACAAAGTCAATGAGTGCCTTAATTTTTCGCAGGGTATCCGGCTCGCTTTTGGCCACGGCATAGGCTTGTGCTTCGTCTTCTGTATTTCCGCCCGGCACTGGCGTCGGCGTCGCTGCCTGGCTATCAGTCCTGACCTGGTTGGCGCCGGCATTCGGAAGCGGATTCGCCAGCCCGTTGTCACCCCCCAAGGGGTTTTCCACAAAACTAAAATTCATTGGAACCGGGTTGCCTTGGCTGAGTACTTCCATGCCGCCGCCCCCAATTTTCCAAACCATTGGGACAATGGTGAGGCCGGCATTACCAACACCGGTGGCAGTAAAGCGCTGAAATTGCTTGGCACTCCTGGATCTTTTTGCGTTGCTGGCTGGCAGAATCAAACCGCCTGTTTCCCTGAACTGAAAGCCCCAGACCACATTTTTATCAACCGGGAGGGAGTCGTTGTCAAACGAAAAAGAGACAATCAGGTCAAAATTGGCGTTTTTTGCCCGGTCGAGCACAAAAGCCGGTTTGGCCCGGTATTCTGTATTGACGTGTTTGAGTACCCAGGAAAATTGCGTCCGGTAATGCTGCCCTGCAATGGCAAATTCCAGGGCTTGTTGAGCGTTCAGCCGAAGCGGGAGCAGAAATAGCAGGAGCCCCCAAATGATAACATTGAACTTCCGGCGGCAAAACTGGTCGGTAAGCCCGTGCTGGATATCCATAAGGACGCTGAAGTGTATTTTGATCGGCATAGACAACTCAGTAGCCGGGCGGATTAGCGGAATAGATGACAGGACAATAATAGGCTTTCTAGAAAATGCCACCAAGAATGCCTGTACAAAAATCATTCCTGCTTTACCTTTACTGGCATGAACGTGGCAATCACCGGCGCCAGCGGCCATATTGGCGCCGCAGTATGTCGCCATTTGGTAACAGAGGGTCATAATGTCAGGATATTCGTGCGACAACCTTGCCTGGGGTTGCAGCATTTGCCGCTCGAGCCAGTCTTGGGCGATTTGCAAGACCCTGACAGTTTGGACCGACTGTGCGCCGGCGCCCAAATGGTGTTCCACCTGGCCGGCCAAATTAGCATCGGCAGTATTCCGGAGCAACGCTTACAGGAGATCAACGTGGACGGCACCCGGCGGGTGATCGCGGCTTGCCGCAAGCAAGGCGTGCAACGCCTGGTGCATTTTAGTTCGGCACATGCCTATGCCGTGGTGCCCCGGCACCTGCCTTTCGACGAATCGGCGCCGCCTGCCACCGCATTTCCGTATGAGCGCAGCAAAGCCAATGCGCAGGCCCTGGTATTGGCGGCCAACCAGCCCGGTGCCTTGGAAACCGTTTGCCTGAACCCAACAGCCGTCCTGGGCCCCTGGGACACCAAGCCCTCCCTGCAAGGGAAGATGTTGCTTGATTTGTGGCAGGGCAAGATCCCGGTGCTTACCCCCGGTGGTTACGATTGGGTAGACAACCGCGATGTGGCGCAAGCAGCCGTGGCGGCCATGACCCAGGCGATTCCGGGAGAAGCCTATCTGTTGTCGGGCCACTATGCCCGAATTTTGGACATAGCCGCCATGTTGGGCCACATCACCGGCCGGCGCATGCCCACCAGAAGTGTTCCTTTCTGGCTCTTGCACGCACTGGTTCCGGCCGTGGCCGCCTGGAGCCGACTCAGCGGAACAGAGCCGCTGTTCACCCGCGAATCTATAGCGCACGTGCAGGGCGGGCACCCCAAGGTTTCACACGCAAAAGCCACACAACAGTTGCAGTACCAACCCCGGCCGCTGGAAGAAACCCTGCGCGACACCTGGGATTGGCTGCACAGCTATTGGATAAAATCGAAATCATGAGTTTGGAAACCTTTCGCCTGGTCATCCTGGTCTGGGTGGCCCTGGGCGCCATTGTCTTTTTTGCCTTGCGGTTTATCCGCGCGCCCTTTGGCCGGCACACCACAAGCGGCTGGGGCCCGACGCTGGACAATCACCTGGGCTGGATCCTGATGGAAGCCACGGTTTTAGTAGTTTTTTTCCTGTTTTTACGCGAAAAATTGCCACCGCTCGGTTCCCCCGTGGCCCTGATGGCGGGCTTTTTTGTGGCGCACTACCTGCACCGAAGTCTTATCTTTCCTTGGTTTCTGCGCACCCGGGGCAAACAAATGCCCTTGCTGATCGCGCTATCCGCCATGTGCTTCAACACGATGAACGGCTTTTTGCTGGGCTACTATTTTGCACATTTTGCAGAATACCCGGCCAGCTGGTTCAGTGACTGGCGGTTTGTCTGCGGCACAGCCCTGTTTCTGGGCGGTGCCGCGCTCAACATCTATACGGACTACCGGCTCATTCGCTTGCGCAAGCCGGGCGAAACGGGGTACGTGATCCCCACGGGCGGCGCTTTTGAGTGGGTCAGTTGCCCCAACCTCCTGGGCGAGATGATCGAATGGATTGGTTTTGCCTTGCTAAGCTGGAGTTTGCCGGGCCTGGCCTTTGCGTTTTGGACCATTGCCAATCTGGCGCCGCGCGCCTGGGCGCACCACCGTTGGTACCAGGAAAAATTTAGGGCCTATCCGAAACACCGGAAGGCCCTTATTCCTTTTATCTGGTAACAAATCAACTCAGGCAGAGTGCCGAAGCGGCAAACCTTCATCTTCCCAAGCCAAAATTCCGCCATCGACAATGGCGACATCGGCATAGCCGTTGTCCAACAAAATTTTGGCTGCGGTGTTACTGGTATTACCCACGCGGGATACCAGCACCAGCGGGCGGTTGTGTGGCAACTCGTTGAACCGGTTTGTAAATTCACTCATTGGGAGCGTGACCAAATGATTGATATCTACCGTTTTTTCGGCTACGGCTTCGGGCTCGCGAACATCAATCATAACCCCACCCAATACGTAGGCGGCGTAGGCTTCGCGCGGTGAAAAGCGTTTAAGTTGCATCATGACTTTTTCTTATTTTACAGTGAAATAATTTTAAAAATTCGCTATAAAGTTACGCTATATTCTGACTTTGGTCAAAATTTCAGACATACGTATTTTTGTCTATTTGCAATTCGAAATAAAATAAATAAACAACGCGCCTGATGGAAAAATTAACTTCGGGACAAGGACTGGTCGCCGAATATGCTTCTGATTTCCAGAAAGCAAAATGCAGTACCTTTGCGGCGCATTTTTTAACCATACCAAATAAATATCCATGAAAGATGTATTCATAGTGGCGGCAGTGCGCACGCCCATCGGCAGTTTCGGCGGCGCCTTGGCCGGCATAGGGGCCACCCATTTGGGAGCAGCCGCCATCAAAGGCGCCCTGGAAAAAGCAGGCGTGAAGCCGGAATGGGTGACGGAAGTACTGATGGGCAACGTCGTAAGCGCCAATTTGGGCCAGGCGCCTGCTCGTCAAGCCGCTGTTTATGCCGGCTTGCCAAACCATATTCCCTGCACAGCCATCAACAAAGTATGTGCCTCAGGCATGAAGGCCATTACGTTTGGTGCGCAAAGCATCATGCTGGGCCTGAACGATATCGTAGTGGCCGGCGGCATGGAGAACATGTCGCAGATTCCATATTATATTCCGAATGCCCGCTGGGGGTACAAATTTGGCAACGCCGAAATGATCGACGGCCTCAGCAAGGATGGCCTGACCGACGTGTACAACCAAAAAGCCATGGGCGTATGCGCCGATGCCACCGCAGTGAAATACCAGATCAGCCGCGAAGCCCAGGATGCGTTTGCCGTCGATTCCTACCAACGCGCCGCTGCAGCCACCACCGGCGGCTTTTTTAAGGATGAAATAGTACCGGTATCCATTCCGCAACGCAAAGGCGACCCGGTGCTGATCCTGGAGGATGAGGAATATAAAAAAGTAAGTTTTGATAAAATTCCCGGACTCCGGCCGGCCTTTACCCCCGATGGCACCGTCACGGCTGCCAACGCCAGCACCATCAACGATGGCGCCGCCGCCCTGATCCTGGCCAGCGCAGAAGCCGTCAACAAATACGGACTGAAGCCCATCGCTAAAATTCGCGGCTTTGCCGATGCCGAGCAGGAGCCGGAATGGTTTACCACTTCGCCGACCATCGCCGCACCCAAAGCCCTGAAAATGGCCGGCCTTGAAAAATCGGACATTGATTTTTACGAAGTAAACGAAGCCTTCGCCGTGGTAACGCTGGCGTTCGAACAGGTCTTGGGCATCGCCCACGAACAAACCAACGTATTTGGCGGAGCCGTGGCCATCGGACACCCGCTGGGCGCTTCGGGCGCTCGTATCGTGACAACGCTCAACAATGTCTTGCAACAAAAAGACGGCGCCCTGGGCCTGGCTGCGATTTGCAACGGCGGCGGCGGCGCTACTGCCATCGTCATCGAGCGCCTGGGCTAAGGATTGTTAATACACAAAGGCAAAGCGCCTGGATATTCGGGAATGCTTTAGGTTTAGGCCTTCGAATGTCGAACCGCATATGAAGCAGCAACCCGCCTTGCCCAATTTTGTATCCACCACCGCAACCTGGGGAACGGTTGTCTACCTGGCCTTGGCCACGTTGGCAACCGTTTTTTATTTGGAACGGATGGCTTTTCTGGACATGGCCTTCCAGTGCTTTCACATCCTGCGCACCGGCGAGTTGCAAATCCAGAGTGGCCGTTTCGGCGCTGCCGGCACCCAGGTGTTTGCCTGGCTGGCGCAGGCTGCCGGTCTGCCGCTGCGTGGGGTTTTGCTGAGTTACTCTCTCGGCCATGTGTTGTACTACCTGATCCTTTTTCTACTCATTACCTTGGGCTTGCGCCAATGGAAATGGGGCCTGGTGCTGGTGCTGGTGTCCACGCTGATGACTACCCACACGTTTTACTGGTTGTCAGAAATGCCGCAAGGACTCGCCTTTTTGCTGCTGGTGCTGGCCTGGCTTCAGCACAAAGGCTCGCTCGATGCTCTGCGCTGGTGGGAATACCCCTTGCTGGCGGCTGCCCTGGTGACGGCGTTTTATTTCCACCCGATGGTCTTGTACGCCATGGTGTTTTGCAGCGTATTTTTTTTGCTCGACCGCCAGTCCAGCAAGGGCACGCGCGCCTTGCAGGCACTAGCCTTGGGCATTTTCGTGGCCACCGTTTTTGTCAAATACAAAGTTCTCAAACTGGATTGGTACGATGCCATGTCGCTCGAACGGGCCAAGGCCTTTGGCGAACTTTGGCCCAACTGGTTTGATATCCCGAGCAACCGCGATTTTTTGCGCTGGTGCCTGCGCGATTATTACCTCATTCCGGTGCTCGTTGCGGCGAATACAATTTTTTACCTCCGGCAAAAAAACTGGCTCAAAGCGGGCCTTTGCGCAGCATTCCCGCTGGGCTTTGTGCTGATGGTCAATATTCCGTTTCACCAGGGCGACAACCAGTTTTACCTCGAAAACCTGTACCTGCCCCTGGCTGTGTTTGCTGCCCTGCCTTTTGTCTTCGATGTGGTGCCCGCCCTGCCTGCGCCCCGCTGGCAATGGGGAGCCCTGAGTGCTTTGGTCCTCATCAGCCTGTTCCGGATTTTCCAAACCCATGACCCCTGGACAGCCCGCTTGCGCTGGGAACAGGAATTGTTGCAACAAACCAGCCAGCGGCCGGCACGCAAACTGCTGCTCACCGAACAACAGGCGCCAATGGACAAACTCGTACTTTCCTGGGGAACACCCTACGAATTTCTGATGCTATCGGCGCTGGGACACCCCGACAGCGCACGATGTATCCTGGTAGATGAGGCCCCGGAACGTTTCGATACCCTGCTGGCCAAGCCCGGGTTGTTTCTCGGTGAGTTCAAAAACTACCGCTTCGACGAATTGCCGCAACGCTATTTTCACCTCACCGATACCAGCGCCTACGTCCGCTATTGATCATTTTTTGCCCAACAGGCGGAACATGTTTTTCTTGTAGGCTTCCACCCCCGGCTGATCGAAGGGATTCACGCCCAACAAGTAGCCACTGATGGCGCAGGCTTTTTCAAAGAAATAAAACAACTGGCCAAGGTAGTAGGGTGTAGCCTCCGGAATGGAAATCTTCAGGGTCGGCACCCCGCCGTCGGCATGCGCCATTTGAGTGCCTTCTGCGGCTTTTTTGTTGACATAATCCAGCGATTTACCTGCCAGGTAGTTCAAGCCATCCAGGTCCCCAGCATCGGACTCGACCAGAAGTTCGACTTCCGGCGTCTCGATTTCGAGCAGCGTTTCAAACAAATGCCGGCGTCCATCCTGAATATACTGGCCCAGGGAATGCAGGTCGGTGGTAAAATCAGCGCTGGCCGGAAAAATTCCCTTCCCGTCTTTGCCCTCGCTTTCGCCGTAGAGTTGTTTCCACCATTCGGCCATAAAATGCAGCCGTGGCTCGTAGTTGATCATCATTTCGATGGCCTTGCCTTTGCGGTGCAGGATGTTGCGGGCCGCCACATAGCGCCACACGTCATTGTCGGCCATCGAGCCCGTTTTGTAGCGCTGCCGCGCATCGGCGGCGCCTTTCATCAGTTGGTCCAGGTCGATGCCGGCCACCGCAATCGGGAGCAAGCCTACCGCCGTGAGCACCGAAAACCGGCCGCCCACGTCATCGGGAACAACAAAGGTTTCATATCCCTCCTGGTCGGCCAATACTTTCAGGGCGCCGCGCGACTGATCAGTGGTGGCAAAGATCCGCTCGCGGGCGCCTTCTTTGCCGTATTTTTCTTCCAATTTCTTTTTGAACACCCGGAACGCAATGGCTGGCTCAGTAGTGGTGCCGGATTTGGAAATGACATTGACTGAAAAATGACGATCGCCGATCAATTCCAGCAAATGCGCCAGGTAGGTACTGCTGATGTTGGTGCCAGCAAAGTAGATTTCCGGGCCTTTCCGCTGCTTTTTGGGCAGGTTGTTGTAAAAAGTATGGCCGCAAAATTCCAAAGCAGCCTTCGCGCCCAAATACGAGCCACCAATTCCAATCACAACCAGCACTTCGCTTTGCCGTTGTATCCGTTTGGCAGCGGCTTTGATGCGCTTGTACTCGGCACGGTTGTACTTGAGCGGCAAATCCAGCCAGCCTAAAAATTCGTGGCCGGGGCCTTTGCGGCTGTCCAACACCTGAGCAGCCGCTTGTACTTGTGGCGCCAGGGCCGAAAATTCTTCCGGACGAATGAAGGCATCGGCCGGCGCAGTATCGAAAGAGATAAATTGCATGACTTCAAAAATTGTTAGGCGTCAAGGGGTTATACTTTGGCCAATTCGCCTTTCAAATAATCGATTACTTTGATTTCCACAGGATCCACGTTGCGGGCCAGGGCGAGGTAAAAACTCATCCAATCGCCCAGGTGCGTGAGGTATAGCATTTTTTCGGCCAGCGATTTTCCTTTGGAATACACTTCAATGGAGGTGTTGGTGAAATGCTCCACGATTTCCTTGTTGATGTCCATCCGGACGGAGGTTCGGCCAAAATCATCGCGGTTGCGCAGCCACACCACGGCCACATCGGGGCGGTTGTTGCGCCAGCCAACGAGTTCGTTGTGGTTCATTTCGGGCACCACGTGGTGCCAGCACAGCATTTTGGCATTTTCGTTGATTTGTTGCCGCCAGCGCATGCCTACGGCTTCGATATGGTCGGCGCTGTACAATACCGGTGTTTTTTCAGCCAGAAAACCCGCCAATTTTTGCGCGCGTTTGCGGATGTCCGCCTGGTCTTTGACCAACAATTTGCGCCCGGCTTCGATTTGTCGGAAAAGCCGGCCACTCAGCAGTTTTGCAGCGCGTAATACCGCCAATTGGGCCACTACAGAATAGCCCAGGCAAGCACGCGGGCTGCTCCAGCCACCAGGTACCTGTACAAAATCGAGGCCCAATTCCCGGGCCATGTCGAGAAGTTTACCGCCGGAGGCGATGCACACAATTTTGGCGCCAGCCGATTTCAGTTGATCGAAGACATGCAGCGTCTCCTCAGTGTTGCCGCTGTACGACGAACAAATGGCCAAGGTGTGTTTGTTGACCCATTTGGGCACGAGGTAGCCTTTGTTGACCCAAATTGGCACCTTGCACTCGTCGGCGGAGAGGGCTTGAACAAAGTTGCCGCCAATACCGCTGCCGCCTAATCCGGAAATCAGCACGGCACGAATAGGCGAGCTGTGTTTTTTTATCGTTACCGTTTCCGCCAGGCGCAAGGCTTCAGCCAGTTGGTCGGGGAACCGTTCAATCATCTTATCCATAGGAGGGTAGATTTGTTACTTTGAAAGAGGAATACTGCCAGGCAGCGTCTTTATCGGCCGCAAAACTAAGGGGATTTGTCAATAGACAGCCATGCGGCTATTCACCGGCCCGTAAATTTAATTTCATACCGCCTGCATCTGCTTGCTGGAAAATGGCCCTTTGGGCCTCTATCGCCAGCCAATCCCGGTCGGAGAGGCAGGACGGCGCTGCGGCCCGAATGGCATCCAACTCAGCCAGAATTTTTTCCCGAGGTTGCCAAAAACTGCGTTTTTGGTTCAAAAAATCCTCCAGCACCGCTTCTTTCAGCCGCAGCAATTCCGGTTTGAAATAGCGCCCAGCCGTCAGCGCCACTCCGAGTTGTTGCAGCATCGCCAGGTGCTGACCCTGGCCCAAATTGCTGCAACTCGCTTCGGTGCTCAAGGGGAACACCCAGGCTGGCAGCGGCGACTCGATGCTGTCGGTGGGGTAGGCCGCATAGCCTAGGGCCGCGAACCGGTCGTCCTCCTGGCCTTGGGTGCGCTGCGCACGCCGGCCAATAGCGCGGTAGTCCAGAAACAGGTAAAAATTGGTGCCTTGTGCGATTTGTTGTCCGATAAAAAACGGCGAGGCTTCGTTCAGCCAGAAAAAATCGGGAAACGGATTCCCGGCATCGCGGGTCACCTTGCGGGAAATGAGCAAGTTGAGGGTATCGCGCAGGGCGAGTCCTTCGCGCAATTGAACCGAAAAAAGGCTGTCGCTTTGTGGCTCGGGCAGTTCCTGCCAGCGCTGCCAGCGTTGTGCCAGTACCGGCCCAAACCAGGCTTCGAAGCGTTTGGCCAAGAGCCAGCGCCGTATTTCCGCCGCGCCGGCGGCTTCCGGCTGCACTGCTCCGGCAAAGACCCAGCCCGCCTCGCCCTCCGAGGTTTGTACCCGCAGCCAGGGCTCTTGCCGCAGCGAATCGGCCAGCAGGATGCCAGATAAAAATCGGCTTACCTCTCCCAAATCTGCCAGGGCCGTGCCCAGGGGCAATTGCCGGATTTCCCGACTTTTTTCATTCGGTTGCTCCCGCAAACTGGTGACGTATGTAGTTGATAATGAAAATATTGCATCTGACTTAGCGGAACCACGGCAAGCCACGAAAAACAACCCGGGCCCTACGAGCACCGCCAGCGCCCCTTTTGCGAAAGACAAATTCATAGCAGAATGTGTTTTTTGGCCAAACGCAAAACTGCCGGCTTCCGTACCTTGCGAGGACCAAATTTTTACACATGACTCTTCTGACACGATCGGCAATTTTTATTTGCTGCTGGATGATCTGGTTTTGCCCGGCACTCAACGCACAAATTATTGACAATTTTTCCGACGGCGATTTTTCAACCAACCCCGCCTGGCAAGGCGAAACGAACGAATTCAAGGTCAATGCGGCCGGCGAATTGCAGTTGAATGCCCCGGATGCGGGCAGTTCGCTGCTGGCCGTGCAAGGCCATATTCCAGACAGCGCAGTCTGGTTACTGGAGATCCGTATGGAATTTGCCCCTTCTTCCACCAACCTGCTTCGGGTGTATTTGTTGGCCGACCAGGCCGATCTCCCGAACGCCAACGGTTATTTTTTGGAACTGGGCGAAGACGGCACTGCCGATGACATCCGCTTGTTCCGGCAAGACGGGCCCAGCAAAAGCCCCTTGGCCACTGGCATTGCCGGCTTTGTCGCCGGCGATCCCGTGCAGGTACAACTCCGGGTAAAACGCAGTGCCGCCGGCCTCTGGAGCATCGAAGCCGCCCAACCAAACGGCGCTTTTGAACTACAAGGGAGCAGCACCGATGCTACCTATGCCGGGGGCGCCAATCTGTTTTTCGGTGTATTTTGCCAATACACCGCTACCCGAAAAGACAAATTTTTCTTTGACAACCTATCCATCCTGGCCGATGCGCCGGATACGAAGCCACCGGTTTTGGTATCGGCCCAAGCCCTGGATGCCAACACGGTTTTGGCCGTTTTTGACGAAACCCTTGATTCGGCTTCAGCCCTCAGTCCGGCGAATTACAACATCAGTGGGGTAGGGGAGCCGACCCTTGTTGCCTTTGCGCCGGGTAGCCGGCAAGCCCTGCACCTGGGCCTGAGCAGTGGCCTGCAAACTGGCCAGTACACGTTGAAAACGAGCCTGGTTGCTGACACACTGGGCAACGAAAGTGCCCTGCAAACAGTTGATTTTGAATTTATTAAAATAGAAAATGCGACTGAATTTGATATTTTGATCAATGAAATTATGGCAGACCCCAGCCCTACGAGAGGCTTGCCGGAAGTGGAATGGGTGGAGGTGTACAACCGCAGCACAAAGATCATTAACCTGCAAACCTTGTATCTGTCGGACGGCGGCCCTGCGGCGGCCTTGCCCGCCGTCTTGTTGTACCCCGATTCGGTATTGGTGCTGAGCACCCTGGCCGGTACGGCCGCTCTGCTACCCATTACCAACCGGGTAAAAACGATGGCTGGTTTCCCATCCCTGAACAACGATACCGATGTATTGACACTGAGCGATGCCGGCGGCCAAGTCATTGACCAGGTCGCCTATTCCATCAACTGGCATGCCACAGCCGCCAAACAAGATGGCGGCTGGACCCTGGAACGCATCAACCCCGGCTTGCCCTGTTTGGGCGCCGAAAACTGGCAGTCCTGCCCGGTATTGCCCGGCGGCACGCCCGGCCAAAAAAATGCATCTCTGCAAAATACGCTGGACACCGATGCGCCCTATCTGCTGTCGGCCTACCCGGAAAATGCCAACAGCGTGGTGGTGGTATTTTCCGAAGGACTCGATAAAAACACTGCCGCCAATGCTGCGGCTTTTCAATTTCAACCCGCCCGCGCCATTGCTTCGGCTGTGCCCACGGCCCTGGACCGCCGCGCCGTGCGGCTCAGTTTGTCCGAACCCCTGGAATCAGGCGTTTTGTATACCCTGCGAACGGCCGCTAGCGTGCTGGACTGCAGTGGCAACCCGGCTGTTGCCAGCGACTCGGTGCAACTGGGTTTGCCAGAAGTGCCTGAACCGCAGGATATTGTGATCAATGAACTGTTGTTCAATCCGGCTACCGGCGGATCGGATTTTGTGGAATTGTACAATCGCAGCAACAAAATTTTTAACGGCCAGGGCTTTTTCCTCGCCAATTTTGCCGGCGCCGCAGCACCGGTGTCGCTGGCCGCCAACCGATTGTTTCTGCCTGGTACGTACCTGGTTTATGCTGCTAACCCTAGCGACATCGCTTCGCGTTTTGATCAGGTCGATCCGAACCGCTTGTTCAGTCTGGCCTTACCCTCTTTTCCCGACGACGAAGGCAATGTGACCTTGTTTTATGCGCAAAATGGCGTGGTGGTGACCGTCGATTCGTTCGACTATTCCAATGACCTGCACAATGCCTTGCTGAGCACAGCAGACCAGGACGGTGTGTCGCTGGAACGCATCCAAGCCGACCGCCCAACCAACGACCCCGCCAACTGGACATCGGCTGGCAAACAGGCAACCGGAGGCTCCGGCACACCTACCCGGCGCAATTCGCAAAGCTCTGGCACTGCGCCTTTTGCGGGTGACGAGCTGCTTTTCCTCGATCCCGCCCGGCTTTCTCCGGACGACGATGGATTTGAGGACTTCCTGGATATTCGCTTCCGCCTTCCAGGAGCCGGATATGTGGCACAGTTGACTATTTTTGATGCCGGCGGCATTCCAGTGAAACGCCTGGTGCGGCAACAACTGGCGGCCGTTGAAGGTTCGCTGCGCTGGGATGGCGACCTGGACGACGGCACCCGCGCCCGACCCGGCATTTACATTTTGTATGCAGAAATTTTTGCACCCGACGGTGAGGTTCGGCGCAGCAAAAAAACCGTGGCGGTGGTCAGGCAGTTTTAGGGACTGCTTGTAAGCGCTAAAAAGTAATGCCCAAACCTGAGCAGGACGGGCATCATTTACGGTCAGTTTGTTACTGCTGACAAAGGTGGAAAATCAAGCGAAACACCGATTATTCTGAAAAAACATGACTTTGTAGACCCAGTTTCCAGGCTTTCCAGTGGCTCATCCCAAAGCCAAACAACACAATCGTCACCGAACTCAGGGGCATCAATATGGCTGCTACCACCGGTGACAGGCTGCCGGTCACGGCATAACTCACCCCGACTACATTGTAACAAGCCGCCAGTAAATAGGCGCGGTTCACGGTAGTGACACCCCAGCGCGATAACTCCATAAACTTGGGCAAGCGTTCGAATTCATCGGCGTGCAAAATGGCATCGCAGGCTGGCGTGAAATTATTGGTATTTTCCGACACAACAATGCCGACGTTGCTTTGCCGCAAGGCGCCTGCATCATTCAGGCCGTCGCCCAGCATCAGCACTTCGCGTCCCTCCTGCTGCAATTGCTTGACAAAATCGAGTTTATCCTGCGGACTTTGGTTGAACCGAAGGGCGTCTGATTTTTCAAAAAACGGAAGCAAGGCCCTGGATTCGTGCGCATTATCGCCCGACAACAGCCACAAACCGGCATACCGCTGGCGGAAATATTCCAGCATGTCGCGTAGCCCATCGCGGTAGCGGTTTTTTATATCGAAATAGCCCCGCACCACGCCGTTGATTTCTACAAAAACACCTTGTTCCTGCTGCGCATCTCCATACATAAATGCCGAAGAACCCAGTCGCAGGCCGTACTCCTGCACCCGCCCCTGAATGCCTTTGCCCGTTATTTCTTCAAAGGCACTGACCGTATCCAGCGGCACTTCCTGCATCGATTCGGCGATTTGCCGGCTCAAGGGGTGCCCGCTTTGGTGGGCCAATGTGCGCAGCGCTACCCGTTCGCGACCCGACAGCGGCGCAGCGCCGTCCAGCAATACCCACCGAACTGCCTGTTGTGCCACATTCGTGATGGTGCCGGTTTTATCAAATACGACCTCGTTGATCGTGCTAAACGCCTCCAGCACCTGCGTGTTTTTGACATAAAATCGGTTTCTGCCCAGGATGCGCAACACGTTACCCATCGTGAACGGAATGGACAAGGCCACGGCGCAGGGGCAGGCAATGATGAGCACAGCGGTGAAAGCGTTCACCGCCACGGCGATGTTTTGTGGCGCCCAATACAAAAACGCCAGACCGGCAATGCCCAGGATGAGTCCGGTGAAATACCGCCCGGCGCGATCGGCGAGCAGGCTGGCGTGGCCTTTTACTTTGGCCTTGAACGCCTCATCGTTCCAAAGTTGGGTGAGGTAACTGGTGTTGACGCGGCGTGTCAGGCTGATCTCGAGCGTTTCGCCCTGTTGTTTGCCGCCGGCAAAAATATGCGCCCCGCTTTGGGCGGGCACCGGCTCGGCTTCGCCCGTCACAAAACTGTAGTCGATCAGGCCCTTTCCTTTCAGCAAGATACCATCGGCCGGAATGAGTTCGCCGTGCCGAACCAGGATAATGTCGCCGGGCTCCAGCCGGTCGACGGGTGTAGCGGTGTCTGTGCCATCCTGGTTTTTGCGGGAGGCTGCCACTGGAAAATAGGACCGGTAATCCCGCTCGAAGGACAATTGGTGATAGGTTTTCTGTTGAAACCAGCGGCCGGTAAGCAAAAAGAACAGCAAACCGGCGAACGAATCCATGTAACCGGCCCCGGCGCCACTGAGAATTTCCCAGGCCGAGCGTCCGAACAGCATCACCATACCCAAGGCCAGGGGAACGTCAATGTTCAGGTGGCGGTTGCGCAAACCATTCCAGGCCGACACAAAATAATCTTGCGCGCTGTAGAGCAGTACTGGGAGCGCCAGCAGGAGGTTGAGGTAGCCAAAAATGCCAAAAAACCAGGCTTCATGCTCCTTTTCGAGGCCGAGGTATTCCGGAAAACTCAGGAGCATGATGTTGCCAAAAGCGAAACCGGCCACGCCTATTTTATAGTACAGCGAGCGGTCAACGGCTTTGGGGGTTTGGTCGGCGCTGACGTCGCCGAGGTTGATCTCGGGGGCGTATCCGATGCTGGCCAACAGGGTGGCCAGTTTCCGGAGCGAGGTTTTTTCTTCTTCAAAATGGATGGTGATTTCCTTTTTCAGAAAATTCACGCTGGAGTGCGACACGCCTTCGTCGAGCCGATACAAGTGCTCCAGCAACCAAATGCAGGAAGCGCAGTGCATGGCCGGCAGGTAAAATGAGGCGCGGGTGAGTTTGCCGTCACTGAAATGAATCCATTTCGAGCGGATGTCCGGATCGTCGAGCCAGGCATACGAGCGAGCATCTTTTTGTATTTTTTGTGTGACCCCGGGCTTGTCGTCGAGGGAGTAGAATTGACAGAGATCGTGTGTGTTCAGAATCTGATACACCATCTGGCATCCTTCGCAACAGAAAAACTTGTCGTCCAGGTGCAGGCGATCGTCCGGGCAGACTTCGTGGCAATGGTAGCAGGACAGCACGGCATTGGGCGCGGGCTTGGCAACAGGTAGGGCGGTAGTTTTCCCCATGACGATAGAAGATGACTTTTTTATAACACAAAAGTCGAAGGAACGGCCAGGCGGGCAGATGAGCGGGGTCAGAGCAGGTGGTGATTTACATCAAGCCTTCCAATTGCTCATCCGGGATTGAAGAACGCCTGGAGAACGTATCTTTGCGCTTTCTTTTACGGTTAACCGGGCGCATTGCGTCCATTGTGCTATGGCTCTATTTTCAAAAGGCTCCAAGTCTTACAGCATTTTCTACCTGAAATGTCCACGTTGCCACGAAGGGGAGATGTTCGAAACCGGCAGTTGGTCATTCGTCAAATCCTTTGACATGTTGGAGCGCTGCCCGAAATGCAACCTGAACTACTTTCCGGAACCCGGCTACTATTACGGCGCTATGTTTATTTCCTACGTGTGGAGCGGATGGTTCTGTTTGCTGTTTGTCGCGCTTTTCCACTGGGTCCTGGGGTATAGTCAGACCGTGGCGTTTGGCTCGCTGATCCTGTTTTTGGTGGTCAACTTTGTGTACATCTTTCGCATTTCGCGCCTGATGTGGATCAATATCAACGTAAAATACGACCCGAGGGCTATTGAAAAAGCCCATTTGCACTAAACGGGCAAGCCAGACACCGGCTTTTCGACACAAGACTGGTTTTCGGATCACTGCTGAATCTTTTTCGGCAGGAATTAAGGTACCTTTGCGCCCGTAAAGTTCGCGCATGGACTTTTTTCGGAAAATTTGGGCTATCTACGGTGTCCTGTTGTTTTTGTTGTTGATGGCCGTATCGATTCCTGTATTGCTCATTAACATGGCAGTTACCCCAGGCAATACGGCCCTGCGGCGCAATATTGGGTATTTGCACCATGTTTTCACGCCTGTTTTCCTGACCTTGGTGGGCATTCGAACCCGGATTTCGGGACAGGAAAAATTGGACCCGAAGCGCTCCTACGTCATTATTGGCAACCACAACTCCTCCCTCGATTTTATCGTCAACGCCGATGCCTTCCCTGGCGTTTTTCGTTTTCTGGCTAAACAAGAACTGCACAAAGTGCCGGTGTTTGGTTGGGTGGTCAAAAAAATGTGCCTGTCGGTTGACCGCAGCAGTGCCATGAGCCGTGCTCGTAGCGTGGTGGATATAAAAAATCAACTGGCTGCCGGCTGGAGTATTTTTATCTACCCGGAAGGCGGCCGAAACCGAACAGAGGAGCCGTTGGCGCCTTTTTTCGATGGGGCCTTCCGGATTGCCATTCAGACCAAAGCGCCGCTGGCCATCCAGACCATTTTGAACATAAAAAACATATCAGCCACCGCCCGCTCGCTCGACCTTTGCCCCGGCACCGTTCATATCGTATGGGACACCCCCATTGAAACCGCCGGACTGAGCGCGGCCGATATCCCGATGTTAAAAGAAAAAGTACGCGACATGATGCTCGCGCACTTACCATAAAATGGCAATCTAACACCACACATGCAATACAAAGAGAATATCCTCGAAACGATAGGCAACACGCCTTTGGTTAAGCTCAACCAAATTGCCGGCGACATACCGGCTCTGGTGCTCGCAAAAGTAGAAACCTTCAACCCCGGCCACTCCATCAAAGACCGGATGGCTGTTAAAATGATTGACGACGCCGAGGCGCGCGGCGACCTCAAGCCCGGCGGCACCATCATCGAATGCACCTCCGGCAATACCGGCATGGGCCTGGCCCTTGTGGGTTGTGTGCGGGGCTACCGGTGTATTTTCACGACCACCGACAAGCAGAGCAAAGAAAAAGTCGATGTCCTTAAAGCCCTGGGCGCCGAGGTGATCGTATGCCCTACCAACGTGGAGCCGGAAGATCCGCGATCCTACTATGCTGTAGCGCGGCGCCTGAGCGGCGAAATCCCCAACTCGTTCTGGTGCAACCAATACGACAACCTCTCCAACCGGCAGGCACACTACGAATCCACTGGCCCCGAAATCTGGGACCAAACGGAGGGCAAAATCACCCACCTGGTGGTGGGGGTAGGCACCGGCGGCACCGTGTCTGGCGTGGCCCGGTACCTGAAAGAGCGCAACCCCAAGATTCAGGTGTGGGGCGCCGACACCTATGGCTCCGTGTTCAAAAAATACCACGAAACCGGCGTTTTTGACCCGAAAGAAATTTACCCCTACATCACCGAGGGCATCGGCGAAGACATTTTGCCTGCCAACGTGGACTTCTCGGTGATTGATCAGTTTGAAAAAGTTTCGGACAAAGATGCGGCCCTTTGGGCCCGGCGCCTGGCCCGCCAGGAAGGCTTGCTGCTGGGCTATTCTGCAGGAAGCGCCATGGGCGCGCTGTGGCAACTGCGCGGCAAATTGAAAAAAGACGATGTGGTGGTCGTGATTTTCCACGACCACGGCAGCCGCTACGTCGGCAAAATTTACAACGACGAATGGATGCGGCAACGCGGATTCCTGGAGGACGAACTCAGCGTAGGCGACCTGATTGCCCGAAAAAAAGACCGTCGGTTTATTTCCGTTCAGGTCAGCGACACCGTGCGCAGCGCCTTCAGTTTGATGAAATCGGATGATATCAGCCAGTTGCCGGTGCTGGATGGCGACCAACTGGTGGGCTCCATCACCGAAAATCAGGTCTTGCGTATCCTGTTGGAAAATCCGCTCCACAATTCGGAAAAACTCCTGCGGGAAGTCATGGGCGCACCTTTTCCATTGGTGCAGGAAGACCTGCCGATCAGCCAGTTGAACAAATACATCAACCGGGAGGTGACGGCGGTTATCGCCAAAGACCGCTCCGGCGGCATGCATATCCTCACCCAATACGACCTGATCCAGGCGATTTAAACTGGCTATATCCCAATTTTTGGAAAACACGCCGGTCCGGGCAGTACATAAAAAGGGCAAGCCTACAGATTCGCAGCTGTAGGCTTGCCCTTTTTAGTTCGTACAACAGTCAGGATGCCTGCTGTTGGCAAGGCTTAAAAAATCAAGCCGTCTTTTACTTTGTAAGCGATAGCCCGGAGTTTGAGCAGGTTGGTCAGTGGATTGTCGCTCAGCACGATGAAACTGGCCTCGTAGCCATCCGCAATGCGACCGATTTTGCGTTTCGGGAAAATAGCCTGCGGCGTGTTGACACAGAGTATTTTCAGGGTCTGGCTGTAGTTCAGGTCGCCGAATTGAAACCAGTAGTTGAGTTCACCCCGGATCGTGCGTTGGATATCATCCGAGCCAATCACCACATTCACCCCGTTGCTCAGCAGTCGTTTCAGCATTTTCGATTGCGCCTCCTGGCTGCCCTGGCGGGGCGCCATGGATTGCGCGTGCGAAAAAAGCGGAATTACGGGTGTTTTCTTCTTGGCCAGTTTTTTTAGGTCATCGTCCGACAGTTCGTATTTTTTGCCGTCGCCACTGCCGTCCCACTTGTGGCCGGGCAGGTTGGCAAAACCATCGACACCCAACTTGAGGCCAAGTGCCACATCGGCTGCCGTTTCGACGTGCGCGTACACTGGAAAGCCAGATTTGTGCGCTTTTTTTACCACTTCTTTGGCTACATCGGCCGACAAGCCTTTGCCTTCTTTGCCGCCGCTGTTGGCAACATCGAGCAAATAAATCGAGATCAGGTTCGGCCTTTGGGCCTTGATTTTATCCCAGGCTTTGCCAACGGCCGCCTTGCTGTCCATGTACCAATAGCCGTTGCCTTCCATGCTGCGCTGCAACTTGATTTTGTCGTATTGCTGCTTCATGAGTTGCGGGTTGCGGATCCCTTGGGCCGGGCCTTCAAACTGGAGAAACGGATAGCCCAGGGAGCAGGTGACCCCGCCATTGGCGAATGCCACGTCCGGGCCGGAAGGTTTGTTAACCAGGGCCTCGACGGCTTTGCGATCTTCCAGGGAGTTGCCGAGCACTTGCAGGTAAAAAATACCTTCTTCCGTGCAGAAGCCAAGTTGGTTGGCCGCCGAGGGGTTGCCAGTGAGGGTCGAACAGTAGGCATCGGCCAGGGGCGGAACGACCCAGCGGCCGGCCAAATCAAATACGGAGTCGACTTTGGCAGGTGTTTTTTTGGTAAATTTCCCATCTACGGTATACCAGGTACCCGGTGTAAAACCTTCGCCATTGTACCAGTTGCCGTTTTTAAACTCGTAAACGGGCGTGGTTTTTTGGCCAATGGCGAGGACCTGGATCAGGCAAAATCCGATCAGCGGAAGTATTGATTTTGTCATGGACGTGGTTGTTGATTGAAAAAAATGACTTTTCGGGGCAAAAATACTTGGCCCGTCCGCAATTCAGGGTAGATTAACAATCCATTGGACTTCGGCCTACCGGCCTTGTTGCAAGCGCTGGACAGTTTGCAAATCGGCCTGCATCAACGCAGCCTGGCCCAGTTGCTGGTAAATTACGGCGCGGGTTTGATACGCCCGGGCGTAATTAGGATTGAGTTCCATGGCTGTATTAACGTCGGCAAGCGCTTTGTCGGGCTGGCCGTTTTTTAAATACGCGTAGCCCCGGTTGTTGTAAATCATTTCCATCCGGGGGTTCAGGGCAACGGCCCGGCTGTAGTCCTCGATGGCGGCAGCAAATTGCTGGTTGCCAACACGAATCAGCGCGCGGTTGACGATCGCCTCCAGGTAATTCGGATTTTGCTCGATTGCCATGCTGTAGTCGGCCAAAGCCAAGTCCGGTTCTTTTCCTTTTTCGTGCACCACAGCGCGGAAAAAATAGGCTTCCGGACTATTGGGCTCCAGTTCCAGGCTTTTGTTCAGGTCCGAGAGGGCTTCTTGCGGACGGCTGAGCATGACCAGGCATTTGCCCCGGTTGAGAAACAATTTGGGGGTGCTGATGCCGCCGGCAATGGCATTGGTAAAGTCGTCGAGGGCTTCCGGAATTTTTTTCAATTGAAAATACGCTTGTCCCCGGCCGTTGTACGCCTCCACGACGGAGGGGTCGAATTTCAGGGCTTGGCTGTAGTGGTAGGCTGAATTTTCAAAATCGAGGTTCAGGAGTTCGCTGTAGGCCAGGTTGCATTGGCAAAGAGAGGCTTCCGGCGTTTTTTGTACGCAGTTTTGAAACAACGCAATACCGTCTTTCCAAACCCGGGTTTGCGACAGCGTCAAAAACGCCAGCAGGCCAGCGGCCCCCAGCAAAACCCCGTAGCGCAGGCTTGCTTTTTGATGTTCAAGGGCCAGGGCCAGCAACAAAAACACACCCAGGCACGACAGGTACACATAGCGGTCGGAGCGCAACTCGAAACTACCCACCGTCCGGAACGGCAACATCACCACCAGGGGCAGCAAATACAAGCCCAATGCCAGCAAAACGTCGCGATTACTCGCGAATTTCTTCCAAACCAGCAGCCCCAGGGCCACCAGCGCCAGCGGCGCCAGGTAATATTCCCAGGACCAAAGCCCCTCGGTTTTTACAAAGGGATAGGAAATCGAAAAGCCCAGCGGCAGCAACAGTTTGGCCGGGTAAAACAACAGGGTTTGACACACCATCCAAAACCGGTCGACCAGTGAAAAGGCGCTGGAGGCGGCCTCAATATCGTGCCCTTCCTGCGCCCGTGTCACAAACGTGTAGGCGCCAAAAAGGAGGCTAAAGCCAAAATAGGGCACTTTATTCAGCCATTGGATACCTGAAAATTTACCGCTCCGGTACGCGTCGACAGCCAGCAATACCAAAGGCAGCGTGACGGCCGCCGATTTAGACAGGCAAGCCAGCACAAAAGCCAGCAACGACAAGCCGTACAGGGCTGGGGTAGGGGACTTTTTCCAACCCAAATAGGCCAACAGGCTGCCCAGGTAGAAAAAAGCAAACAACACCGTACTCAAGGCAGCGGCCCAACTCACCGCCTCCACCTGCGCAGGGTGCAACGCAAACAGAGCGGCTGCAAAAAAGGCGGGCCAGTGCCGCTCCAGCAGTCGGTAGAGCACCCAATAGGCCAACACGGCATTGGCGGCGTGCAGCAACAGCCCCAACAAGTGGTAGCCCCAGGCTTCCTGGCCCGAGATCAGGCTGCCCAGCCAGTAGCCAATCCAGGAGATCGGAGCAAACATGCCGAGGTTTTGGCCACTGAAAAACTTGGACAGGCTGGGGTTCTGCAAGGCACGGTTGTACAAAATTGCCTTGTCGTCGTCAAAAAATACGAATCCATTGTGAACGGAAGCGGCATACGTAGCCAGCACCGCCAGCACCAGCAACACCGAGGCTACCAAGGGGCGTTCCCAAAGCGCGGGAGCCCCCGTAGGCGGCAAGGGAGCCGGTTCGGGAGTTGGCGCGGACGTCTGCGGATTGGATTTATTCTTTTTCGACATGCGATGGGTTCCTATTTTTCTTTTTTAGGGGTGTTGGGGTCGTCAAAATCAATTTTCCCGCCCCACATGCGCATCTGGCTGATGATCCATTGTTGGCGTTGGCGCACCTCGCCGCTGGGGTTTTTGGGCGAGCGTTTCAGCGGATTGGGCAAAATAGCCGCCAGCATGGCGGCTTCGGAAGTGGTCAGGTCCTTGGCTGCCTTGTTGTAATAATGGCGGGCCGCCGCTTCTGCGCCGTAGATGCCGTCGCCAAATTCGATGATGTTCAGGTAGACGGTCATGATCCGTTCCTTGCTCCAAATCACTTCGATCAGGAAGGTAAAATACACCTCCAGGCCCTTACGAATCCAGGAGCGGGCGGGCCAGAGGAAGGTGTTTTTGGCGGTTTGCTGGCTGATGGTGCTCGCGCCGCGCTTGCGTTTGTGGGTGCGGTTGTATTTGTAGGCTTTTTCAATGGCTGCAAAATCAAAGCCTTCGTGTTCCAGGAACTCCTGGTCTTCGGCGCACACCACGGCCAATTGGAGTTTGGGCGACAATTCGGACATGGGCACCCAGTCTTTCTTCCAGCGAAGGTCTCGATTGGCCTCCGAGGCTTGTTCGATACTTCGGATAAACATGAGGGGCGTGCAGGGCACCGGAAGGAAGGCGTAGAGCAGTGTCAGGCCGATGGTTATGCCAAAAAACCAAAGGACCAGCCGGAGCACCAGCCGGCGGAAATAGCGCCCCCACGACAAGGTGCCGTCTTCTTTGCGGGGTATCGCGCGGTACCAGCGGCGCAACATGCGTTTCAGGAAATTCACAAGCGGGATATTTTGGGGGCCAAAGGTACAAAGAGGAACTGGCTTTGGGTTTTTGGAAAATACAATTAAAAAACCCGGCAGTACGAATGTAGAATTAAAAACCACTCCCGAAATCATTTCCCGGGAGTGGCTGATCGAAGCCCTCAATGGCTTGAAATAACAAACAGATCGGCTGGGCCTTAAAAACCGCTGTCCATGCCTTCTGCGTTGACTTTGTTGTTTTTCCTCTTAAACAAGGATGCGTCAAATTTGCCAAAGCGCCAGGAGAAATTCAGGCGCACAAACTGCGGGTCGCGCCGGCGCCAACTGTCCTGCACAAAATAGATGGACTCAGAGTGGCTTCCACTGCGCCGGCTCCTGAAAATATCCTGCACCGCCAGCGAAATGGACGCGGTCCGGTTCCAAAGGTCCTTGCGCAGCGACACGTCGACAAACCAGTTCGGGATCGTGTAGCCTTGTGCAGAAGAACTCGGGCCGCCCCGCCAACCACCGTGCATCGAAGGATTGCTCAACGACACCGCCGTACGGCTCTGGTACTCGCCAGACAGTTGCAAGGTCAGTTGCGCCGGGAGTTTTATACTTAGGTTCTCCTTCACAAACCAGGTGAATTGTTCGTTCGACAAATTGCTCTCTATATTCCGCGCATTGACGATTGAATTGTAAAAATTCAGGTTGCTCGTCAATTCAATTTTGCTCCAAAAGGTATTTTTCAGCGTCAGTTCCAAACCATAGGCCTGACTGGAATTTGAATTGGCAAAGGTCGAAACAATCACTTCCCGGTTGAGCGCAGCATTGAATTCAGAATACTGGTAGGACGTGATCAGGTTGGTGGTTTGCTTATAGTACACCGTCGCCAAGAGGTTGTGGGCGCGGTTGAAAATATTCTGATACGAGGCTTCCAGCGAATTGGTAAATTCCGGAATGAGCCCGGGATTACCACGCGACAACAGCAAGGAGTCTGAAAAATCAGGAAAGGGCACCAATTGGAAAAAGTTCGGGCGATTGATCCGGCGGGTATAACTCAACTGCACATTGTCCTCTTCATTGAGTTTGTAGGTCAGAAAGACACTCGGAAACAAACTCAGGGGAAATTCATTAGAAAAAGTGGAGTCGATATCGATTAAGGTGCCGGTGTAGGTCGAACTTTCGGCGCGCAAGCCCAACTGGTAGCCCCATTGGCTGTAGGAATTACTGAAGGTAGCGTAGGCCGCGTACACCTGATCGTTGAACTTGTATTTGTCCGCAAAACCCGGCGTGCGCACATAGGCGCCCTGCTGGAAATCGTATTGAAAATTGCCGTTTTCGCTGTTGTAGTTCCGGATAGCGGCACGGGCTCCCGCCTCAATTTTCATTTTTGGCCCGATGGGATCCACATAATCGGTTTGGACGGTAACAAACTGGTTGTCACCCTCCCCGTTTTGTTGTTGCCGGGTCTCTGTGGCCGACTGCTGGTAAGTGGTGGCGAAGAAACCTTTGTTGTCCCAGCGACTGCTGTTGTAGTTCAGGTCGGCGGTCCACTCTTTGCCTTCTTTGGGAAACAAATGCTTGTACAACAATTGGCTGCCCAGGTTTTTCCATTGGCGGGTGTTGTCCGAATTGCGGGTGGCAAAGGTGCTGACCCGGCCAGCAGAGAGCAGGGTATCGGTTTGGATACCCAATTCATCAAAGGACCGGAACCGGCCGCCGTGGAAATTGCCCGTGAGCGTCAGGGTATTGCGATTGTCGACAAACCAGTCGATCCCGGCCCGGCTATTGATAAAACCGCGGCCGTTTTCGGAGTTGCTGCTTTGGTAAACGTTGGTCAGCGGCGACCCAAACAGGTTATAGCGGTCGGTTTCGCCGTTGCCAATTGATTTGCGGGCTGAATAACCACCGCTCAGGAAGACGTTGATCTTGCCTTGGCGAGCATTCAAATCGCCATTTAAATTACCTCGGCCACGCTTATCAATGCCGGCCCGGATCGAACCATTGTAGCCCACGCGGCGCTCTTTTTTCAGGACGATATTGATAATCCCCGCCGTACCGCCCGAAGCGTCGTACTTGGCGGAAGGGTTGCTGATCACTTCGATGTTGTCGATGGCATCGGCTGGGATCTGGTCGAGTGCCAGGGTAGTGGGGCGGCCGTCGACAAAAATTTGAGGCGCGGCATTGCGCATGGCTACGTTGCCATCAATATCCACTGTCAGGGACGGCACGTTTTTCAACGCATCTTCGGCGTTGCCGCCGGCGGCAACGGCATTTTTATCCACTTTGTACACTTTTTTATCCAAGGCCAGGCTCACTACCGAGGCTTCGCCACTTACCGTCACTTCTTTTAGCATTTTGGAGGAAGTCGCCAGCGTAATATTGCCGAGGTCTTTGTCCAGTTTCCCCGGATCAAAACCGGCACCCGGCCGGCCACCCGGCGTGAGCCCAAAAGAAACCTTCTGCTCGAGGCTGGCATAGCCCATAAAACTGATCTTCAGGGTAAACTGGCCCATAGCCGGCAGGTTTTCCAGGCTGAAATCGCCGTTTTCTTCGGTGAGTTGGCCGGCTAGGAGGACTTCTTTCATGGAACGGCTTGTGCTGTCGAAGCGCATCGCACTCAATTGAACAGAGGCATAGGCCAGGCCTTTGCCGGTCGATTCGTCCAGCACTTTTCCATAAAAACGGCCGATATTTAGTTGTGCGGGATTACCCGGCATATTGCCCCGGCTGGCATTTGCGGGTGGAATTTGTGCGGCGAGCAATACAGGAAGCGCCACCAGAGCCAGAAAAAAAAGGAATTTGATACTACGCATTGAGGAGTAAGATTTGGAAAACGCATGAACATCACGTGCGCGGCTGCGCACATGGATTAAAAACAACAAAGAACAAGGTACGGGAAGGCCCGGTTGTCACTTATCGACCAGCATAGGGCTGGGCAACAGGTTCAGCCGAAAATTCTCAATGCCGCTAGCCTTTGGCCCGCTCCAATTCAACGGTACGGCGCTCGATGGCGGGTACGTTTTTCACCACCATTTGCATGGTATTGCGGATTCGCTCCTCAAACAAAACCATTTTGCCCTTTTTCAAGGTAGCAATGGTCTCTTCGTTGTAGTGCCGGATGGTGATCAACTCCAAGTCATTTTCCTGCTTGACCCGGAATTCATCCGAGACATCTTTGACAAATTTGACCAGGCGTTCGGGCACGTTCGGTACGCAAATCGTAAAACTGATGGCGGTGTTTTGCATCATGTTGACAAACAGCCGGAGCTCCGCCAGTTTGGCAAACAAGCGGGCCATATGTTGCTCGGCCACAAAGGAATAGTCGTTGGTGCTGATGTGCAGCAGGGCCTGGTTTTTTTCCACCACAATAATGGGCGGATAGGCTTCTTCCGTATCGCTGCTGATCTCAGTGCCTGGCGCTGCCGGGTCCAAAAAGGACTTTACAAATAGCGGGATATTTTTGTTTTGCAGCGGCTTGATGGTTTTTGGGTGAATCACCTGGGCGCCATAGTAGGTCATTTCGATGGCTTCTTTGTAGGAAAGGCGGTCAAGTTTCACCACATTTTCAAACAAACGCGGGTCAGCATTCAGGACGCCAGGCACATCCTTCCAGATCGACATGCTTTCCGCATCGAGGCAGTAGGAGAAAATGGCGGCCGAATAGTCCGAACCTTCGCGGCCCAGCGTGGTGGTGAAATTTTCGGAAGTGGCGCCGATAAAGCCCTGCGTCAGCACAAAGCCTCTTTTTGCCAACAGAGGGGCCACATTTTTTTGCGTATTGGCCTTGGTTTTATCCCAAATCACCCAGCCTTCCCGGTAGGTGTTGTCGGTGGCCACCACGTCGCGGGCATCAAGCCAATGGGTCCGGAGGCCTATTTTATTGAGATAGGCTGCTGTAATTTTGGAGGAGACCAATTCGCCGACACATACGATCTGGTCGTACATGTAGTCATAGTCCTCGGCGGGTTTTTCTTCCAGCACCCAGTCGCCCTCTACAAAGGTGTCGTTGACGATATTGAACACGTCGTCGCCGGGCTCAAACAATTCGCGCATGATGGCATAGTGGTGCTCTTTGAGCGCCTGGTACAAGGCTGGCGCCTCACCGGTTTGTTTGGCATGAGCAGCCACCACAGCCTCCAGTGCGTTGGTGGATTTGCCCATAGCAGAAACGACAACTACCAGGGAATCAGAGGCATAGCGTTGCAAAATCGAGGCTACGTTTTTTACACCTGCGGCGTCTTTCAGGCTGGCGCCGCCAAATTTGAATACATTCACGTTGTTTGGAAAAATTGAGTCATGAAAAAATGAAGGGCCAAAGGGGCTGTTTCGGACGCGCAAAGGTAGGAAGGTAACGCGATTCTTTACAGGTTCAACTTGCGCACCAACTCCCAACTGACGATGCCCGCCGTTACGGCAATGTTGAGTGAATGCTTGGTGCCGAATTGTGGAATTTCCAACACGCCGGTACAGCGCCGGAGCACTTCATCCTGCACGCCGTCTACCTCGTTGCCAAACACAAAGGCATATTTCTCGTTGGCCGAAGGCAAAAAATCCTGCAACCAGGTTTTTTCCGTGGTTTGTTCCACTGCCCAGGTCTGGTAGCCGGAGGCCTGCAATTGCCGCACAGCCTCCAGGGTGGATTCGAGGTACTGCCAATCGACGGATTCGGTGCTGCCCAAGGCTGTTTTCAGGATCTCGCGGTGCGGCGGCTGGGCAGTGATACCGCAGAGCATCACCCGTTCCAGCGCAAAGGCATCGGCGGTACGAAACACCGAGCCGACGTTCAGCCCGGAGCGCACGTTGTCGAGCACCAACACGATGGGGTATTTTTTGGTTTCCCGAAAAGAATCCGGACTAAGCCGGTTCAGGGCCGCCATGCTGAGTTTTTCCATGCCAAAACGAAGTTTGCGGAGGCAAAGGTAAAAAACCGCCGGAGTAGTACTTTTGCAGAATGGAATCGGTACTGCACAACACCAAACTCGGCTTGAAATTGCCGACAGACCCCCGCTGGGTCAACCTGGCTGAAATGGACCTTGGGGAAATCCTGACAGACCACGCGTATTGCGAACAAAAAGCAGCAACGGCTTGCATTTCCTTGATTCAGGCGTACCCGGACCGGCTCGAACTTGTGGAAGAATTGGCGCCGGTGGTCACGGAGGAATGGGGGCACTTTCGATTGGTGCTGGTCGAATTGAAGAAACGAAACCTGCGCCTGGGCCGGCAGCGCAAGGACGAATACGTCAACGAGGTGTTGAAATTTCAGAAAAAAGGCGTCTCCCGCGAGGAGGCGCTTTTGGAGCGTTTGCTTACTTGCGCCCTGATTGAGGCGCGCAGCTGCGAACGCTTTCGATTGCTGTCGTTGTATTGCGCTGACGAGGAGTTGCGCGGTTGGTACCACAAATTCATGGTTGCCGAAGCCAGCCACTACCGGATGTTTCTGGACCTGGCAGAATTGTATTTCGACCCCACCGCCGTGCGTTTGCGCTGGCAGGAATACCTGTACCGGGAAGCACATATCCTGCAGGAAATGACCCCACGTGGCGATCGGATGCACTAAAACAGCAGGCCTTCTATTTAATCTTGTTAATCTTGCCTTCTTCGCCGTAGGTTTCCCTGGAAACCTTGTTGTAGGCAGATGCTGCTTCTTCGGCGGTATCAAACATGCCGATATGCACGGATTTTCCCCGTATGGAGATAACTGCGCGGAAGCGGTTGTGCTCCCGGTATACGCCGGTAAAACCTGTTTTGCTGCTGGTTTTGCGTTGCCGGCTGGCTACCGAGCGCGAACGGTACAGCAGGTTGTCGAGCCGGCAATCCAGTTTGTCGCCATTTTTAGCACCCACCAGCCGCTTTTTATCAAGCTTCTGGTCGCCTAAAAATTTTTCTGCGATGATCTTGTGGAGATAGATCGTTTCGGTCTTGAACCCGCCGTCGGCTTTTTTCCAGGTTTTTTGAAACACGGCGCAGCCACTGGAGTGTTTGCGCAGGTTGTTGACCAAATCAATTTTGGAGAGATAGGCGTCTGCGGTCAACCAATCGTACACATGGTCATCCAACAAAACCATGTCGTCGGCATTTTTTAGTTTTACTTTGTAAATCACGGTCTGAGCGTTTTTGTTCTCGGGAAAAGGATTAAAGCAGTGTGGTGCGCTGCTTAGGGTGTGTTTGTCTTTGTCTTTATGTACTGTCGTAGTAATATTTGCCCCTTAGCTCTTCTCGTTTTCATCTACTTTCGCGCAGCGAATATAACCGATTATAAGCAATAAAAAAAGGCTATTTAGAAGTAGTCCAGTATTCACCAACGCGATTTGTTCATTTATTGTTTAAGTACTGTGTCGAAGACCTTGTCCGATCTGCCCGAGTCCTGCCTGACCCTGCTCCCTCAGGAAATCCAGCAATTTTCTGTCCGGGAGATCCTTCAAATCCTGGAAAGCCAGTATGGTGCTGATGCCGTTTTCCGGGCGATGGACCCGGCCATACACTTCGAAAGCCCGGTAGCCCGGCAGCGCGATACGCAATGGTTGAAAACCGCCAAAACAGTGGGGATCAATGTGCGCACGATTCAGCATTTCTGGAAAATTGTTCCTTACGCACTTACCCTGCCGCATGCGCAAAATGCGATCCATATTTTACCTGTTTGGGAAACGGGGGTTGTTTCCAGCCTGTATGGCCCCTGTAGTTGGAACCTCAACCCGGAGTTTTACAGTCCCGAATTGGCCACGGTATTCCCTGATTTAGATACGGTTGAAAAACAACTAAAGGTGGTGGTCAACCTGTTGCACCTCTTGGGCAAAACGGTGGGTATGGATGTGGTCCCGCACACAGACCGCTATTCCGAACAGGCCCTGGCCAATCCGCAATATTTTGAATGGCTGCAACGCCGCGAACTCGAGATTGTGCGGCACCACAGCGATTTGTTTACCGACGTTCAACTGACGATTTTAGCCTGGCTCCTGGAGCAGGGTAGTGCGGTGCCGGGATTTTATATCCCAACCGATACCAGCGAATTTTTTCAGCATTGGGCCGAAGCCGAGCGCCTGCGCTGCCTGTTTGGCGAACCCAGCGATGCAGAGGAGCGTCTGGCCCGGCGAAAAAGCCTGATGCAATGCCTCTACGAAGAAGGCTTCGAAACGGTGCCCGCCACTATGGCGCCGCCATACCGGGGCTTGGAAGTAGACCCCAACCCACTCGCGATGGTGCAGGACGAAGACGGCCGGATCTGGCGCGACTACCGGATCAAGGAACCCCAGCCTATGTCCAGGGTATTCGGCCCATTGGCCCGCTACCGCTTGTACGAGTCCAAAGACAACAATCAACACTGGGAACTGGACTTTGATCGGCCCAACACGGCTGCCTGGGACTACGTTTGTGCCCACTACCGGGATATCCAGGCCGCTTATAATTTTGATTTCATGCGCGGCGATATGTCGCATGTGCAAATGCGACCCAAAGGGGTGCCCCAGGCGCCAGGCGAATATTACGACCTGCTAGGTGCCGTCAAACACTTCATTTTGGCTGAAAAACCCTATTTCGGATACTTTGCCGAGAGTTTTTTGGCGCCGCCCAATGAAATGGCCTACGGAGATGAATGCGAACACCTGGAAGCCTCCCTGGCAGACTCTACACTGGGCGATCTCCAGGCGGAGCCGGTGGGCACGTCCAAGTTCATGCGCGATTTCTGGCAGTACCGGCACTGGCTGGAAACCCGGCAGTTTGCCCCCAATTTCACCCTCATGACGGCGGATAAGGACGATCCGCGCTTTGATTCGTTTTATTTGCACGGCAATGAAATCCGTTATTTTCTGGGCTTGTTCCTCACTGATATGCCTTCCTACATGGCCTT
>JADLDL010000374.1 GCA_020846655.1 Saprospiraceae bacterium | reverse complement strand
CGATCTTCGACGAAACGGGCCGCGTATTGTATGGCCTGACGGGCGACTTTGCTAAAGGCTTCAACACCTTTAACCTGGACAAAGCCCTGCTGAATACTACCGGTGTGCTGTACTATCAGGTGGAAACACCGACGGACAGCGCCGTGCGCAAAATGATTCAAACCAAGTAGTGTAGGGCGAAATTACATTTCGCCTGCCTACAACGTTTTTCAATACACATCGCCTCGTCCCGGATCTCCGGGCGGGGCGATGTCCGTTTTGGGGCTTTGGAAAACATTGTTTTTTACAAAAAATATTGCCTGACAACGCGGCGTCGATGGGAACAGCGCACAAAAAAACCACTCGAAAACCCACACATTTCGCATCTTTCAGCCTTCTTTGAACGGATACCTTTGAATGGTTATGAAAGACTTTTTACTGCCCCTGCTGCCTCTGCTGCTCCTGCTCAGTGCTGTTTCCGCAACCGCCCAGGAACGCATCCGGCTATACCCCGGTACCGCTCCGGGCTCCGAATCCTGGAGCTTCCCCGAACGCACCGACACCATCCAGGCTCAGGACAATGCCCTGCGCCTCACCAATATTTCCGAACCCACCCTCACCGTTTTTCGCCCCAAAGGCCCCAACGGCACTACCGTACTGGTGTGCCCCGGTGGCGCCTTTCGCTGGCTGAGCATCGAAAAAGAAGGCTACGATGTGGCCCGCTGGCTCACATCGCGCGGCATCACCGCCGTGGTGCTGAAATACCGCGTGCTGCAAACCCAGCCGGGTACCGACCCCAGCCAGGATCGCGATCTGGCTATGGGCAATTATGCCCGCTTCGATTCGGTCAATGCCGCAGTGCTGCCGCTAGCCATTGCCGATGGCCTGGAAGCCATTCGCTACCTGCGCCGGCATTCCGCCCAATTGGGCATCGAATCCGACCGCATCGGCATGATGGGCTTCTCTGCCGGAGGCGCCCTGGCCATCGCCGTGGCCCAGGCTGCCGACCCCGAAAGCCGCCCCAATTTTATCGCCCCGATTTATGCCTATTGCAGTCCGATCCTCAACAATGCCGTGCCCGCCGAGGCGCCGCCCCTTTTTATGGCCCTGGCCGACGACGATAAACTGGCCGCCGGCAACGCCACCATTTACCAAAAATGGCATGCCGCCGGCCGGCCGGCTGAAGTGCATATTTACCCAAAAGGCGGACACGGCTTCGGCCTCCGCAAACAAAACCTGCCCATCGACCTCTGGACCGACCGCTTCATGGACTGGCTCGACCGCGAAGGCCTGCTCATGACACCGCAAATGCTCCAGCATTCCACCGGCGAGGGCGCCTGGCGCTGGCACCGCTTCTGGGAGGAAATGATCCGCTCCGACTGGGCCGGCCTGAAGCGCTACACCGAACTCAACCGCGACCTGGCGCCGCCCCAGGCCGCCGACAAGCGCGTTGTTTTTTACGGCAACTCCATCACCGAGGGTTGGGTGGGCTACGACCCCGATTTTTTTGCCAAAAACGGCTACGTGGGCCGGGGTATCGGCGGCCAAACCACCGGCCAAATGCTCGTGCGCTTCCGGCAGGACGTGCTCAACCTGAAACCCGCCGTGGTGGTCATCCTGGCCGGCACCAACGATATTGCCGGCAACACCGGCGAAACCAGCCTCGAAACCACCTTCGGCAACCTCGCCTCGATGGCCGAACTGGCCCGCGCCAACCAGGTCCACGTGGTGCTGTCGTCGGTCCTTCCGGTGTACGATTACCCCTGGTCGCCCGGACTGGAACCCGCCGATAAAATCGTGCGGCTCAACGCCATGCTCAAGGAATATGCCCTGAAAAACGATTTTGAATACCTGGACTACCACTCAGTGATGGCCGACGAACGCAAGGGCCTGCCCGAGCACCTCGCCAAAGACGGCGTTCACCCCACGCTGGAAGGTTACAAGGTCATGGAAGGGCTGGTACAAAAGGCGATTGACAAGGTCTTGAGCAACAACTAGGCGCTGATCGGCCTCCGTTTTTACAAAAAAATCCGATACCGCCCCCATCCAAACCGGCAAAATTCAACCCATATGACAGCACCGCTGCACACCCTGCAACAACAACTGGATGGCGAACTGCATTTCGACGCCCTCCTGCGCCATATTTACGCCACCGACGCCTCCGTGTACCGCGAACTGCCCCTCGCCGTGGCCTATCCCAAACACACAGCCGATATCCAAACCCTGGTGCACTTCGCCCGGACGCACCAGACGCCGCTCATCCCGCGTTCGGCCGGTACCTCGCTGGCCGGCCAGTGTGTGGGCAGCGGTATCGTGGTGGATGTGTCCAAGTACATGAATAAAATAGTGGAAATCAATGCAGAAGAGGGTTGGGTGCGGGTGCAGCCCGGCGTCATTCGCGACGAACTGAACTGGGTGCTCCGGCCCTACGGCCTTTTCTTTGGCCCCAACACCTCCTCGTCCAACCGGGCCATGCTCGGCGGCATGGTGGGCAACAACTCCTGCGGCACCACCTCCATTGTGTACGGTACCACCCGCGACCACGTCCTGGCCCTCGATACCGTGCTGAGCGACGGCTCCGAAGCCCGCTTCTCGGCGCTCAGCGCAGCCGAATTTGAAGCCAAACGGCAGGGCGACAGCCTGGAGGCCCGGCTCTACCGCCAACTGCACGAGGCGCTCTCGCAGCCGGCCGTGCAGGCCGAAATCCGCGAACAATACCCCAAGCCCGGCATTCACCGCCGCAACACCGGCTATGCCATCGACGTGCTGTTGGAGACCGAAGTGTTTACCCCCGGCCAGCCCGCGTTTAATTTTTGCAAAATGCTCAGCGGCTCCGAAGGCACCCTGGCCATCAGCACGGAACTGACGCTGCACGTAGACCCGCTGCCGGCCCCGCACGACGTGGTCGCCTGCGTTCATTTTACCAGCATGCCCGAGTGCCTGGAAGCGGTCATCGTGGCCATGCAGCACCAGCCCAGCGCCTGCGAACTCATGGACAAACTGATCCTGGATTGCACCAAAGCCAACCTGGAACAGTCCAAAAACCGCTTTTTCGTGGAAGGCGACCCGGCGGCGGTACTGATGATCGAGTTTCGGGGCGATAGCGCTGAGGTGGCTGCCGCCCGGGCGGAGGCCATGATTGCCGACCTGAAAGCGCGCGGCTACGGCTATGCGTTTCCGGTGATTCCGGCGCCCCGCTCCAAAAAAGTATGGGAACTGCGCAATGCCGGCCTGGGGGTTTTGTCCAACATGCCCGGCGAGGCCAAAGGCGTGGCTTGCATCGAAGATACGGCGGTGGAACTGTCCGACCTGCCGGCATACATCGCCGATTTTGAAAACATGATGGCTGGCTTCGGCCAAAAATCGGTGTACTATGCCCATGCCGGCGCCGGGGAATTGCACCTGCGCCCCATTCTCAACCTGAAAAAAGAAGCCGACCGCATCAAACTCCGCCAGATTGGTGAGTCGATGGCCCGGCTGGTGAAACAATACCGGGGCTCGCTCAGCGGCGAGCACGGCGACGGCCGCGTGCGGGCCGAGTTTATCCCGATCATGGTCGGCGAGCAGAACTACGCGTTGCTGCGCGAGGTCAAACACAGCTGGGACCCGCAGGGCATCTTCAACCCCGGCAAAATCGTGGACCCGGCGCCCATGAACACCTCCCTGCGCTACGAGTCGGGGCAACAGGACAAAACGTTTGACACGGCCCTGGCCTTTGGCGACGGTATCCTGCGGGCGGCCGAAAAATGCAACGGCTCGGGCGACTGCCGGCGGCTCGATTTTGCCGGCGGCACCATGTGCCCGAGTTACCGCGCTACGCGCAACGAAAAAGACACCACCCGCGCCCGCGCCAATGCCCTGCGCGAGTTTCTGACCCGCAGCGAAAAAGCCAACGCTTTCGACCACGAAGAACTGAAGGAGGTGATGGACCTCTGCCTGTCCTGCAAAGGTTGTACCTCGGAGTGTCCCTCCAACGTAGACATGGCGGGCATGAAAGCCGAATTTTTGCACCAGTATTACAAGAGCCACGGCGTACCGTTTCGGGCGCGTGTGTTTGCCAACATTGCGCAGATCAACCGCTGGGGCATGTTTTGGCCGGCCCTGACCAACGGCGTGTTGGGCAACTCTTTGACGGGCGGCCTCATCAAACGTGTGCTGGGCGTGGCGCCGCAGCGCAGCCTGCCCGCGTTGCACCACACCAGCCTGCGCCGCTGGTTTGCGCGCGAGGGCCGGCACTTGCCGGTAGCCGCGCCGGAAAAAGGCCGGGTCTATTTGTTTTGCGATGAGTTTACGGACTACAACGACACGGCCATCGGCATCAAAGCCGTGCAACTACTCACCCGTTTGGGCTACCGGGTGGAGCTGCCGGCGCACCCGGAGAGCGGCCGGGCGGCCATTTCCAAAGGCTTGTTGCTGCGGGCCCGCGAGTTGGCGGTGCAGCAGGTCGACATTTTCAAGGACAAGATTACAGAAGCCACGCCCTTGCTCGGCATTGAGCCCTCGGCGATCCTGAGTTTCCGCGACGAATACCCGCGCTTGGTGCCGGAAACCAGCCGCGAGGCTGCCAAAGCCCTGGGCCAACATGCCCTGCTAATCGAAGAGTTTCTGGCCCGGGAGATCCAGGCTGGCCGGATCAGCGCCGGGGCATTCACCAAAGCGCCGAAAAAGGTCCTGCTGCACGGCCATTGCCACCAAAAAGCCCTGGCCAGTGTGGATGCTTCGGCCTGGGTGCTGGGCCTGCCCGAAAACTACGAGGTGGAGCGCATTCCCTCGGGTTGCTGTGGCATGGCGGGCTCGTTTGGGTATGAGCAGGAGCATTACGAACTGAGCATGCAGGTGGGCGAACTGGTCCTGTTTCCGGCGCTCCGGCAGGCGGCGGCCGAGGTAGTGGTAGCGGCGCCGGGCACCAGTTGCCGGCACCAGATTTTGGACGGCACAGGCCGGAAAGCACAGCATCCGGTGGAGGTGTTGTGGGAGGCGCTGGTGTGATAGTAATGCTGGAATAGAATAGATTTTATTGGCTATCTCCGATTGATTTGCGATAATGCAAATCAAAAACCGCTGTTTGGGCCGGTATATGGGTATAGAGTGTTAAACTTGTTCGGAACCGGTCACAGTGTCTTGCGCGCCATCGTTCTATCTTGCATCTTTGCCCCTGTTCTCCAAAAGTCGCCGGACCCTCTCCGGTGATGGTAATCACGGCGTATTGCGCTGCCGTTTTTAAATTATAGGAAATATACGGTTTTTGATTGGTGAATGCGGTTGGCCGGGCCAGCCGGTGTTCGCTTTTGAGGTTCGGTCTGTATAGAATCGACCTGTGAAAGCCCTGAATTGCTATGCCTAACGCGGTGTATGTTTCGTCAGGGAGAATCAGGGCGTTATTTGAATTTTGAAATCAACAAACAGATTTGTTTTGCTTTTCCACCGGAACCTGTTTGATACATAAAAATCGTGGTGATCGCTCCTGGCGGCCGGTTCAGGCCTGGAGGCGCTCGACGCGCATCAGATCAGTTTTGTAAACATTTTCATGCACCAAACATACATTCATATGTACAGACCGAGAAAGTATGCCTGTGGCTTACTGCTGCTGTGTTCAATAGTTTCAACAGGGCAGCGCCTTTCTGCCCAGGAAAGAGGCTACCCAGATTCTGCCTCTGCAAAGCCATACTGGGAGGCCGCTGTCGATCTGCTCTGGCTCATTGATAAAAATACAGTACCAGCCAGTTCAATTTTTTTCAGGCGCAATTTTCCAAAAAGCGATGGTGCCCATACTGCTTTGAGAATAAGACTTGGTCTGGAGACGGAATATGAAACCATTAAAGGAATAAGCATAGATGCAATTCCCCTGGATTCAAGCCATAGCCTTAAGCCAATTTTACATTTGGGCTATGAGTTAGGAAAAACCAAAGGTCGATATATATATTTCTACGGAATAGATTTGATGGGGTCCTTGTATTCAGAAAATCACAATTTTTTAATAACATCCACGCCCGGAATATTTGATTCAACTTTATTCAAGCGAAATATCAGGGAATTGAACGTAGGAGGCAGTCTGTTTTGTGGCTTCAAGTGGAAATTAGTAAAGGGGTTGTCTGTTTCTGTGGAGAGCCACCTAAGCGGCATTTTCACCCGGTATCGGTACAAAGAAGAAAGTGGAAAATATGGCTTAAAGCCCACGGGGTTTGCCGATGACCGTATTACCCGTTTCAGGGTGCGAATCCGGCCTATCCAAGTTGTCAATTTATCCTATTGTTTATAAATGCGATAGTACAGTTCGGATTTTAGTGTTCTGAAGGGCACTTTGTTAAACCTGAGCATAATCTGGGTCAAGGCCTTGCGCACAACCAATCTATCTTGCATCTTTGCCCCTGTTCTCCAAAAGTCGCCGGACCCTCTCCGGTGATGGTAATCACGGCGTATTGCGCTGCCGTTTTTAAAATTATAGGAAATATACGGTTTTTGCTCGCGGAATCGGTTGGCCTGGCTAACCGGCCCTTGCTTGTTGTATTCAATTTTTATAGAAAAAAATCTATAGAGATGAAATCTTCCTATGCCTGTTGCAGTGTTGTTTTTTGAGAATAAATGATTGATGCTTTGGATTCGACCTTAGCCTGGATCTGTTCTTTTAATGTATGATTGAAGATTTTGCTATGAGAATAACTTTATTGCTAGTTTTATTTTACACGTCGCATTTTACCCTTTGTTGTCAATCTATTGAATATAATTTTTCATATATTCAAGACGGCTATCGGGGTAAAGTAAAAAGCGTTACATCCTATGCTCTTACGTATAGCAAAATTGATTCGGTCAAAGTGGATTCTGTTTTGGCCAGAAAGGGCAGTTTTGCGTTTCAAAAGGTATTCAACGAAAAAGGGCTGCTAGAGCGAATAGAAACTTGTAATCTGTTAAATGATACGATTGAAAAAATTTATAAATACGATGCCGATAATAACATAGTTGCTATAGCAAGACATACATTAGGATCAAGTTATTTCAAAACAGATACTTTTATATATAACAATGTAGAAATGTATCTGCTTCAAATTATGAATGACGCAGAAAAAATACATGTAGAAGGGAAGTCAACGCTTATATATAAGAAGAAACTAGTATTTGATTGCATAAAAAGACATATCCGTACTGAGTATTATGACGAAAATGAGGTGGCTGTGAGTGCAACCCGATTTTATTACGACTACAACTCAAAATTAATAGTATGTGAAACCGTTGATGGTGCGAAAACTCGAAACAGATATTTTCAAACTTTTGACTCAACTGGGAGGAAAAGAAATGTTCAGTTTGTAGACGGTGATGGAAGTTTTACCATGAGAAGCGTTTACACCTGGTTGAATGATAATACTTTATTGTTTGAGATGTTTAACGCTGAAGGTAAGTTGGAAGTTAAGCACAAAGAATTTGTCATTTTAGATAAATATGGTAATGTCATTAAAAAATATTTTTATGATCTTATTGGCGGCACTGCTATTGTTTTTGAATACGAGTTCGCATACTACTAAAATTTAGGTGCTTGAATTCCTATATACAACTTCAGGAACAGATTCGTTAACCCTTATATCTTTTTCCCTTCATGCAAAACCCAAATCTTGCAGCCCCCTGGGCTGCCCGGCTCCCTATTGCCTTTTTTAGTGCCCTGTTTTGTATGTGTATTGGCGCCAACAAGGCCACCGCGCAAGACAATCTGGTCGATTTGTTCTCCGGCGATTTCCGGTACGAAGTGCCGCTGCTCCTGGTGCCCAGCGCCGACGGGCCGGGCGTGCCGCTGGCCCTGCAATACCGCAGCGGCATCCAGGTCAACCAAAAAGCCGGCTGGGTAGGCTTGGGTTGGGACCTGAACGTGGGCGAAATCCGCCGCGACGTAAACGGCGTACCCGACGACTGGAAAGACGTCACCCAGAAAACCCGCATCTACCAGCGCAATGCCGGCGCCTATACGTTGACCAAAGAATACCTGAGCCGCCAATACGGCCCCTTGTACTACAAGGACTTCGGCAACTGGTCGGCTGCCAGCCCCGAACGGGAAATGGACGTCTATGTGTCGTCCGGCTCCAGCGCCACCTTTGCCTACCCCAACTACGACAACTACCAGGTGACCGTGCCCGGCATCCAGGGTTCCATCCGGCCCTTTTTGTTCGAAAAAGGCACCCTCGTCAGCAAAGATATTTACCCGGCCGCCGGCCAATCGGCATACCAGCCCACCTATTTCGACGCCCCCGGCCACGAACGGAACGAAAGCGTCGTGTCGACCAATAATTTTGGTACGGCCATCAATGCGCCGGGCACGTTTCAGGCCCTGAACATCTGCAAAACCTTTACCAAATCGCCCCAATTCCTGTTTGAAAGCGAATTTGGGACCGTGAACGCCAACCCCGAAAGCGGCGTGTTTTCCGGCAACCTCCACAGCGGCGGCGCCACTGCCAAGTGTACCCGAAACATCGTGTACTACACGGGCTACCAATACCGCACCAACACCCAGTTGGCCGATCTCATCAAATACCCCGGCTTCACGAGCGATCCCGGCAAAGACAACGACCTGGTGGCGTTCCGCATCACCGACGAGGCCGGATTTACCTATCATTTCTCGCTGCCCGTGTATGTACTGAGCCACCAGGCCATCAACATGGAGATGCCCGATTTTGTGGCGCCCACGGCCAATGGCCTGAACATCACCGTCGCCACCAAGGTGAATGCCGCCGGCACCATCGGGAAACCCTACGTGGCCGTTTGGAAACTGACGGCCATTACCGGGCCCGATTTTAAGGACAATGCGCCGCTCAATGCCATCGGCGCCGAAGACGAGGGCTACTGGGTACAGTTTGACTATGCCCAATGGAGCCCCGCTTTTGCCTGGCAAACACCCTACTACGATGCCGCGCACCATTTTGGCGAAAACGAGGAATGGCAGCGCCAGTTGCAGGAAAAATACCCCAACACCTGGCAGCTCTGGGCCGGGTTTTCGTTCCCGGATTTCTCCGACGAAGGCAATATTTCCAAAGGCACTACCGAATTGTATTACCTGGACAAAATCCGAACCCGGACCCACACCGCATTCCTGGTCAAAGACGTACGCCTGGACGAGTACAGCAAGGTCTACACCGGGCCCTCGGTGTCGGGCAGCACGCCCAACCTGTACCTCCGGCGGGTGATCCTGCTCAACGCCGCCGATGCCGCCCTGTTCAGCAGTTCGGCCGCCATGACCAATCCCAAACCTGCCAATTTCACGATCAATTCGACCCTCGCCGCCGGCCTGACGCACGAACAAAAGTACCAGGCCGTGAAGGCTACCGTCGATCCCAAAACGGTGGCAGCCGTAGAACTCAACTACGATTACTTCCTCACGCCTAATTATTACAACAACATCAATGCCTACCCGGGCGGCGGTTATTCGATCGCGACCACCAGTTTCAGTTTCCCGGCGGGCTACACCGACGATAATTTTATTTTCGAAAAATACACGGCCGGCGCCACGCCTTCGGGGCAGAGCGGAAAACTCACCCTGAAAAACGTGAAATTCCTGGGCTTGGCCAACGCCCAGGCCCTGCCCAGCACGGACTTTACCTACGCCTACGCACAAACCGCCAGCCCCAAAAACTACGCGTTTCACCCCTTTAAAAAAGATTTTTGGGGGTATTACAAAGACTTTTCCAGCGCCACTCCCTACTCGCACTACGCAGAATACCAGACGCCGACGTCCAAAAACCAGGTGGATGCCTGGTCGCTGACGCGCATCCGGACGCCCCTGGGCGCGTTTCTCGACGTGGAATACGAATCGGACGAATACGAAGAGGTGGGCCGCGATGGCAGTCCGGTGCGGATCTTCGGCGGTAGTTATACCGGGATCAGTGGGAACATGAGTTCCGGGTATTTTGACTTCGACGACGTCAGTTTGTATGAACTACTGAACAGTTATGCCTCAGATATCAAACAGGTCACGCTCGGGTATCCGCTGAACTGCTCCTACACCGCCACCTACTACAGCGCGCCCCTCGACGCCAGTTTCCAATGGGCGGTAGCCAACCATGAGGGCATGCGGAAGGCTTTTTACCAGTCCCCGGCCTCCATCGGAGGGATTTACAAAACCATCCTGAACAACAAAACCCGCCTCGGCAGCACCGGTAGCCCCATCAACCTCTCCGTCAACTGCGGTTCCGGGCCGGCCGAGGGCCTCACCGCCACGCCCAACAACGAAAAGATACTGGCCTCCACTGCCTCCGTGCAGTTGACAAAAGCCTACGGCGGCGGCACCCGCGTCAAGTCTATTGCCGTCAAAGAACTCGACAGCAGCACCGGCAGCACCCTGCTGAGTTACAAAACCGAATTTGCGTACGCCAACGGCGTGGCCTCGCTGGAGCCCGACCGGTTTACGCCCTCTTTCCTCAATGGGCGCTCCAAACTGAATTACCTCTACGATCCGCACAGTTTTGCCCCGAAAGTGGGCTATTCGACCGTGACCATTCAGGGCAAAAAAGCCAACCTGACAACACCCGACATCCCTACCGAAAACACAGACAATACCACGGTGTTCGAATTTGCCAACTACAACGACGCCCCGTTTTACAACAACGGCCAGGCCACCGGGGTGCACGACAACACCCTGATGGACGTCAAGACCTCCTACGACGCGTATTTTGATTGTGTAAAAACCAATGGCAACAACCCTCAGGCCCTCGCCTGCCAGTCGCACCTGACGGCACTGGCCGGCATCGGGCATGTGTTCAACCTCTACTCCCTCAACCAAAACAAGGGCTATATCGCCAAAAACAGGGAGCGCACGCAAGTGGGCAAATTGCTGCGCCGGACGGTCAAAGACCGCAACGGCATCCTGCTGGAAGCCTCGGAAAATGTATTTGACCGAAAAAATTCGCTCTCCGAGGTGTTTCACGAGCGCTTCCATACCGTCACGCCCGTGGTGTACGACCCCAATTTCCTGTACCAAACCGGCGCGATCGTGGCCAACAATGTGGTGCTCAACGGCGTGTTCATCGGCGGTTTCAGCCCCTTCAACAGCCCCAATGCCAAAGGCCGCGCCACGGTGCTGCACACCAACCTGTATTTTCAAAAACACATGGAAAACGAATTTTTGAAAAAACAGGTGGTGACCCAAAACGATATCCCCTCGGTGACCGAATACCTCGAATTTGACCCCATCACCGGCTACCCGACCCGCACCCGCACCCTCGACCCCAGCACCGGCGCCGTGCTGGAAAAACAAACGGAATACGCCTACACGCAGGCCGCCTATGCGACGATGGGACCCAAATCCGCAGACAACACCTACACCAACCAACTCGCCCGCGTGCACCTCTCCAAAACCTTGAAAAACAACGTGTTGGTGGATGGTCAGCGCAGCACCTACGACAAAAACCTGACGACCCGGCAATACAACACCACCACCGCCGCCTACGAATCGGTGCTGCTGAGCAATAAATCCTGGAAGCCTAAAAAAGTATTTGCGTTCAACGGCAACACCGACCCGCTCAACTGGAAAGAAGTGACCGAAATCACGCTGTTCAGCCCCCGGGGCGCCGTGCTCGAAGCCCGCGACCTGGCCACCAGCGCCAACGGCAGCACGATCTACCGCTACAACTCGATAAAACTGGGCTACAACGACCAGTACGCCGTCACGCAGGTGTCGGATGCCCGCTACACCGAGGCCACGTTCTGCGGGGCCGAAGACCTGAATGCCGCCACCGGGTATTTTGGCGGCGAAGTGAAACTGGGGCAATCGGCCAGCGTGAACACCAGCAGCGCCACGGTACACTCGGGCACAAAATCGCTGCTGCTCAGCCCCAGCGGATCGGGCTTTGAGTACCGCATTCCGGCTACCGAACTGGACCCCACCCGTGGCTACATGGTCCGCGTGTGGGTGCACACCAACGGCCTGCTCAACGCCGCCGCCGGCCTCAAATACCAGTTTTTGAACAGCAACGGTACCGTGGCCGGCGAAGATGTGGTGTACTACGCCACCAGCACGGGGTTTACAGCCAACAACAACGGCTACACCTACGCCAAGGCCGACGGCTGGGTGCTGCTCAGCCTCAAACTGGTGTTGCCGGTAGGCCTCAGCGGACGCACCCTGGTGCTGAAATGCGTGAACAACCACGCGACAGCCTCGGCCTGGTTTGATGATTTTCGGTTTCAGCCGCTCCATGCCGACATGACCAACTACCTCTACGACACCCAGGCGGGCCTCGTCACGTACACCATCGACAAGGATAATTTTTATCAAAAAATCGAGTACGACGCCATGGGAAGGGTGAAAAAAGTGTCGCAAGAAACCCTGCAAGGCCTGAAAACCGTAGCCGAAACCAACCTCAATTACTACCGCATTTCCGCACCCACCCTTCAATACTAAACCCGGAACCCATGAACAAGCAACTCCTGTTGTGCGCCAGCCTCTGCTGCGCCCTGGGCCTGTGTGGCCCCGCCGCCCTGATGAGCCAAACCACCGACTGGCAGGCCGTGCTCCCCGGCTTCTCCCTGTACACCGAAAACGTGTTTCACCCCGATTCGTTCAGCCTCGAATCCGAAAACATCCGCACCGAAGAGGGGCGCGATTCGCTCATTTGGGTGAAAAAACCCGTGCTGGATCACTACCGGATCAAGGCTATCGTCCGCTTCGACAGCCTGCCCGAACTGCGCAGCCTGACGCTCCAATTGGGTAGCGCGCAGGGGCAAGCCGACATCTTGCAGCATACCTTCCATTTCGACCGCTACGAGGGCCTGCCCGAAGGCCTGTCGTATTTTAGAGACGGCAACTTGCTGCTTCTTAGCCTGGGCGACTACCCGCAGGCCTTCAACGCCTACAGCGGCCAACTGCAACTGACCGACATCTGGGACAATGTTTCACCTACCGTTTCTTTCACCACCTACTGATCCTGACCCATGCGCACATATTTGGCTTTTTTTTGGAAAAAACTGCCCCTCGCGGCCTTCCTCGGCCTGTCGCTCGCGGCGTTTTCGCAAACGCAAAGCATCACCTGGAGTGCTGTGGGCGACTACGGCAGTTCCACCCAAAACTTCTGCCGGGCCGCCGAAGGCTACTTCGAATGCCAGGCCCTGTCGAACTACAAATTCGGCATCACCACCAAACAGCGGGGCACGCTCTCGGCCTCCCACCTCAATTTCGGTGTCCACATCAACAACACAGCGGCGCCGTATAAAATTGATTTTCTGCAAAATGGCGTCGTCACGGGCTCCTACTTCGTCAACCCGGCTGCCACCGACAAGATCAAAATGGAACGCCAGGGCTCCCTGCTGTACGTCTACCACTACGTGGCGGCCACCGGCATAACGACCACCATCCAGATTTTTGAAACGGACGCCAACCTGACGTACCGGGCTATGGCCATCAAAACGCCGGCCGGCACCTTCACCGCCCTGGCCGCCGTAGCCAGCACCTCGCTCACGCAGGGTTGCAACCCCGGCACCACCGCCATCAACGAGACCAACCGGAACTGGGAGCACCTGAAACTGTACGACGCCGACCAGGACGGCACGGGCCTGATCGGCGAAACGCGGGGCTATTCCGACAAATTCGGCCACCTTACCCAGCAGCAGCAGCGCCATTTCCCAACGGAAACCGTGCTGGCCAGCGAGCGCATTTTTGACGCCCACGGCCGCCAGGTCTTGTCGACCCTGCCGGCGCCGACAGCCAATACCTCCATCCAGTATGTCCCGAATTTTATCCAAAACAGTTCGGGTGGGTACAGCAATTTCAGCAAGTTTGACACCCCCGGCACGCTGAACAACCCCGCTCCGGTGGGTGCTGCGGCCGGCACACTGGGGTATTATTACAGCAACAACAACAGCGCCGAGCCCTACGCGCCCAGTTCGCAGTATCCCTACAGCCGCGTCGAATACGGCACCGACGGCAGCATAAAACGCCAGTCGGGCGTCGGCGAAGCCTACAAAATGGGCTCGGGCCACGAGACCCGGATGTTTTATGTAAATGCCGGCGCCGAACTGGGCTTTCTGTACGGCGGCCGAAAATCCTACGAAGTCGACTGGGCAGCGGCCACGCCGCTGAGCCCCGCCCCCCGCGACATCGGCCAAAACATCGTGGCCCTGAAATCGGTCACGGTGAACCCCGACGGCACCGAAACCATCGCCTACAAAAGCCTCTCGGGCCTGCTGCTGGCCACCTGCGCCAGTGGAAAAGCCGAAAACTGCACCAATGGGCAAGTGGCCCGCCACAAACTCTACGACAACAAGGCGGCCTCCTCGCTGAACGAATACGGCACGGCTTCCGTCAAAATTCACCTGCCCGCCGCCAAGCGAACCAGCCTGCAATTGTATCCCAACAAAGGCTACGGCATCAACGCCTATTACCTGGCCGGCGGCAACGTGAGCAACCTCTTCAGTTTCAGCCTCTACGACCTGAACAACAACGCAATGCTCACGGCCGGCACCGACTATACCATCACCTTTGACCCCGCCAACTGGCGGTTTCAGGTGAGTTTTACAGGTCCGTACAACAGCAGCACCCAATCGAGGTTCCTGCACATCCGTTTTGCCTACACCAACACCTACTACAGCGCCGCGTACACCAACTACATCCCCGGATACGAGCCGCCCCTGGTGGTCAAGTACGAACTCGACTATTCCAACTGGAGCCTGAACTACTACGACGACAAGGGCCTGCTGCGCATGTCGGTACCGCCCAAAGGCATCAACTGTGGCTTGGGCGACCCCAGCAAATACACCATCAAGTCGTACAGCAAATACAGCGATTTTTATACCCTCAACGCCGGTGTGTACAACTACACGAGCACGCCGTTTTTGGTGGAAACCGTACCGATGGACCAAAGCGAGGTGTCGGGCTCCAACATGGGCACCGAACTCGGCGTGCGGCTCCGCTCGATGATCAAGCCCGGCATCCAGTCGGACGGATACGCCAAGGACTACTCCCCGACCTTTGCCAATGCTTCCGATTTTATCGACATCGCCGTGCCCCCATCGCCCAAAAAGCCGACGGGCGGCGGCGGCTACCTGTACCTGCCGGCAGCGGGCTTCGACGCCTTGTACTCGCCTTTGCAGGCCCCGCTGGTCGAAACCAACGCCCCCAACACGACCCTGCACTTCCGCGAAACCGCCGAAGGGCCGGCTAGCACCACCGCGCTTTGCCGCAACGGGGTGCTGGATGTGGGCGAAATCCGCATGGACCAGGGCGGCGTTTGCGGCAACACCGGCAATACGCCCTGCTCCGATACGGCCCGTTTCCTGATCGCCTTCCGCTTCCGGGTGAGCCTCCAGAATCCGGGTGGCACGGAATTGGCCTGGGGCTACATCTACCGCACCCTGGGCAGCGACTGCCACAACCTGTTCCTGGAAATGCCCAACTCCGACGGCCCGCCCGAACTGGCTTTTGTCCTGAACAATGCCCAGATCAACAGCGCGGCCAACATCCAGACCAAGATCACGGAGATCAAGGTCAAGGAAACGGAGTTCGGCACGTACTCGGCGAATTTCTCGCCCGCCACGGCCCACCACCGGTTGATCCGCTACATCTACCTCCTGTTCGACGCCACCCGCGAGCGCTACCTGGTGAACCCTGTGCCGCATACCATGGCGCAAACCTACCACTACGACGCGCTCGACCGGCTGATCGCCACCCAGGACCCCGACCGGGGCAAAACCGAATACATCTACGACGACGAGGGCAAACTCCGCTTCGTGCAGGACGCTGCCCAATGGGCCCTGGCTGCCAGCCCGAACAACATCTCCGCCTTTTCGTACCTCGACTACGACCGCGAAGGCCGCGTGGTGGAGACCGGAGAATACTACCGCAGCACCACGGGCGGCGCCGGCAGCTACCACTATTTCCCCAATGCCTACTACCTGCCCACGGCCACCTGTCCGCCCGGCGATGCGTACCATATTTATTGCAATGCCAACCTGCGCAACGCCGCCGGCGCCCTGTCGTTTGCCAGCGGCAACACCCGCAACAAGAGCAGCCTCACGTATGATTTCCTGAACCCCGCCCTGGCGCTGCCGGCCGGGGTGGGCGCGGCCTATCGCCCGATGTTTGCCGAAGGCCGGCTGGCGCTGAGCGCCAACGAAAACCACAAAACCTGGTACCGCTACAACCACCGGGGCGAACTGACGGCCTCGGTGCAGCAGCACCTGGGCCTGGGCGCCTACGACATCGGGGCGGTGACGCACGACTATGAGTACGACTATTTCGGCCGGCTGAAGCGCTCGCTGCTGCAAAAAGGGAACGCGAGCGGGCAGTTTGAGCAGGTGTACCTGTACAACGACGCCGGCGAACTGGTGTGTGTGGAGTCGAAAAAAGGGACGGGCGGCGCCCGGATCAAACACGCGCGGAACAGTTACTACAAAACGGGGCCACTCAAGCGCAGCGAACTGGGCAACCGGCTGCAAGGGCTGGACTACGTGTACACCATCGACGGGGCGCTGAAAAGCCTCAACCACCCACAACTGAGCAGCGCCGACCCCGGCAAAGACGGCTACGCGGGCCCCAACAGCGCGGTGAAAGCGGATGTGTTCGGGTTTGCATTGGACTATTTTCCGGCAGACTACGTGCGCAGCAACACCTTCATCACATACGGGTCGAGCGCCGGAGCCTCGAACGAGCGCTACGACGGCCGGATCAAAGGGCTGCGCTGGAACACGCGTTTTCCGGCCCTGGGGGCGTCGGCGGGCGCGGAGCACATGTTCAGGTACGACTACGACTGGCAACAGCAACTCAAAACCACGGAATTCGGGGTGTACAGCCCCAACAGCGCGACCAACAACGCGGCCGGGTCGGGCGGCTACGCGAGCCCGGTGTACGGGAGTTTTACGGCCGACGCGCAGTCGCGGTACAAGGAAGACAACCTGAGTTACGACCTGAACGGCAACCTGGGCACCCTGCGGCGCTACGGGTTGCCACAGGGGAGCACGCCCACGCAAATGGACAACCTGACGGCCTACACCCTGCAAAGCGGCACAAATCGGCTGAGCAGCGTGACGGAAGCCAGCGCGTTCACGGACCCGGCGATCAACGACGTGCGGCCGCAAGGGGCGAACAACTACACCTACTACGACAACGGCGCGCTGAAAACCGACCTGTCCAACGACCTGAGCCTGGAGTACAACGCCGCCGGCCTGACCACGGCGGTGCGAAACGCCACGGGCACGCAACTGAAACTGAGTTTTGTGTACGACGAGCAGGGGCATCGGGTGCGGAAAGTGGAGTACACGGCGGGCGTGGCGAGCAAAACGACGCTGT